>PNLE01000149.1 GCA_013822855.1 Planctomyces sp.
GCCTTCTTCGCCCCTCACGCCGATGACCCTTCACCCGCACAATACTTGCCGCAACCGAACAGCATGTCGCTGTATGTCAATGACATCATTCCAGTACCTGCAACAGCGAACGAGCAGGCTTTTCGAAATTTGCCACCCTTCCTGGCGAACGACAAGCAGGAGGGCCGCCGTCGCTGGTCGTTAAGGTTCTCGACGGATGAAGCCTTCCAGACGTCGATGAAGAACTATTACCGCCTCATCACCGAAGTCGACGCCGCCTGCGGCCGCATTCTGGATCGATTGAAAGCGGAGGGATTGGCGGACAACACGCTCGTTCTCTTCACCACGGATAACGGCTATTTTCACGCTGAAAAAGGCCTGGCCGATAAATGGTATCCGTACGAAGAAAGTATCCGCGTGCCGCTGGTGATCGTCGATCCCCGGATGGACAAATCGCTGGCGGGAACAACGAATAATGCCCAGACGCTGAACGTCGATCTCGCGCCGACGATCCTTCGCGCCGCGGGTGCCGAGCCCACCCAGCGGATGCAGGGCCAGGACATGTCTCCACTCTATCTGGGAACGCCCACTTCAAGACAGGCAGCCGCCAAAAGTTGGCGAACCGACTTCTTCTATGAGCACTCCACCATCCGCGACATTTCGTTTATCCCTTCATCGCAGGCTCTCGTCACACCCGAGTGGAAGTACCTGTATTGGCCAGACTTTCAGCAGGAAGAACTCTTTCATCTCACCATCGACCCTCGCGAAGAACACGACTTGGCCGGAGATGAAAAATCTCTCGACACTTTGCGTGTTCTCCGTGAGCGCTTCGCGAAGCGACGAGATCAAGCCAGGTAACGCCCACTATTTCGCCTCACTGGTCACCCGGAGTTCGCCCCAATAGGCGAATTCGTAGGCCCAGTTGTTCGCTTCATTGAGAACTTCGATCACAGGCTGTGTCCCCGCGAACGGAGCCAGATCGATCTCCCGGCGGGCCCAGCCATTCTCGGTCGTTGACTTGCCGATGATCTCTTCATGGATCACTTTCCCGTTGACCTTAACCACCAGCCGGAAGTCGCCGCGCGTGTCGTGCGCCACATCGATCAGCAGTCGGCTCGGCTTGTCGGCGGGGAGGTCGAAGACTCCCTTCGCCACCATCGGTCGCTGCTGATCAACAGGATGTGTCCGCACGACAACTTTTTGACCGCCATATTCCTTGAGCAATCCGACACCATTGAGTCCCGAGGAAACCTCCGCAAAGCCCGGTGCAACTGTCTGAAAGATCGCCCCGAATTCCGCCGGGTTGTTCGATTCACGGGGCGCGACTTCGAACGCCCCTGTCAGTTGCCGTGCACTCGGGTCACCCGGCGGCTTGTCGAGGATGACATACGCCATCAAATCGGCGATCTCCTGACGCGACAACTGCTTTTCAATCCCTTCGGGCATCAGCGAAAGTTCGCTCAGCTTGTACTCCTCGATCGTGTTGCGGGGAATGATCTCCACTTTCCCCCCCTGCACCTTCAGGACAACCCGTTCGGAAGAATCTTCAGCCAACAGACCGCTGAGTGCCCGGCCGTCGTCAGTAATGACCGTACACGAGCGATAACCCGCACCGATCACCAGATTCGGGTCGAAGATATTCGAAAGGAGTTGCGTGTAATCGTTCCGCCCATTGAGCGTGATCTCCGGCCCGACCTCCGCCCCTTCGCCGTACATCTTGTGGCATTGCCCGCACACCTTGCTGAAGATGAGTTGGCCTTTCACCGCGTCCCCCGGTGTGGTGCGAACGAGATGCCGCATCTCGGCAACCACTCGTTCCCGTTGCGGGTCGCGACCTGAACGCACCTGTCCCCACACTTCACCCAGCCTCTTGGAAAGCTGTTCATCACCCAGATCCGCGATGCGTCGTGCCTGAAGCGAACTGAGAGCCGATGCGGAAATCTGCTTCTTCTCCATCGCTGCCAAAAGAGCCGCAGCCCATGTCGGTCGCTGGGTGAGCAGTTCGATGGCCTTGGGCTGCAGATCAGTGGCGAGCTTCGGGTAGTAGGCCAAAGCGAATGAGCCAACTTCGGGATCATCCAGCCGGGACAAAGTCGCCAGCAGCTTCCCCTTGAATTCGCTGGCAGCGGGCGGCTTGCCATCGAATATGGCGGCCACGCTGCGGAGCACTTCATCCTGACCAGCCGCCACGAGAGCACCGGCGGCAGCCAGTCGCTCCTCTTCCTTGAAGGTGGACGTTTCCAGCACCTTGCGAGCCGCAGCATACCCTTCCGAGTCGCCCCAGGTCGTCGCCAGAAGCGCGGCTGGCACAAAGTTGCGGCTCGAAGGATCGGCCACGATTTTTTGGATGATCGGCCCAACCAACTGACGAACGGCCACCAAACGGTCCCCAGCCAGCTGCCGCGTCTGAATCTGAGTTGCCAGCACGTTCAGCACCTGCCGGGCTGACTCACTGGCCGCATCGGTGGCGAGAATCGTTTGCAGCACGACCGCATCCGGCTGGGGCTGCGATAAGATCCAGTCCATCAACCGGCCATCCAATGATTTCGCCAGAGCACTCGACCGGTATTCAGGCGAAGCGAGGAGATCACCCAGGAGCTCTGGTCGACGGCCATAAAAAGCTTTGATCGTCTGCCATGCGAGCCGATGAGCATGAGCATCTTCGCCGAGTTTGGCAGCTGCCGTCTTGAAGGCACGATGCAGCGATTCATCCGTAAGGCCCTGCTCGGCAGCACGGGTCATCGCAATCAACGCCTGAAGACGCACACGGGCATCTGTATCGCTTAAGGCGGAGCCAATCTGTTCGATCACCAGCGAGGCCGCTATTTTGTTCGATGAAGGTGTCGCTCTCTGCCCGTCCGTTCCGATCATCAGGCTTCCCACTGCAGTGCGCAAAGCCCAGGCGCGGATCAAAGGGTCGCGATTCACTGTCGCCTGCTTTGTCTGCTCTTTGTTGAATCCAGGCGCGAAGGTGGCGATTTGAAAGGCCGCTCGTTGCAGGTGAGCCGGGGTCGACTCGTTGAGTGCCAGTGCCAATAACCTCTTATGCAGCGAGTCACTCTTCCCGTCCTTGCGCCACAGCCGCTCCTCCAGAATCCTTTGGGCGGTGCCGCGTGTCCAGACGTTCGGGCTTTCCAGCAGTTGAAACAGCTCGTCGTCGCTGGAAGTCACCAGGTCGAAGTTCGCCTTTCGAGGCGTCTCCTTGTATCGCACGCGATAGAGCCGCCCTTTGAGCCGGTCGATCCCTTCTGGATCGCGGTTGGCATCCTGATAGCAATGATAGCGGTCGTACCAATCGAGGATGTAGAGCGAGCCATCCGGCCCCGTCTTCTGCACCACCGGCATGAACCAGGCATCGTTCGCTGTCAGGAAATCCGGTTCGCCGAAGCCCGCGTAGGTCGAACCATTACGCTCAATGCGGTCGACATTGATACATCCGCCGTGGATGTTCCCCATATAGAGTTTCTTGCGGTACTGCTCGGGGTAGGCGTCGCTGTCGAACCACGTGATGCCGCAATAAGCCGCCTTCTGGTGCTTGTGCTTGACGATCGATTCGATCTTCCATGTGTGCGGCGGATAAGGCCCGCCCTGCCGGTGGTAGTAACCGGTTTCGACGAGATGCCACAGGTGGTCGATGACGCAGGCGCTGATGAACGCTTCGCCTTCGTCATTGAAGGCGATCCCCCACGGGTTGCTTGTTCCTTCGCAGAAGACCTGGAATTCGCGGGTCTGCGGATGGATCCGATACAGCGCCACCGTGAACTTCCAACCCGGATGCTTTTCGCGCTCGGCGGCGGCAAAGTTCGGATTGTCTTTGCCATACTTAATGTGGCTGGGATTGAAGACGCCATTCAGCCCATAGAGCCAGCCATCCGGCCCCCAGGTGAGCGAATTCGGCAACTCATGCGTGTCGTCGCGGCCAAAGCCGGTCACCACGACTTGAGCAGGGCCATCGGGAACACCATCCCGATTGGCATCCGGCACAAACAGGAGATCCGGAGCATTCGCAATCCAGACTCCACCATGTCCCACTTGGACGGCCGAGGGAATGTTCAGCCCGTCAAGGAAGACTGTGAATTTGTCGGCCCTGCCGTCGCCATCGGTGTCCTCGAGAATCTTGACGCGGTCCCGCCCCGGCCCGGCACTATGCCGAGGATACTCGAGCGACTCCGTGATCCAGAAGCGGCCTTTCTCGTCAATCGCCATCGCCACCGGATTGACGATCTCCGGCTCACTGGCGACGACTTCCACCGTGAAGCCTTCCGGAACCGTCATCAGCTTCGCAGCAGTCGTTGCGTCGCGAGGATCGTTGGGCGGCTTCTCCTGCCGATGAGGAATCACCTGCGCCCGGAGGGAACCGACCGCTCCGATGCCAAGAACCCATCCGCAAATCAGCGAGTAGAGCCCTATCCGAACAACGAAACTTTGTCGTGACAAACCAAACATTCTTGCAGCACCTCTGAGGACGCATCGACCATTGTCGATTCATCCTAGAAGCTGCCCGGCCTCAATACCATTCAATCCGTTGCCGTGCTGTTTGAGGTTTTTCACCGGCGATAAGTTTTATTTTGCACGGCAAGTCGTGTCGCCCCGATCTACTTCAGCAAGTGCTTCTCGAACCAACCCACCAGCTCCGTCATCGCCTGCTGCATGTCCGCAGGAGGGAAGCCATGCCCTGCTTCCGGGTATTCCACCAGCTTATTCACGACCTGCTTTTCATCGAAAGCGGCATGAATGTTTCGGTTATGAAAAATCGGGACAAGGTCATCTTTGACTCCCGCAAGAAGCAACGTGGGGGCATCATCAGCACTAACATGAAACAACGGCGAATAGACCTTGGCCTGTGACACGTCGAGGTTCAATGCCGGAAAACGGCCGTAGGCAGGCAATCGATCCTTCGCTCCTTTGACAGCCACCGTGAGATCGGTGGGAGCCACAAACGCCACGACCGCCTGCACCCGGTCGCTCGTCTTGTTGAGGGGGTCGGCGTCGCTGGCCAACCCGTCATCGCCTGTCGTCCCGAGGGTCAGCGACAGATGTCCCCCCGCACTGATCCCGAACACACCCAACCGATTCGGATCGACGCCGAACTGCTCCGCGTTCTTGCGAATGAACCGCACGCTGCGGCGAACATCCGCCACCGCGTCGGGAATACCATAGCGGGGGCTGCTGCCATGCCTCACTGCGAAAACAGTGAAGCCCTTCGAGGTCAAAGCCGTGAACATTCCCTGCAGCTTTTCGGGGGGCGACCAGTTCGAGTACCAGCCGCCGCTGACGATGAACAACACCCCCGCCCCGTTGGCGTTCTCCGTGGGAGTGAAAACATCGAACGTCAGGGCGAGGCCATCCTTGTGGCCATAGACGACATCCGGCGTGATCTTCACCTTAAGCTCGGCGGCGGAGCCCAATCGACTCCCACACAAGGCTAAAAAAGTGAGGAGAAACAGACTGTAGACGAGGTGAGTCTTCATGGTGATCGCCTGGAATGTGTGATGCCCGATTCACCAGAGTTGACCCGGAATATGCATCATGATCAAGTTCCAACTTCAAACGATGGCCGATTCCAACGGAAGCACCCGTTGAATTTGCTGGTGCTCCATCACGCATCATCGGGAACTCTCCACCAACGTCTTCGCCGTAGGATCGGACTCGCATGACGACGCCACCGGCTCTCGATCCTCCCGTTCATTCCCTGCTGGCGAGAGTCGGGCCCAAAGGAATGTTGGCGGTGCTCCTGTTGCTGACCGCCCTCGTCCGCCTGGGCTGGATGGGGCTGAGGCCCGAATCTCTGACGATTGATCGTGATGCCTATCTCTTGCTGGCTGGTAAGTTGGCCGAAGGTGCGGCATTCGTCGGGCCGGAGGGAACGCCTACCGCTTTTCGGCCCCCGCTCTTTCCACTGCTGTTGGCACCGTTTCTCAAGCTGATGAGCACCTCTGTTGCCGTCGCCACCGTGCAAACGAGTCTGTCGCTCATCCTGACTTGGGCGACCGTCCGCACGGGACAACTGCTCGGCCAAAAAGCGGATCACAAGCCATCACTCACCGGCTGGCTGGCGGGGCTGCTAGTCGCGATCAACCCGTTGCTCATCGTCTATGCCGGGCAGCCGATGACGGAAATCCTGGCCACAACACTGGTCGCACTCATCGCCTGCGGCATGGCTTCCGTGTTAATCGCCAATCCACCGGTACATCGACGGCACATATTTGTGATGGGCATACTGCTGGGGCTGGGCGCACTCACACGCCCCGCCCTGCTCCTGCTGATTCCTTGGACTGCCGCCTGCCTCCTGTTTTCCTTCCCCAACAACGCATCCAGCCAGATTTCTCGAACCCGCTGGCTGACATCAGCGACCCTCATTCTGGCAGCCAGTCTGCCGATCGGAGTCTGGACACTCCGCAATGCGGCGGTGATGGGCCATCCGATCATCACCACGACCCACGGCGGCTACACCCTCTGGCTCGCCAACAACCCGGTCATTCAGGAGCAAGAGAAAACCACCGGCACATCGGTCTGGCCACCGGCGGCGTTCATTCGATGGGAAGCCGACAACGCGGCTCGGCTGGCGGGTCTCGATGAAGTCGAACGCGACCGCCTGCAAGCCACTTGGGGCCGGGAAGCGATCCGCGCCAATCCCGCAGCCTTGGAGCGCGGTGCTTGCCTGCGGATGCAGTATTTCTGGAGTCCCGTTCCGCAGAGTCAGGGCGAACATCAACTTCCAGAAGCCATTCGCTGGTTGCTCACGATCTTCTACACGCTGCTCTATGCGGGTGCACTGCTTGGAGTCTTCCGAATTCCCTCCACCTCAAGGCTATGGAGCATTTGGGCCCTCGGAACGATCCTGCTCGTGATGGCCCCCCACCTGGTCTACTTCAGCAACGCCCGCATGCGGACACCCATCGAGCCGCTGCTGGCGATTCTCGCTGGATTCGGTATCTCAGCAGTGATTCAACGACTTCGTAGACTGGGTCTCTACCCAACCTACGGGCTGCCTTGGGTGGCACGTCCCTGAGGTCCTCCGAAGGGCGTGGGCATTTTCGACGTATCTCACGAAGACTACGCCCTTCCGCAAAGCCTCCACGGACGTGCCACCCTGACGGATGACATGCATTCCAGTGAAGGCTTAGTGCTCGATGCCATCCATCAACCGGAGGGCGATGTTCTCTGCAGTCTCGTCCGCGGCAACCGGCACGAGGCGGCATTCCTCCAGATTGCGAAACCAGGTCTCCTGCCGCTTGGCGAACTGCCGGGTGCGATCCCGCATCAAAGTAAACACAGGCTCCGGAATCTGCAGATCGGGCCTCCGCTCCGTGCTGGGTAACGTCTCCAGCCAGTCGAGAATTTCCTTGTAGCCGAGTGCTTGCCGCGCCGTTCGGCTCAAGGGATGTTCCAACGTCATCAGTTTGAGATTCTCGGCGACCAGCCCCCGCTGGGTCATCTGTCGCAGCCGTCGTTCGATCCGCTCGGCCAGCCAGTCGCGGGGAGGCATGAGCGCGAAAACATGCCGTAACTCCTGCCCTGGAGTATTGGTGTGCTGTTCCGAAAGGGTGCGCCCCGTCACCTCAAAGACTTCCAGCGCGCGGATGATCCGCCGCTGATCGTTGATATGCAGCCGCTGGGCAGAAGCGGGGTCGCGCTGGGTCAGCTCGGCATGCAGCGCGGTATTCCCGTGCTGTGCCGCAAAGGCCTCCCACCGGCCGCGCAGCTCCCAATCAGCAGGCGGCCCATCGAAGACACCCCGCAGCAAACTTCTCAGGTAGAGCCCGGCCCCGCCCACAAAGAGCGGCACGTTGCCGCGTCCCAGGATCTCCTGCGAGACCACCAATGCCGCATCCAGATACTGGGCGACGCTGAATTCCTCCCAAGGCTCGATCACATCGAATAGATGGTGCGGCACGACCGCCCGCTCTTCGCGAGTGGGCTTGGCCGTCCCAATGTCCATCCCGAGGTAAAGCGTCATCGAATCGAGGGCGATGATCTCCCCGCCGATCCTGGGTGCCAGTTCCATCGCGACGGCCGACTTCCCGCTGGCCGTCGCCCCCGTCAGAAACCAGCATCGCCTCAGCACTTCGTCGGGAAACTGCATCAATCGTGGTTTTCAATGGGGGAAACGCGGCTTACACTGCTCGGGCGTGCGCGGGCTGGCACTATAGCAATGGGCCGACGTGGTGTCCCGTTTCAAGTTCAGATCAACTTCGTGGCCGCCAATCGACAAGCTCACCCCGCATCCCATTCACTCCGCCCTCATTTCGGTCAGAAAGTCAGCTTCATGCCACTGTTCGAAAGCAAGGTTCAACTTCCCGCCAGCCCGGAAAAGATCTTCGACTTCATCACCCGGCCCAAAAACCTGGCGATGATCAGCCCGCCGGAAGCAGGATTGGTGTTCATCGAAGCGCCGGATGTGCTGTCGCTCGGCAGCAAACTGGTGTTCCGCGTGCAGGCCCATGGCGTTGTCCAGCAACTCGAACATCGGATCACGGCCTTCGACTCTCCCTTCGGATTCCGCGAAGAGTTGGTCAAAGGCCCCATCAAGACTTTCAACCACGACTACATCATCACGGTCGATGGCGACAACCTCTCCACGTTGACCAACCGGATCGAGTTCGAGCCGCCGGGGGGGCTGATTGGACTAATGGTGACCGCCGAGCGCATTCTCGACCAATTCGAGGATGGCTTCGCCTATCGTCGCCAGGCGTTGATCAAGGCCTTTTCGTGAAATGGGTCACGACTCGCGCGCCGCACGGTCTTTCGCCCGATTCACCCGAAAGTGACACATGTCCGATCTCCTCGCCCGTCTCGAAGCAACGGTCGCCCAGCGGCTCCAGGACCTACCCGCCGGTTCGTATATCACCGAACTCTCGAAGGCGGGCCATCACATGATGGCGACGACGCTGGTGGAGAAGTCCTACCAGCTGGTGGAAGCCTGCGCCTTGGAGGAAAGCGGCACCCCCGGCGACATCCCCCACTCCGCCGCCGACCTCCTCTTCCACTGGATGGTCCTTCTGAAAGCCACAGGCCACGATGTCGCCAGTGTGGAACGGGAACTCGTCCGGCGGTTTGATGTCTCGTGAAGTGTGCAACAAAAAGACATCTATCAAGAATACCCACTGAGACAGACTAAGGAAAAATAGGTCGTACTTACTAGCCCCACAACAACCAGTGGAGGAAAACCCGCTCAAGAGAAACCCAAGATATGTCTTTATGGCATGGGAAAATCTTCAAAGCGAAACGTAACAACATTTTCAGCAATATCAGAATATGTTTCGAGATGGATTGTCTCGTCCCCCCGCAACCTGAGACCGTCCTCAAATCCACTGAATCCAAACCATTGACGTCCGTCCTTTACATCCGGCCACGAACTCATTCGCGGCGTCCTGCCTAAATAATCCTTCTTGCCCACGTACTCGATTTCGGCTTTTGCGACAAACACACTTGGGTCGGTTGAAATCTTCAAGTATTCCAATTGCTCGTCCGCGAATTCGCGGCTATCCATCCACATTTCCAATCCCAATGATTTCAGCTTTTGCTCGGAGAACGGCTTACCCAGCCGTTTAGACGCATTCTTAATGCTGTGAGTCACTCTTTTTTTTGCGGTGAGATATGTCAGCTGACCTTCGAGCCTCGTGATTCTTCTCGAGACGATATTCGCTCGATCAAACTGCAGCTTAAATGTATTTAGATCTGGGTTGTGAGAATCTTCTTCTTGGCGAGAGACGGGCAGAAAAAACTTGAACTCATTTCCATTGACACTATCCAACTCACTGAACTTCAGGTCGCCCTGGTCGGTTGACAGGTTAGATATGGAGAATTTCCCCACCCCAACAACTTCCCCGATGTCTTTGCCCTCGAAGCAGAAAAGCACACCTTTCGGTATGTACTCGGTTTGTGTTTCCGCATCTGTTGCACTCCATCGGCTTCTCACAGTGCAGGCCGAAATTTCCAGCTCGTGCCCCAAACCCGAGATTTCCACAGGGACCTTCTTAGGCATTTTTACCCAAATGGATTCAGATGTGTAAGTCGACGTCCCATCAGGTACCGCTGGTGCTGGTTCAGCGATCAACTGCGGGCCGCCGGTCATGGCGAGCAGCATGATTTGCATGGGGGCCGCGACGAGTTGTTGCTGGGCGGTGTCGGGGAGGCTGGTGGCGACGCGCAGACTCCCCCCGGTTTGCTCGATCTTCAGACGTTCAACCAATTGCTTGGCCAAAGCTCCCAATCCTTCGGGCATCGTCGATTTTCCCGGCTCGATGAATGCCTTGAGGGTGGGAATCTGGGACTCGATCAATCCCTTGAGCTGCGCCAAAGACTGCGGATCATCGCCGTTGACGGCCACCTCCAGATCGACGCCCCCTTGGAAAGTCAGTCCCAAGCTGCCACTGCGAAGACCAAAGGGTGCCTGCGGAAGTTGCGAAGGCACGCTCTCGCTCTGTGGTGCCGGAGTACTTGGGGGAGAGCTGATCTGGGCAGGCAACGATGCGCCGGGTGTTGAGGATGGTGGCGCGACAACGGCGATCACCAGGTGGGGCATCGCGTTGATTGTTTGCCATTCCTCACGAGGTTTCGAGGTCTCACCCACCTCCATGGCCCGTTTCAATTCTCCGAGCGAGCCCACCACGATTGTCTGCGGATCAATGGAGAAGCCGCCCCCCAGCACGGACAGTCCATCGTCCGCCTTGATGGCCAGGAACTTCTTGCCGACATGCTCCTGGACTTCCGATTTTGGAATCACATTTTGCAGTTCGATGAAGTTGACGGGCTTGATGGTGCGAATCACCGCCAACGAGCGCCGATCCTCCGGACTCACATTTCCAAAAATCTCCGGTGACGAGAAGGCGGCCAAGGGGGAACCACCGGCGGTGGTCGACTTTCCGGCGGCCCTGGTCAACGCACCGGAAGTATCGATCAACGCCAATGTCACATTTTCGACTTCCGAAGGCTTGAGACCGATCTGCTTCTGAAACGTCGCTTCCGCATCGGGACCCGCGAATTGCGACACCAATGAGGAAACCAGCGACGACTGCCAGATGGCGCTCGGCTTGACGTGGATCAACACATCGGTTTCCGCGGGAAACCAGCGTAGCCCCAGCAGTTTGTCGTTGGTCGACATCGCCGGGACGACCGGAGCCGCCACGGCTGGGGGGACGGCAACCGGGGCTGCGGCGATCGCTGGAGCGGGAGACGATGAGAAGAGTCCGCTGAAGTAGACTCCCAGGCCAATCAACAAGACGACCGCGAACGCCGCACCTCCCGCGATCAGTGCGGGGGCATTGCCGGATGTCGATTGGCCAGTCTTGGTCGATCGGCCTTTCGCGACAGCTCGCGCTGCGGGTTTGCCGACCGACTTTCGACCCGCCGTTTTTCTCGCCGGTGGCTGGTATTCTTCCAGGTCGTCGGAGAAGTCGTCCAGATTCTCATCGGCTTCAGCCAGAAAGGTCTCACCGCACTTGGGGCATTTGACCTTTTTGCCAAGCTTCTCCGACGAGGCCAGTTTCAAGGTTGCGAAACAATGGGAACACGTGATCGAAACTTTGGCCATGTGCTATTCCGCCTGCAGTCTTATGAACCGACAGCCCGTCACAATCATCGACTGAGTGCCGGATGCGTCAGTAATTGACAGTCAGCAGAGTAGCCCCTGAATCACCTCGCATCCAGAGTGCAAAAGCAAAACCGGAAGGACTTTTCTACGACCACTAGGTATCTCGCCAACTTCTGGAAGTTGGCGAGATACATCCAGTCTTGTGACGGGGAAGGGCAACATGCTGGGAGAACCTTACCCGACTACTCGCGTTTGGCCCCGACAAGGACTTTCAGCACCTTCGTCCAGTTGAACCGAAGTTCCTCCTCGTTGATGCCGCCCGAATCGTCGGCGTCGATCTGCTTGAGCAGTTCACGGTGGCCAGCTTGGACTTCATTGGGGTCGATCTGGCCGTTCTTGTTGCGGTCGAGTGCCTTGATGAGCTTGCCGGGCCCCTCTTTGGCATCGAGCCAGTCGGTCATCAGGTTTCCCTTGCCGGCCGATGCGCGGGGCACGGCGATATCGAAGTATCCGAGCATCATTTCCTCCCAGGACTGGTCGCCCCAGGTGACAGTCTTCGACGGATCGGGATTGGCGAGGTTGTCGGCGGAGTTGTCGAATGTCGCTGTGCCGTAGAGTGTCGTCCCCTTGGCGATTTTGATCGGTTCCACCAGCCGGTACTGCGTTTGCCAGTTGAAGTCATAATTCGGGACGTTGAGCACCACTTGCTTCTGGCCGCCGGGAGTCTGGAGTTCGTATTTGAACGATTTTCCCCGGAGGTGCATATGAGGCGAAAGCGAGAGGAGTTCGAGATCGACGGGAGCTTTCGTCGGTTTGGCTTCGACTCGTTGATCGTCCTTGTAAGGTTCGAGCCGGAACCTCAACTGGGCGACACTTTCGGTCTTCACTTCATGCGTCACTTTCGAGCCATCGGTGAAGAGGAACCCGACTTTGGTGCGATCGTTCTGGGCTTCGCCATTGGGAGTGTAGTGCACCTGGAAGATGAGTTTCGATCCCTTGGGGATCTTCTTGGCATAGCCTTCCGGCAATGGCTTCAGACGCAAGCCGGGTACGTAGGCGACGACAAACTGTTTGTCATGATCGAATCGCTTGCCGTCGTCGCTGGCAAAGACAATCACGTGATGGACGACAGCGCGGTTACCCGGAACCACTTCGGCTCCTACGATCCACTTGTCTTCCGTGAAACCTGGATCGGCACTGAAGAATTGATACTTGACTTCCCCCGTGGCTTTGACGGCGAATGGCCTATCGCTCATCCAGGAAACATGATCCGGCTCCCGGGGAAGTTGCCACCCTTCTGTGAAGGTGGGAACTGCGGGACGATCGGCGGGATTGCCTTGGGGAGTGCCGTCTTCGACCCA
>PNLE01000150.1 GCA_013822855.1 Planctomyces sp.
GGCCATCTCGACATCATCCGCCGGGGGGCGGCGCTGTTTTCGCAATTGACCATCGGCATCGGCGTCAATCCCGACAAGAACCCGCTCTTTTCTCCCGAGGATCGGCTCAGGATCACGCGGCAAGTCGTGGCCGATCTCCCCAATGTCTCGGTGGAATGCTTCTCGGGTTTGACCATCGACTTCGCCAAAGCCTGCAACGCCCGTGCGATTCTCCGGGGGATCCGTTCGCTTTCGGATATCGACAGCGAGTTCACGATGGGCCTGGCCAACAAGGTGCTGGCCCCGGAACTGGAGACGATCTTCTTCATGGCGGGCGAACGCTACGCCCACATCTCCAGTTCACTCATCAAACAGATCGCCCTACTGGGGAATGTCAGCTCCTCCGATCGACTCCGCGAGTTCGTCCCGGAAGACGTCGTGCAGCCCCTCTTGGAAAAGGTGCGATTGGCGGCTGCGGGGAAGGTCTGACCGCGACCGATCGACTCCATTGGCTGTGACGGGTGGCAGTCTCTGCGTTATAAGCAGTGGGGACATGCAACCGCTCGGATTCGATCCCGTGCGATGATTTCAACAAGGTGAGGACTTCATGGTTCGCGTACCCTCCACAATGCTGCCGCTGGGCACTCCGGCCCCCGATTTCTCGCTGCCGAACATCGACGGCCAGATCATCGGCAAACAGGGCTACGCAGGCGGTGCCCCTCTGCTCGTGATGTTCATCTGCAACCACTGCCCCTTCGTGAAGCACTTGCGAGAGGGTTTGGCCAAGTTCGGCAAGGATTACCAGAAGTCGGCTTTGAAGATCGTGGCGATCAGTTCCAACGACATCGTCGCCTACCCGCAGGACGACCTGCCCGCGATGACTCGCGAGGCGGCCGAAGCCGGATATGTCTTTCCGTACCTGCTCGATGAATCGCAGCAAGTCGCGAAAGCCTACAAGGCCGCCTGCACGCCGGATTTCTTCCTGTTCAATGCCTCACACCACCTGGTTTATCGCGGGCAGTTCGACGCCTCGCGGCCCGGCAACGAGATTCCCGTCACCGGTGGCGATCTGCGGGCAGCCGTCGATGCCGTACTGGCGGGCCAGGCGCCAGATGAAAATCAAACGCCCTCCATCGGCTGCAACATCAAGTGGAAGGCCGGCAACAATCCGGACTACTTCCCCGGTTGAGTGGCGTCTACGCCGCAAAACCCGATCCGGTTTTTGCTCACTCGGGAGATTGGGGGGCCGGTGGCCACTTTCGCTGGGGAGTGGTCGCCTTGGTCGGTGGACTTGTAGCCGCCGACGAAGGTACGGACGCCGATTGAAGCCCGGTCACCTGGAAGATCTGCGCGGTGCGGTCGCGGCTGACGGAGGCCAACAGGCCCGCACTCGATGATAGGGCCAGGCCGGTGACCGGCGCGCTGTGGGTCTCGTCGATGGCGAGATCGTCTCCCGAATCGACCGTCCAGGCCCGGATTTCGTTCTTTCCTTGGTTGCGGCCACCCGCCCCCGAAAACGCGACATCGATCCCGGGTGACGAACTGACGACGGTGACCAGATCGCGGACGGGTCGCGAATGCCCACCGTAGAATCCCAGCGGCGTGCCATCCGCCGTATTGAAGACGTAGCACTTCTCGTCGAGTCCCCCCGTAACGACGAACTTGCCGTCCGTGGTGAAGACAGCTTTGAGGACGGGACGCTCATGTCCCTCGAACTTGCGGACCACCTCGCCCGTGTTCGCGTCACGCAGAAAGACTTCGCCCGCTTTGAAGGCGCGGGACTCGTCCCCCGCCGAGGTCAGCAGCCACTCTCCCGCGGGGGACCATTCCGCCGAAGTCACCGCGTAGGCATGATCGACGAGCATCAGCAGCCGTTGCCCGCTCTCGACATCGAACACGCGGGCCGCCTCGTCGTCGCAGGCCGAGACAATCCGTTTGCCGTCGGGACTCCAGGCCAGATCGACGACGTATCCTCGATGCCCGGGGAGCGATTTCACAGGGATCAGCTTAGGGGCTCCCTCCGCATCGTCCTCCCAGTGGAAAAGTTGGACCGACTGATAACTGCCCACCGCCAACAGGTTCCCTTCCGGCGACCACGCCAGTGATCGCACCTGGCCGGTGGTGAGCGGGAGTGTCAGCCGCAGGCTTCCCTTCCGGTTGTGGACAATCACCGCTTTATCCAAGCCAATAGCGATGCGGGAACCATCCCGGTTCATGGCGACCGAGTAGCCGGGACTGGGCAACTTGATGCTTGAAATGACTTTGAGGGAGATTTTGGGGAGATCGGCGGCGATGGCGCTTGTCGCCATCAAAAGCAGGCCCGCCACGGGGACGAGAAGTCTCGAGGCAAGCGGGATGTTCGGCGGGATATTCACAATGGATCCCTCCCGGAAGGAGCTGGGTGATATTGGTATGACCGTGCATCCTGCCAAGAGCTGCGGCTCCCCACAAGATGGGGCGACATCAGCCCTATCGTCGTCGCCGTGTGGTGAACGAATTGCACCTGAATCGAACAGTCATCGAAAAGATGAGACATCAGCCACCGCCGATGAATGTCGACTGAGCCTTGACCCGCAAGTTTTGCGGCTTACGCTGACATTTACGTTCCATCAAGGAATGATGAAGTTCGGGGTACTGGTCTTCGGGAATTGTTCACCCCACGCCTCATCCGTTCGGTGACTCTGATGGGAATGTCACCCGTCGGATTGTCGCGGGTGGTGATGTTCGGTACATGCCCGCAAGGCTGAACTGGCGAGCGTTGTCGTGTAAGATTCAATCTGGCGACGGTAATCTCCGATATCGGCCCCGCCGCCTCGCCAGTACTCTTTTTGAACGGAACCATGCGAGTCCTATCCTCTGACGATTCGGCGATGACCGCACGTTCCCCACTCCACCAGCCACCACATCCATCGACCGGACTGCGGTTTTCCGCAGCGGTCGAACACGTCAGCCAGTAACAGCCCCTCCGAACTGAAGCCTGACGTTCATCTCATCAGGCCCGGCGAATCTCACACGGGAAACCAGCGACATGGCGGAATTGCATCACGAGTGCGGTGTGGCGGCCATCTACCATCTCCCCGGCATGGGGGAAAGCCCGCTCGCACCGCGTCAAGGGGGGGATCACTCCTCCTGGCATATGCCGCGGTTGCTCCTGGAAATCCAGAACCGCGGCCAGCTCGCTGCCGGGATGACCTCCTTCGATCCCAGCAGTCCCCAGATCCTCGAAACGCACAAGGATGTGGGCACCGTCTCCGAAGTCTTCGACATCCAGCATCAGGAGCGGTATCTGCCGCTGATGCAGCGTCTCAAGGGACCGGCGGCCATCGGGCATGTCCGCTACGCCACCTGCGGCAAGGAAGACCGCTGCTACGCCCATCCCTTCGAGCGGACACACATTGAAAAGAACAAGTGGTTCTCGTTCGCCTTCAACGGCCAGATCGCCAACTACACGCAGCTGATGGAAGAGATCCAGGCGAAGCGCGAGTTCCACCTGGCCCGCCAGACCGACACCGAAATCCTGATGCACCTCATCTCGCAGCAGCTGTCGGGCGACCGCCGGCCGTCGCTGGTCGAACTGCTCACGGAACTCTCGAAGAAGCTCGACGGCGCGTACAACATCGTCTTCCTCAACGCACTGGGCGAGATGTTCGTTGCCCGCGATCCACTGGGTCTCCGCCCGCTTTGCTATGCCATTGAAGGCTCAATGTTCGCCGCCGCCAGTGAAAGCGTGGCGCTGTCGAACCTGGGCTTCAAGGATGCGAACATCCACACGTTGCCACCCGGCCATGCGGTCATCATCCAAAACAACAAGATCGAAGTCCGGCGGTTCGCCGAGACCCCCAAGACGGCCCACTGCTTCTTCGAGTGGATCTACTTCGCCAACGTCGCCAGCACACTGGATGACCGGAGCGTCTATCTCTCTCGCAAGGCCTTGGGTGAAGAGTTGGCCGCGATGGAGGACATCGAACGCGGCGACGATTTGATCGTGGTTCCCGTGCCGGACACTTCCAAGGCGGCGGCCGACGCGATGGCATACAAGCTGGGTATTCCCAGCCTCGAAGGGTTGATCCGCAACCGCTACATCGGGCGGACCTTCATCGAAGGGAAGGATCGCGCCGACAAGGCCCGGCTCAAGTACACGCCGCTGCGGGAAGTGCTCGAAGGAAAGCGTGTGCTGCTCGTCGAAGACACGATCGTCCGCTCGACCACGATGCAGGTGCTGATTTCTCAGCTCAAAGAACGGGGCGGTGCGAAAGAGGTGCATGTCCGCGTGGCGTGTCCGCCGATCGTCGCCCCCTGCTTCTACGGCATCGACATGTCGTCAATCAGCGAACTCTTCGCGCCCCGGTTCATTCAGTCGAACGCCGAACTGACCGATGAAGTCCAAGCCGAGATGGCCCGTGTTTTAGGTGCCGACTCGCTGCGGTATCTGCCGCTCCCCGCGATCGCGCGGAGTCTGGGGATGTCCGAATCCAAGCTGTGCCGCGGCTGCCTGACGGGCGAGTATCCCACGCCGATGGGGGAACAGCTCTATCAACTCGCCGTCGACGAGGCCTCGATGAAAAAGCAGGGCCTGCACGTGGCCGCCCGCCGCACGTACGAGCAAGTCCCCGTCGTCGCCTGCTCGACGACGTAACGTCTGATCCTATATCTGATACGGGTGGCACGTCCCAGAGGTCTTCCGAAGGGCGTGGGGATTGAAGCCGTAAGACCCGAAGACCACGCCCTTCGCAAAGCCTCAGGGACGTGCCACCTGACCACCCATCAGCCACAACCAAAGCGCCCGGATCAATGACTTCACCCCGCCCGTTCGCGCATCTGCATTGCCACTCCCAATACAGCCTGCTCGACGGAGCCACCCGGCTGGATGGTTTGATCAAGAAGGTCAAGGCGTCGGGGATGAACTCGGTCGCCGTCACCGACCACGGCAACCTGTATGGTGCCCTCGACTTCTACCTGATGGCAAAAGGGGAGGGGGTCAATCCGATCCTGGGGATGGAGGCGTACATCGCCCCCGGCTCCCGGCTCGAGAAATCTGGCGCATCGCGGATGAAGGAGGCCAGCTACCACCTCACGCTCCTCGCCATGAACCGTCAAGGATTCCAGAACCTCGTCAAGCTATCGTCGAAGGCCTTTATCGAAGGCTTCTACTACAAGCCCCGCATCGATAAGGAGATTCTCGAGTCCCACAGCGAAGGGCTGATCTGCCTTTCCGGCTGTGCGGCGGGCGAGCTCTCGCAGCTTCTTCTGGGGGAACGCTACGAGGATGCCGAAAAACTCTGCCACTGGTACCAGAAGACTTTCGGCGACCGGTTCTTCATGGAGATCCAGAACGCGGGATATCAGATCCAGCGGGATTGTCTCGAAAGGACGGTCGATCTGGCCAACAAGATGGGTTTGCCGCTGGTCGCCACGAACGACGCCCACTACCTCAACACGGAGGATGCCGCCGTCCAGGATGTGCTGCTCTGCGTGAACACGAAGTCGGAGCGAAGCGATACCAAACGGATGAAGATGGAGGGGAACCAGCTCTTCGTCCGCACCCCGGAGGAAATGTACGCCGCGTTCCCCGGATTCGAGGATGCCGTCGCACGTTCACAGGAGATCGCCGACCGGGTCGACATCGATCTCGACCTCAAAACGCGACACTTTCCTGTCTTCGTCACGCCGGACAACAAAAAGGACATCGACTACCTGCGGGAACTGTGCGAAGAGGGTCTCAAGTGGCGTTACGGCGAGGAGCACATCCAGCCGGAACATCGCGAGCGGCTGGCTTTCGAGCTCAGCGTCATCGAGAAGATGGGTTACCCCAGCTACTTTCTCATCGTGTGGGATTTCGTGCGTTTCGCCAATGAACGCGGTATTCCGGCCAGTGCGAGAGGTTCGGCCTGCGGTGCTCTCGTGGCGTTCGTCCTGGGGCTGAGCCATGTCTGCCCCATCAAGTACGACCTGCTCTTCGAACGCTTTCTCGATCCCAGCCGCACGGAGCCGCCCGATATCGATATCGACTTCTGCCGCGACCGCCGGCAGGATGTGATCGACTACACCAAGGCCAAGTACGGCGAAGCGAACGTCTCGCAGATCGGCACGTTCGGCACGCTCAAGGCGAAGGCGGCCATTCGCGACGTGGGCCGCGTGCTGGCCGTGCCACTCAAGCGGGTTGATGAAATCGCGAAGCTCGTCCCCGAGGAACTGGGGATCGAACTCAAGGAGGCACTCGAAAAGAGTGCCGATCTCAAGAGTGCCTACGATACCGATCCGCAGATCCGCGAGCTGTTCGACTTCGCCATTCAATTGGAAGGCCTCGCTCGAAGCGCGGGGACGCACGCCGCTGGCGTGGTGGTCTCCGACCGGCCGATTTCCGACTACGTGCCGCTCCAGGTGATCAGCGGCAAGACCGACCTCGTGACGCAGTGGGAAGGCCCCACGGTCGAGAAGGCTGGCCTGCTCAAGATGGACTTCCTGGGTCTGCGGAACCTATCGATCCTCGACAAGGCGGTGAAGAACGTCGCCAAGCACCGGGGCGTCGCCATCGACCCGGTCAAGTTGCCGCTCGACGACAAGGAGACTTACGCGCTGCTGCAGCGCGGCGAGACGAAGGGGATCTTTCAGCTTGAATCGGGGGGGATGCGCGACCTGCTCACCAAGATGAAACCCGACAGTTTCAACGACATCATCGCCACCTCGGCCCTCTACCGCCCCGGCCCCCTCGAAGGGGGGATGGTGATGACTTATGTCGATGTGAAGCACAAGCGGATCCCGCTGCCGCGCGTCCACCCGATCATGGACGCCATCCTCGACGAGACCTACGGCGTCATGGTTTATCAGGAGCAGGTGATGCGGATCCTGAACCGGCTGGGCGGGATCGAACTCCCCCAGTCGTACCAGTGCATCAAGGCGATCAGCAAGAAGAAGCTGGAGACGATCGCCAAGTACAAGGCCCAGTTCGTCGACGGCTCGCAGAAGAACGGCCTGCCGGAGAAGACTGCCACCGAACTCTTCGAAATGATTGAGAAGTTCGCGGGCTACGGCTTCAACAAGTCACATAGCACCGCCTATGCGGCCGTGGCCTACCAGACGGCCTATCTCAAGGCCCACTACCCCGCCGAATTCATGGCGGCCCTCCTTTCGTGTGAAATGGAGGACACCGACCGCATCGCCGAGCATATCGACGACTGCCGCCGCTTGGGGATCGAGATCGTCCCGCCGGACATCAACCACTGCGATGTCGAGTTCACCGTTCGCGGCGAGCGGAAAGTGGGCTTCGGGATGGGGGCGATCAAAGGGGTCGGCGAAGCGACGACCCGAGCCATCGTCGAGGCGCGCGAGGCGAAAGGGCCGTTCACCAGCATCTTTGATCTGTGCGAACGAGTCGATGCGAAGAGCCTCTCGAAGGGGTCGCTGGAAATCCTCGTCAAGGCGGGCGCGCTCGACAGCCTGACACCTCGGCGAGCCGCCCACTTCGCCGCCATCGAACGAGCCGTGCAATCAGCCCAGGCGCTGCAACGGGACAAGCTGCGGGGGCAGAAGAATCTTTTCGGAGGAGACGACGACGCGGCCGATCCAAGCGAGAAGGCGTCTTCGGCCGTCCTGCCAGAGACGATTGAATGGTCGCACCGCGAGAAGCTGGCCCACGAGCGCGAAGTGCTCGGCTTTTACCTGACCTCGCACCCCCTCACCGAGCAGGCCGAACACATCGGCCGCTACACCTCGCACAAGGCGCTACAACTGGCCGACCTGGAGGATGGGGTGGAAGTGGTGCTGGGAGGAATGGTCTCCTCGATCAAGAAGGCAACGACGAAGAAGCCCAGCCGCAACGGGCACTCGAAGTATGTCAACTTCGATCTGGAAGACCCGACGGGGGTCGTCCGCTGCATCATGTGGCCCGAGCAGTTCGCGAACGCGGGCGAGAAGGTGGTGGCCGACGAGATCCGCTTCGTGAAGGGGAAGGTCGACAAGCGGAGCCGCGAGCCGAACGTGGTCATCGACCAGATCTGGACGCTGGAGGAGATCGAGCGGGACTTCACGAAGTCGATTGCGATCAAGTTCCAACGCGGCCTGCACGACGCGCGGGTCATCCAGCGGGTGAAAGACATCCTCGGGAAACATCCCGGCAAGTCGGAGGTGATCATCGTCGTCGATTCGGTCGATGCCGACGAACCCACCCAGCGGCTGCGGTACATGGCCCAAAAACCGCTGGGAGTGAAGGTCTCATGCAACCGCGATTTGCGGGATGAACTCCTGGACGCCCTGGGCGAAGGACATATCTCGCTCGTCGCCGAGAAACGTGTCTCGCAGCGTTCCGGCAGCATCGGACGGTAGATGTCTCATCAATCAGACGGCCTCGGCTTCCACTGGTTGGCGCGTTCGTTGATCGAGGCGAGGCGGGCGGTCTCTTCGAGCCGTGCCGCGCGGGTTTCAGGACGTTTGGCGTTGAGGATCCATTCGAGGATGCCGCGACGGGTCGACTTCGGAAAGGCGGCGAAATTGTCGGCCGCACCTGGCCATCGATCGAAAGCCGTCCCCAGATCCGGCGGGATCTCCAGTGCATCGACCGAGTTGAGCTTGTCCCAGCTTCCATCCGCCTTGGCGGCGTCGATCTTCGTCTGACCGTGGGAGGTCATCCGGCCCTCGCTCAGCAGCTTCTCGATGCGATCCTTGTTGACCTTCGACCAACCCGTTCCGGCTTTGCGGGGAGAGAAGTAAAGCATGGTTCGCCGCGCGTCGAGCTTGGCGGGTTTGCTGTCGATCCAACCGAAGCACAGGGCCTCTTCCACCGCCGTGTCGTAATCGAGACGCTCGTCGGCGAAGCCCTTCTTGAATGTGACGAGCCAGACGCCTTGAGTTGCCAAGACATGGGCCGCAAGCCATTCCCGCCATTGCCCGGCATTGGCACAAGTGACCGAGTTCTCGGGAACATCGCGGGTGTGTTCAGACATGTCACCTCCCCGAGCAATTTCTGAAGAAACTGATGCACTGGGGTCTGCCCGACTAAATCAAGTGTGGGCACGCCGGATCAAACCTCCCGCCTTACTTCGCCCGCACCAATTCGATGTGCCTCGCCAGGGAGGGATCGGTGACGGGATAGTCACTGCGGCTGTGGGTGCCGCGCGTTTCGTGGCGATCCATGGCCGCACGGATCATCAGCCTCGAAACGAGTAGCATGTTCTGTAGTTCCCAACCGGCGACCGACGAAAACTCCCGGCTGCCGACATAGCGATCCCAGAACTCAACCTGATGCAGCGCCGACGCCAGATCGGCCGCGTTGCGTTCGATCCCCACGTTGCGCCACATCTCGCTGGTGAGCGAATTGAGCATGTCATCCAGCCGCAGTGGCTCTTCGACGTTGTCGCCGTTCAATTTGGGTGAGGAATCGATGGTGCGCGCCGTGAAGACGTCGGATTCCTCCATGGCGGCGATCGAGGCGTTGCGACCGGCCCGCAGACCGAAGACCAAACCTTCAAGCAGGCTGTTGCTCGCAAGCCGGTTGGCCCCATGCAGGCCGGTACTGGTGACTTCTCCCGCCGCATAGAGCCGGGGAACGGTGGTGCGGGCTTCGAGATCGGTCTTGAGGCCGCCGATCATATAGTGGGCCCCCGGGCGGACGGGGATGAGATCCTTCGCGAGATCCAGCCGGAAATCGGTGCAGACCTGGCCGATATGCGGAAAGCGTTCCTTGACCAGGGCCTCGGGCAAATGGCTGAGGTCGAGGTAGACGCAGTGGTGCCGGGTCTTTTCCATCTGTCGGGTGATGGCCCGGCTGACGACATCGCGCGGGGCCAGTTCCAGTTGGGGATCGTAGTCCGACATGAAGCGGTAACCGTGACAATCCCGCAGGTAGGCTCCCTCACCGCGAACCGCCTCGGAGACAAGATGTCTCGTCCCACCGGCGATGTACAGGACCGTGGGATGGAACTGCATGAACTCCATGTCGCGGACGACGGCTCCCGCGCGGAAGGCCATGGCCTGGCCGTCGGCGGTGGCGATGTCGGGATTGGTTGTCTCGCGGAAGAGTCGGCCCGCGCCCCCCGTGGCGAGGATGGTCTGCTTGGCCCAGACGAAGGTCTTGCCGTGATTGGGGTTCCAGACAAGCGCCCCCCGGCATTCGCGGTTCTGGGTCAGCAGATCGATGGTGAAGGTCTTCTCCCAGATATCGACGTTGTCGAGGGCGCGCACCTTATCGATGAGGGCCCGCATCACTTCCTTGCCGGTGGCGTCTCCCAAGGCATGCACCACGCGGCGGTGGCTGTGGCCCCCCTCTTGGGTGAGTGCGATCCCGCCGCCCGCGACTTCATCGAATTGCGCCCCAATACCGACCAGTTCGAGGATCCGCTCGGAGGCTTCCTGAACGACGGTATCGACCACCACCTGGTCGCAAAGCCCCTTGCCGGCAGTCATGGTGTCGGCGGCGTGGTTGGCGATGTCGTCGTAGGGGTCGAACACCCCGGCGATGCCCCCTTGCGCCCAGGCACTGTTCGAGTTGTACACCTGATCCTTGGTGGCGACAACGACCCGCAAGGAGGGGTCGATCGCCAAAGCCGCCCGCATGCCGGCAATGCCGGCCCCGATGATCAACACATCGGTGAACAAATGAGGGATGCGTTTGGGATCGAACTGCACCAGATAGCGACGCTTGGTTTCCAGCTCGATGGGTTGGTCGGTTGTCATTCCATGTCCGTTCGTAGTCGATCAGCTCCGGTGGTGGGACGATGTCTTGAATCCGCACAACCCGGCAAGAATCTTAACCTCTCCGGCCCGGAGAAATGACTGGGGAGGGCATTGAATCTGAGTCGGTCACCAAAAGGGAGAGCGATCATCGAGGAGAATTCGGGATTTGAAGAGAAATTCGATCATTCGATTTTGCTCTTTACAACCCACGATCAAGAGTGGTCGAATTTGCCATAAGTCATTTTCAATTCTGTGGCAGATTCAAGAACCACTTGACTTTACGTCACAACGCGAACTAAAGTTTGCTCAGGCGTGTCAAGGATCGACGACACTGTCACATGAGCCGTTTCAAGCTGCGGGAGGCCTCGAACGTGACAAAGAAGGAAATCGTCAAAGCAATCTCCGACGAAATCGGGCTGACTCAGCTCAAGACCAAGGAGATTGTCCAGAAGACGTTCGATGCGATCGTGGAAACACTGGTCGCGGATGGCCGGATCGAGCTGCGGAACTTCGGCGTGTTCGAGGTGAAGAAGCGGGCCGCACGCAAAGCCCGTAATCCCCGCACCGGTGACAAGGTCTTCGTCCCCGAAAAATTCGTGGTTACGTTCAAGCCCGGCAAGGAGATGGAGGAAAAGGTGCGGCAGCTCGAAGAAGCCGCCGCCCGGGAAGCCCTCGCCCGGCACGAGCAGGAACAGGCCGCCGTTCGCGCGACGGAAGTACCGGCGACCGTTCCCATGGCGTCCGCTCCCTTGGAATCCCCCGCCAGCACTCAGGTTGCGGCGGTTGATCCGCCAGTTTCCTCGCTCAATGGTCATGCGGCGGAATCGGAAAGTTCGCATTCTGTGGCGGGAACCTACTCCACGAATCCGGATACCCAGTTGGGATAGTCCGAGGTGAAGTGCAGGGCGGCCCTTATCGTATGTCCTGCATCCCTTGAATGCGTCTTGGAATGAGCCACCCTTGAGGTGGCTCAATTTTTTAACGACGTCTCCACTTGATCGGGTCGACGTCGGGACGAATACCGCTCGCGCCAATTCCGTTCTCTTCGACTCCGTCTTCATGGACATTGACGAAGTGTGGAAGCTGCGAACCCGGCTGCGACAGGCAGAATCCGCACGAGAAACTGGGCTTTTCCACAAACAAAGCTTAAAGCCTGCGGAATTGCGCGAATGGGCCGACTTTTCCAAAGTTGACGCCGATTTGCGTCGATAACTCCTCCAGAATGAGAGCCATTCACGGCGGCAAGGAGCCGTCACGAGGGCTGTCTGGTACACGCGGTGTATTGGACGATTTCCCAGGGAGGGGAACATGCGGACCCGATTGTTTGCCGGACTTCTTGTGCTTGCTGCCACCACCTTTCAGGTCGGTTGCATCATTCCCATCTATTCCTCGTCGCCTGACGTCCGCGCCCGTCAATTGATCTACGTTTCGGAAGGCTATCGCCATATTCCGGAAATCTGGGATCGCATTTGGGGTCTGGACATGCCCGATCTGGCGACGCCCTACCGCACCCACGGCGGGATATTCTAAGCAGTCCGCAAGTGCTGGGCGTGGGGGCGACTCCACATCCACCTTCGCGAGCTGCATGGAGTCTTGTGGTGGCGTCACGGCGAGTGGGGCGTGATTGATCATCAGGCCCACACCACATTCCCCGCTGGCCCTGCACATCGTGTCAGCCGGTTCCAATACGAGCAATTAACCGAAGGCCCATCCGGAGAACATCTTCCGGACGGGCCTTCGCCGTTTTCCCGAGCCTCCATGTCAAATATGATCGCTCCGCCACTGTGGAAAGTCAGCTGCCAAACCAACGCGTTCTAGGCAGACCGGCAGACTTTGCCTACAATCGTGGTTCCGGGACGTGCGGAGCCGCGTCCCCAAATCGCGGGCAGCGATGTGCAGAAGGAACTGCCGAATGGTTTGTCCCCCACAATTCGTTGTGTCGGTCTTCTGGCTGCAGGCCGGAATGCTGCTATTGAGTTCGGGCTGCGCCGGTGAGGGACGATATCTTTCGCTCATGCCCCGCCCGGTGGCCACGGAGCGGAAGGCGTCTGAGATCCATGACCCTTATCCCGA
>PNLE01000151.1 GCA_013822855.1 Planctomyces sp.
GGGCCGGTCGGGGCCGGAGGGGAAGGAATTTCTGCAAACCTTCGCCAGCCACAGTTTGGAGCAAGGGAAACTGGCCCTGGCGGAGAATCGGCTTCCCGAGGCGATCGCGAGTTTCGATGCGGCGATCGCACTGGTTCCCGATGGTCAGGCGGCGAAGGCAGCCCAAGCCGAAAAGGCCCAGCTCTACGGCCGCACCAAGTGGAAAGTCGCCGGTAAACGCGATTGGGAGCGGGGATCGGATGGCGAATGGGGAGCGGATGCCAAACGGATCGACGGCGCCTATCTCGTCTCGGAAGGCGACTACGAAAACTTTGTCTGCGAATTCGAATGGATGGCCGAGAAGCCTGGAGCGCAGGGCGGCCTGTATTTCCATTATGCGGGCGAAGGAAACCCGTTCGATTTCGGCTACAAGATCCATCTCGCGGGCGATGCCGATCAGCAGGGGCTGGATCAGTATTCGACCGGTGCCCTCTTCGGGTCGGATGCTCCCAAGAAGAAGGTGGCGAAGAAGAACGCCTGGAACAAATTCCGCCTGACCGTAGTCGGCCCCGACACCAAAGTCGAGATCAACGATGAAGTGGTGCTGGAAACCGATGTGCCGGTCTCCAAGGCGGAGCCCCGCGGATATTTGGCGATCGATGGCGTCGGCGGATCCTTCCGTTATCGCAAGATTCTCGTCTATGAACTGAAAACTCCCTCTGCCAAACGCCAGGAATAGCTCCTCACGTTCTGTTCGCCCTCCCCACGGCTTCATGCTCCATTCAGTTGGCACTGATACACCACCTGAAGTCCACCTGAATAATTCGACTCCCGGTCGGCAGCGGCGGAACTCGTGGGGAACTCCCGGGGTTCCTCACTCAGACAGGCAGCGAATCGATTTCGCACCGCCATCCCTTCCGAATTTGTTCGCGATGGGACTGCGGGGCGAAAAAGGGTGTAACCGGAAGCGGTCGGTCAGCGACTAACGGCAAGCTCGGTTCACCACTCGACGAGAGTGGGGGCCGACCGCCGAAAAGGGAATCAGGGGTGGGATATGCGGTCAATGGTGGTGGGGACGCTGTTGGTGTTGGCGATCGCAGTGGCCGCGGAATCGGTCTGGTCGCAATCAGGCCGCGATGAACAGGGCCAAAACCCAGAAGGGGGCCCACCGCCACAAGGCGGCTTCCCATTCGGCCTCCCCGGTTTTGGCCCGCCCGGATTCGGTGGCCCCGGTGGGGGCCCGTCCGGCATGGGGCCGGACCGAAAGCTCCTCTCGAAGTTTGATCAAAACGAAGACGGCATTCTCAATGCCGAAGAGCGTGCCGCCGCCCGCAAGGAAGCCGCCAGCGGCTCCGATCGCCCTAGAGGAGGATTCGGTGGCGGACGGGGTGGCTTCGGCCCACCCGGCGGCCCACCCGGTGCTGGCGGTCCTCCCGGAGGTGGCGGTCCTCCCGGAGGTGGCCCCGGCGGATCGGGCGGTTTTGGTGGCCCAGGGGGCATGGCCGGTCGGACTCCGCAACCCGGTGCTAAGGTGCAGCCTAGTGATGTCTCGCCCGCCTCCAGCGAAGATCTTTACGATCCCGCCGTGGTGCGGACTTATTTCTTCACCTTCGAGAACAAGGATTGGGAGGCCGAGCTCTCGGACTTCCACAACACCGATGTCGAAGTCCCCGCAACGCTGCTCGTCGATGGCACCGAATATCCGAATGTGGGGATGAGCTTCCGGGGGATGTCGTCCTATGGCATGGTTCCCGCCGGGTTCAAGCGATCCTTCAATGTCTCCCTGGACGCCGTCGATTCCAAGCAGCGCCTCCAGGGTTATAAGACGCTCAATCTCTTGAATTCCAATGGCGATGCCTCGCTCTTGCGTGGCTTCGTCTATTCGCAGATCGCTTCCGAGATGATCGCCGTCCCGAAGGTTAACTTCGTGCGGGTGGTGATCAACGGCGAGGATTGGGGCGTCTATGCGAATGTCGAGCAGTTCAACAAGGAATTTGTGAAAGAGCATTTCAAAGATAGCAAAGGACATCGCTGGAAGGTCCCCGGCAGCCCGATGGGCCGTGGCGGGCTGGAATACCTGGGCGATGATATCGAGAAGTACAAACGCCTCTACGAGATCAAAAGCAAGGACGATCCCGCTGCCTGGGGGAAGCTGGTCGCGCTTTGCAGGATCCTCAATGAGACACCCGGCGATCAACTGGTTGAAAAGCTGGAGCCCGTGCTGGATATCGACGCCACCCTCAAATTCCTGGCTCTCGATGTCTCCCTTTGCAATAGCGATGGCTACTGGACGCGGGCCAGCGATTACAGTCTCTACGCCACCCCCGAGGGGAAGTTCACCCCGGTGCCGCACGATTTCAATGAGATCTTCCAGACCGGCGGCCCTGGTGGCCCCGGCGGACGAGGTGGCCTCGGCGGCGGTCCCCCCGGTTTCGGCCCCCCGGGCTTCGGCCCACCAGGTTCTGGCCCACCTGAGGGACCTCGACCCGACGGTGGCCGGGGCGGCGGTGATCCGCGTGGCGGCCCCGGCCGCGTTGGCCCTGATGGCATGAGAGGACCCGGCGGAATGAGAGGCCCCGGTGGCATGGGTGGCCCGGGACACGGCGGGCCGACTCTCGATCCGCTGGTGGGGCTGACCGATCCCTCCAAGCCGCTGCGAAGCAAACTGCTCGCAGTGCCGGAACTCAAGGAACGCTACCTAAAATATGTCGGCGAGATCGCCGACAAGTATCTCGCCCCCGAGTTCCTGAAGCCCCGCATGGCCCAGCAGTTCGACCAGATCACGGCATTCGTCGAGAATGACCATAAGAAGCTCAGCACGACGGCCGATTTTGTGCGTGAGGCGAAGTTCATCGTCGTCAGTGGAACGGGTGACGCCAACCGGGCCACACTCTGGGATCAGATCCAGAAGCGGCGCGACTACCTCCTCAAGAACGAAGATGTCCGCAAAGCTTTGGGGAATGAGCCGGTTGGTGCCACTTCCCAGCGGTCTCGCCCGGCGAAATCCTCCAAGGCGGTGAAGGCTGCCCTTGTCAAATAGTCGCCGTAGGCTGAACCTGACTCTGGGTTCCAGGAAATGCCCGCACACAACATGTGGGTGGATGATTTGAGCGTCGATGAAATCTTGACGGAGTCCGTGGACGTGCTGAATCCTCGATTCGATGCGGCTGGTTTGCTGTCGGTTCCTCCCCTCCCGACGAACGGCCATGATCGGCTTTCGCCGGTGCTGCCAGGTTTTTCCGAAACCCCGTCCGCTCCCCGCTCCCTCGATGCCGAGGCGCTAAAGCGGCTACTCACGGTGGGCGTTTCGGAAACCAAGTTCGTGCTTCCCATCGAACTGGCGGGGACGGTCTCGAACTGGGCGCGGGCCAACATGCGCCCGGACGACCATGCCGATCCCGCGATCGGCGATGGCTATCTCGTGCGGACGCTTTACCTCGATACCCCCACGGGAGAGATCTTCCGCCGGGCCGGGATCGGTCGCTATCGCAAGTTCCGCGTCCGGCGTTACGGCCAGGCGGCGAGTCTCTGGCTCGAGATGAAGTGGAAGCACCGGGAGCAGATTCGCAAGCGGAGGATTCTCATCGCGGAGCACGACCTTGAATCGGCCCTTGCCGGGGAATTGACGGATTGCGCCTGGTTCGCCCGGCGGGTCGCTCGCTATCGATTGCAACCTTCCTGCCAGGTAAGCTACCGGCGGCAAGCCTATCTGCTGACCACGCCCCACGGCCCCCTGCGATTGACGCTCGATCAGGATGTGCAGGTCGGCGCGGAGGAGGGCTGGCAGGTGCCGCGGGCCTCTTGTGGCAAGGAAGTCCTCACCGCCGATGCATCCATCCTCGAACTCAAGTATCGTGGGCAGTTCCCGGTGCTCTTTCGGGATCTGGTCGAACAACTGAAGGCCAGTCCCCGATCTTTCTCCAAATACCGGCATGCGATCAAGACGATGTTGGGCGAGCCTGCGAAGGAATTTCGATGCCAGAATGGCTGAGTTCGGGCCTTTTGAAAGGCTCCCCCGTCAACTGGCAACTCGTCCTCACCTCGCTCACCCTCTCGCTGACGATGGGTGTCCTGATCGGCCAGATCCACCAGCGGACGAGGCAGCCGCATGCGGCGAGCGCGTCGTTCCACGCCACATTGGTGCTGCTGACGGTCCTTATCACGCTGGTCACGCAGGTGATCGGCGACAACGTGGCCCGCGCGTTCAGTCTGGTGGGGGCGTTGTCGATCGTCCGCTTCCGCACGGTCGTGCGCGATACGAAAGATACGGCTTTCGTCATCTTCGCGGTCGTGATCGGTATGTGCGCGGGGGCGGGGCAGCCGGTGCTGGCCCTGTTGGGAACCGTGCTGGTGGGCGGTGTCGCGGCCCTCTACCACGATCGGCTCGCCGTCTCGGAACAGCGGCATTCGATCTACCTCGTGACGCTCAAGCTGGGCTGGTCGAAGGATCTTGAGCAGGAGGTCGGCAAGATCATCGCTTCGATGAGCCAAAGCTATGAAGTGGAAAGCCTGAGTACTGTCCGCCAGGGGGCGGCGTTGGAGATCGTCTATCGCATCCAGATCGCCGCGCATGCTTCCCCTCGCGAGGTGCTGGATCGCCTGAGCCGCTCCGAAGGGGTGCAGTCGGTGGAACTCAAGCACATCCCCGACGAAGTTTGATCGATCGTAGGGTCCGCTCCGCAGACCATATTCGACCTCCCACCACTCAGCAACTTCCTGCTTGATCCCCCGCCTCCGATCCGGTTAGCCTCGCGGAGCCTGATGTTCCCTCTGCGATGTCCCACCCGGCCGGAGATTTCCGATGCTCTTTCCAAGCACGACTCGTTCTTTGATCACCGCTTTCGCCTTGAGTGCGGGAGGGTTGGCCCTCTCGCTTCCGTTGTGCCTCGCACAGGAAGCAGTCGCTCCCCCGGCCAAGGCGGATACCCCCAAGCCAGCCGCAAAAGCCAAGGCTCAGCCCGGTGCCAAGGCGGCGGCGAAACCAGCCGCCAATCCAATTGTTCCCTACACGATCGCTCCCACGGCGGCGAATGTCTCTTATGGCGATCACCCCCGGCAGGTGCTCGATTTCTGGCAGGCCAAGTCGGACCAGCCTACGCCGCTGGTCTTCTTCATCCATGGGGGTGGCTGGAACAGCGGCGACAAGTCGTCCGCCGTCCGCACGCTCGATCTTCCCAAGCTGCTGGCGAATGGCGTCTCGGTCGCGACGATCAACTACCGCATGGTTCCCCAGGCCTATGAGGCGGGGATCGAGCCGCCGGTGAAGTGGCCACTCAGCGACGCCGCGCGGGCTCTGCAATTCGTCCGCTCCAAAGCGGGTGAGTGGAACCTCGATAAGGCCCGTGTCGGGGCTTGCGGCGGATCCGCCGGGGCCTGTTCGTCCCTCTGGCTGGCAATGCACGACGACATGGCCGTGCCGAACAGCAGCGATCCCATCGAGCGGGAATCAACCCGCCTGTGGTGTGCCGTGGTGAGTGGTGCGCAGACTTCGCTCGACCCCGTCGAAACGAGTGCCTGGATCCCCAACATGGAATACGGCGGCCACGCCTTCGGCTTCCGGGAAGCGGGCCAAGGCCGCCCCGCCGAGTTCCAAAAGTTCCTCGCCGGCAGGGAAAAGGTGATCCCCTGGCTCGGCGAGTATTCCCCCGCCTCGCACGCTTCGAAGGATGATCCCACCCTGGTTCTGTTCTATGGACAGAAGGAAAAGGCTGAGAAGGGGGACACGCAAAAAGACCCCACGCACTCAATCCTGCTGGGGAAACTCCTCAAGGAGAAGCTCGATCCCCTGGGCGTGAAGTGCGTGGTCACCTCCCCCGCCGAACCCGACCCTTCCTTCACCTCGATCACCGATTCCCTGATGACGGAACTCAAGGCGGCTAAATAGCCCGAGGGGCCTCGGCATTTTGTAGGGTGCATGCCAATGCACCAATTGCGTGTCCAATCAAATGCTGGTGCATTGCGAGGATTCCATGCACCCTACTGGGCACCGGTGTTCTTTTCCTTGGCATGAGCCTTGGGACGACTTGTCAGTTCTTTCCAATTCTCAGGGAATTGAATACCTGATTTATCCACTCCCTCTAAATTATGTATAATATAGTGGCAGGACCAACCATTGAGAGGCCCCTCCTCGCCTTCAAGTTCATTGGAATTCGAAATCACTTGCAAACGTTTTTCTATCAATACCCGATATCTTTCTGACATGGTGGCCTCTTTGAAGGCTTGGCCCATTGGAGTGTTTTCCAGGATTTGCTGTCTTCTTTCAACAAACTGCCGCATGAAAGAAGATTCTCCAACAGAAAGCTCTGTCTTGGTTTCTTCGGCCAATGGCATTGTGATTTCAATGCGTGGAATTGGCGGCTGCTCGATGGTGGGAGGAAACACGAATTGACTCCTTTGGCAGTGATACCCATGGATCGCATGGCGTCAGGATGGTCAAATCGTTCCATAACGTCCAGCTGACTTTCTTCGATATCCGTCAAGGTTCCCATGACCCGCATTCACCACATCAATTGCGGCACCCTGCTCGTTCCCGGCTATCCGACCGTCGTCTGTCATTGCCTCTTGCTGGAGGATCCGCAGGGTTTGGCGCTGGTTGATTGCGGGATCGGGTTGTTGGATGTGCGACAGCCGGTGGAGCGATTGGGCCAGCCGCTCATCGATCTGGCCGGGTTTCAGTTCCATGAACACGACACCGCCGTCCGGCGAATCGAGGCCTTGGGACTGAACCCGGACGACGTGCGGCACATTTTCCTCACCCATGTCGATCCGGATCACGCGGGCGGCCTCGCCGACTTCCCCAATGCGACAGTCCATGTTTCCGTCGAGGAGCAGTCCCACCTCCAGGCGGGTCATTGGCGGTATGTCCCCGTCCAGTTCGCCCATCAGCCTAAGTGGAAAACTTACGGCCCCTCGGAGCGGACCTGGTTCGGGCTCGAGGCCCGGACTGTGTCGCTCGGCTTCGAGGCCGAAGTGCTGCTGATCCCTCTTTTCGGCCACACGCTGGGCCATTGCGGCGTGGCGATCTCAGAAGGAAACCGCTGGCTGCTGCATGTCGGCGACGCCTACTACTTGCGGGCGGAACTGACCGATGCCAACCACCCTGTCGACGCGATGGCCGCCCAACGCGCCGACGACGACGCTGGCCGCCGCGCCAGCCTGGCCACCCTCCGCCGCCTCGCCCACGACCACGCCGATGAAATCGACATGGTCGGATATCATGACATCACGGAGCTGTGAGCGGGTGCGGTCTGATTCAGGCAGTCACGCGAGAAGAATTTAAATGACTTCACATGGCAATGTATTCACATATCTAGACTGCATTCGAGAACGTCCGCACGTATACTGCCGCTCGCTCATGGAGCTTGAGTCAAAGATTAGCGGCTATTACGGAGCCTTATCGACTCATTGTATTGTCGAAAGCGTGCCCAATATGAGCTGGCACTTTATGGAATGGGTGTACTACCGGACTGAGTTGAGTACCTGTAGTGGCTGGGCTTTGCCCCTCACCCATGAAATCGTCGGTTTCGATAAGCAATTAGAACGTTTTTTTGATCTGGTCGACGAATATCGCCAGTTGATTCCGGTGGTGCTTTATCGAGTCACCCTTGAAGAGTATCACAATCCGACTCGCAAAAGAGCCAAAATTGGAATCAACAAGCTCATCGAGAAGCCGATGTTGATCGAAGTTGTGCAGTACAAACCAGAGCCATTGCATTTCTTACGCTTTTACTATGCTGAGCAGATTGTAGATAGGAGCTTTCTCAGGGACACGCATGACAATTGCGATACAAAGGCTAGCCACGCCATGGAATGGGTCAGTGACGAGTTTCAGGTGCGACCGGAGGAGTGGCAGTCAGTAGTTGGGTGATGTCCCGGTAGAGCGCTGGTGAGACATCTGTCGGCCCCGCATTCGTGACCAAGTGGATCGCTTCATCAAGCGTGATCGCTTTTGTGTGAGCGATCACGGCGGACGCGACGCAGAGCGAGCGGTTCATGCCGGCCGAACAGGTGACGAGGACCGTTTGCTCAGCTTGCAAGAGCCGCACAATCGTTTGCACGGCCAAGTGCAGGAGCCATGCGGGGTTTCCAGCGCCATCCGCGAGGGGGATTCTCACGCGAATCAGATCTCGCGGCAGCGTCGCCAGCGGTTCACTATCTGCCAGTTCGATCACGGCCGCGACGCCGGTCACCATCACGGCCCGAACATCCCGCAGGTCCCCCGCGTTGCCAACCCAGAGATGTGGTGCGACCTGCCGTAGCATGAGGAAACTCCCCTCCAAGGTGTCTTTCCTGTGGGGTTTTAGCCAATGCACAAGTTGAGCGTTCAATACTAAGGCTGGTGCATGCCGAGGATCCCATGCACTCTACGTGAGGCGACTATCACTTGCCGAAGAGGGCTTCGTGCATGCCGGGGGCGGGCATGTCTTTAGTCTTGTCCCAATAGTGAAAACCGGCTTTCCAGTCCCAGAGGGCCCAGCCGAAGTTGGCTTGTTCGATGGACTGGCGGAATTCGCGGTAGTAGTTCGCGCGGGAGACATCATCCGCCGCTTGATAGGCTCCGAATTCGCCATAGTGGATCGGGCGGCCGTAGTAGTCCGACCATTCCTTGGCCCGCTGCACCGACGACTGGAGCACCTTGGGCGACGACGGATTCTGATCCGTGGGCAACGTGTTGTACCGCTCCAACCATTCTTTGACGTAGGGCTTCGCTCCCTCCGGGATGGCGAGTGGCTTGTCTGGCGGGCCGGGAAACTGGATCCCTTGGAGCGGCTTCACGTCGTCACTCGAAAAGGTCGTTGCTTGATGCGTGAAATAGAACGGATCGTACGAGTGGACGGTCACGATCAGGTTCGTATCGTTCGCCGGAAGCACCAGATAGGGCAACTGGTCGACCGCATTGAACTGCCCCGGCCCGATAAACAGCGTTCGCGAAGGATTCATCTTGCGGATCAGTGCGATGGTCTCGGCGTAGATCGGGTTCAAAACATCGGTGGTGGCGGCATCCTTGGGCTCGTTGAGGAGTTCGAACGCGAGGTCGTCAGAGCGGGCGGCATAGTGTTTCGCGAGTTGTTCCCAGATCTTGAGGAACTTCGGCTTCTGGGCGGCGGGGTTGGTGGTGAAAGCGTCGAAGTGGTGGATGTTGATGAGCAGGCGGAGGCCGTGCTTCTCGGCGAGGTCGACCATCTCGTCGACTGTCTTCCACATGTTTCGTTCGATGGTGAACTCCGGCCCGTCGCCGGTGTAATGCTGCCAGGCGATCGGCAGGCGGATGTGGTCGAAGCCCTCCTTTTTGGCGTTGATGAAGTCGGCTTCGGTGTAGTGCTGCCCCCAGTCCTGACCACGCGGGGCTTCGAGCCAGTTACCGAAGTTCGCCCCCTTCTGGAATCGCTGCAAGGCCCGATGGGCCGGTGTCTCCTGCGAGGTGATGCGGGTGTTCTCCACCATCCCCGGCGGCAACACCGCCTTGACCTTGAACGACAGCCGCACCGGCACACCGGCCCGGGCGTTGATCGAGGTGGTGATCCGCTCGTCATGCCAGGCCCGCAGGATCCTGGTTCCTGCGGGAAGGTCGGTCCCGTTGGTCGATGGCAGGAACTGTGACGGCTTTCCCTTCCAGACGAGGGGCTGCGGCCCGGCGACCTCGACCCAGTCGACTTCCGCTTTGGCCCGGATTTTGGGAGCCGCCTCGATCCACGGCCCCATCAGCGCGACTTCGACCTTGCCCGAGTTCTTGGGCGTGAACTCGATCTCAATCGATCGCCACGCATGGGCGACGATTGGTGCAAAGACCGTATAGCCCCGTGACTGCTCGGCGGCGGGCCGCCAGTTGTGCCGCTCGAAGTGGCCACTCCCGGCGAGAAACGTCCCACCCGCGATCTCGCCGACTTCGGCATCAGCCCAAAGATCAATCCGGGCCTGCGTCGCCAATTTCACCGGCGCCGCATCCTGAGCCTGTGCTCCAGAAGTAAGAGTCAACATCAGCACAAGGCTGTAGATCACATTTCGCAGGATCATCATGAGAAGGTCTCGCTGGGTGAATCGTTCCAAGGTGTGCCCTTAGCGTACCAGAAATTCCTCTCCCTTCGACTTCTTTTAGGAAACGGTACAGCTAGCTCATCTTACGGTGTTTTGTATTCACATCCCGACTCTTCATGCCTTGCCAGGAGTCCTATGCCTCCCTGTCCGGCTGGTAGGCTCTGGAAAAATCATCGAGTTCATGCAGAGAATCGAGGTCCGAGCCCACCCGCAGGAGTCGTTTGAGGCGGAAGTGGAGTTGCAGTTGAGAAATCGTGGTCATGACCAGCATCCAGCCGACGACAGCTACGACCAGTACGATGAAGAGTGGACCGGCCCATGCGGGGGCGTTGCCGCCGGCATTCATGAACAACAGGCTGATGAAGAGCATGGCGATACTATAGGTATAGACTCGATAAATTCGTACCACACGATCATGAATGCCATATTCCCGCAGATAGCCAGCGATCTTCATCAGGGCCAACTGGTGCCCCGCGCCGATCGCATAGGAAGCGAGTTTGCTGCATGTCTTCAGGAGCAATGGTTCCACGCCCGCGGCACTGGCGAGGAGGAACACTGGGATGATCACCAATGACCACCGACACGCTTTTTCCCAGAAGTGGATGGGCTGGCTCGTAATCAGCACGGTTCCTCCCACAAAGATCATGAGCATGATCAGGCCGAATAGGGCTGTCGCGAAAACGTAGGCGGTATAGGAACGCATGCGCTGGACGACTTCTTCCAAGCGATCGTTGTTCGCCTTGATGAGTGGAAGATCCCTGTCCTTGAGGGATTCTTCGACCTGCACATCGAGTCGATCCGCTTCGGCCTGGAGCGACTTGATTCCCGCCTGCAAGGCCATCATCACGAGAACTGTCGATACCAGCCCGGCCATGGAAAAAGGAATCAGCAGCAACCCCAATTTCCAGCGGTGAAGTGTTCGGAGCATGGGCGTCCCTATGGATGGCGAACTTCGGCGGGTCTTGCGGAGCGCAGGCGAAGACGCCATGGGTTGAGGCGATATCTCGACACCGCTCTCCTACTAATCCTGGCACAGATTACAGATACCTGCTCATCATTGCACTGATCAAAACATCGCGGCATCATCCACGCCAATTCTGTGATGCCTGAGTGTTCTCGCGGCCAAAAATCTGAAAGAGACGAGAGTCGATGAATCATCCTGTGTTTCACGGGCGAGCTTGGATGTACCAAGTGCGGGGCTATAGTCGCCTCGTCACTCCGGGGGGTATGTTCGCGCTCTTCCTGGCTTTGACGGTATGGGTCATGGCGAGCGACTTGCGCGGTGCCCAGACGGGCACCTTGATTCTCGCGGGAGTGACTCTCTTTTTCGGCATCGTGACCTGGGCCACGTACCAGTTATCGGCCAAGGGGCTTTTGTCACTGGCGCGGGCCATGAGGGAGCCGCGGATTCTGGCTTGCTGGGAGGGTTTGCGTGTGCGGATGTTTGTCAGCGATCATCGCGGTGAGGTGCGGGCCGCCTTGCGCTCCAGCACTTCGCCGAATGAAGACTTCTTCGATCGGGACGGCGAAGCCGAGGTGATCTGGATTCCCTGGGGCTTGTTGCGAGAGGTGACGGTCGAGAAGAATCTGCTGATGAGCACGCTGGTGATCGATCTGGGAATTGTGGACGGCGAGCCGGGCGAACTCGAAATGGTGGGTGGGATGAAGCTCACGATCCCGGATCACGAACTGGCCCAGTCTCCGAAGAGGATTGCCGAACAACTCAATGAGTGGCTCGCTTCGCCCCGCGCGCGGGAATCGCTGTCACCACTTGAAGAGTTTCCCGTGGATGTCGATGTTCGGGTCGTGCCCGGCGGTATGCCGTCCGGTGAGAGGTAGGGTGCATGGAGTCCCGCCCCTAACTACTCCGTGGGCAATTCGATCTCTACGGTTTCGGTCTGATAGATCTCGAAGCCGCGGGCTTGATAGGCGGCGAGGGCGGCGGGGTGGTCGAGGGTGCAGGTGTGGACCCAGACGCGGTTGCCGCCGATCTCCCAGGCGCGGTGGATGGCGTGGGTGAGCAGGTAGCCGCCGAGGCCCTGTCCGATGAATTCCTTCAAGAGGCCGAAGTAGGCGATCTGCGGGTCGCCCGAGCGGCTGTCGAGTTCGTAGTAGCCCGCCGGGATGCCGGCCTGCGTGAGGATCCAGGTTTCGACGCCCTGAGCGTGGGCATAGTTGTGCCACTCGAGTGGCGTCCAAGCCAGCCGGTCGATCCAGCACCACTCCCGCCCGACCGCCTCATAGAAGAACCGGTTCAGTTCCGGCACCGGAGGATCAACCCGCGCCACCCGCCCATCGACAGGCCAGAACCCACTCGCCCGCAATTGCGCGGGGCTGGTCATCTGGAGATAGGTGATGGTGACTGTGGTTGAGGCTGGCATGAGGTGTCTTCAGGTAGGGTGCATGCCAATGCACCCATTCGGTATGGAATGAAAAAACTGGTGGATTCCGAGACGCCGTACACCCTACGACAAAACCTTCGGCAATTCGAAGCTGATCGCCTCATGCGCATGATGTCGTCAATTTTCTCGTGTGCTGATGAGTGTGGACGCTGCCGAACTCAATGTCAGGTAGCATAATCTATGAGCGGTCGTTTTGGAG
>PNLE01000152.1 GCA_013822855.1 Planctomyces sp.
AAGGCATCGATGAACCGCGCTAAGGGGGGCGAGCCGGGTGCGGGTGAGAATTTTGGGGTTGGTTCATGAAGATTGAGGTGGAATCAAGGGTTTCGGCAGATCCCAAACAAAACGCTCGCAGTCAGACCGAAAACCTCTTTTGCCGCTGGCACACAGGTCGCTCGAAGACGAGTCACCTGCGCCACCCAGCGCGCAGTTCCACGCTGGCAAGTCGATCATCTCGGTACCTACAAACAACCAAGTGACCGCCCGCCACATCACGCCGGAGCGGATGCGGGAGATCCAGTCGATCCTTCAAAAGATTCCAATATAGGATCAACTGGAGGCAGGATCATACTTGGATCGTCAAGCCAAGCGTGGATTACAGTGTCAATCCGTGACAAGCAATTAGCTAGATGCGGTACCGCCCTGTGTAGCAGCGATTCTCGAATCGAAGCGGAACTGCCTTTCGACTCAACCTCATTAACATCGCAATGAAAGAGTCCATCAAAACCGTAAAAATACGTGCTTATCGATGCATCAGTTGTTGCCGTTCCACCAGGAAAAAGACTTGCGCCTCCTTGAACAGTATGTTCTAACGTTTTCTCCCATTCCGCTTTGAGGTATTCGACCCATTCCTTCGACTGAGGGCGATTGCACTTGCTTAATATGATTGCAGACACTCTGTGGATATTGATGTCATCCTGGTCAAGGATAAACTGACGCAGCACAGGAAGGATCGCATGGAGTTGATCTTTATCGAAACCTTCAAACAGCAATGAGTCCTTGCCTGTGCGGAGATCTTTAGTAAACGTCGTTACAAGAGTGGTGGTTCCACTCTTTAGCAGAGTACTCTGACGCAATCGGTCGACCTGCCTCTGAAAGGTTCTTAGTACTCTCGTTTCATAATCCGTCAAGGGCTTGATGGGATTTGCAAGGTTCGGGTCGATCAGGACTGGCTCCATGAGATCATCCGGAATCTCGGCCAGCAGCAGTTCGTGGAATCGCCGAACAACCTCGACGGCGTGCTGACAATAGCCTGGCCTAAGTATGATCTGGCCAGAGATACCCATGCGCAGCAATGAATGGCCATTGCAGTAGTCCCGAAGATCGTTGCTAATGACTTCGCCACCATGCACAAAGATGTTTCGGATTTTGTTCATCCGCTGAATCTCTTGCCATTCGACGTCCATGCTGAGAAATGAGACACCGGCGCAAGTAAGGAAGTATCTAGATTTTCTAATTCCCTTATGTTTCGAAGGAACGTCAGCAAGGCGTATGAGTGGAGTTCCATGACGGTCTACACAATCACACAGGGATGTAAGCGATCTTTCTAAATCCGAGTACAGGCGAATAAATGCCGCCTGCCGAACAAGAGCAGGAAATGATGTGTTGAGGGAGTGTAAAATCTGTGACTGTTCTTCGTAGAACCGTTCTTGTGCTTCATTTGAAGCAACGTGGGAGGGTCGCTGCGGTTCCGTTTCCTCCCGTTTTAGTTGCTCGCTGAACGCGGCTTCGACGGTGTCGATATATTTCTTCAACTCATCCAGCTCTCTTTTCAACACAATTTGTCGCCACATGCGATTGGTGACGCCAATGTCGCGCATACGCGTGGCAAAGTCAGTGGCTTTTGGTTGCTGAGAAGTCATGAATCATTGCCGCAATGGAAGTTCAGATTAGAAAAAGGAGCACATGCGGTCCCGAAAAAATGCACTATAGTAGCCGCGATTGATCGAGGCTGGGTGGCACAGGTTGCCCGTCTTCAGGCTACCTGTGTGCAGCAGGCAGAAGTCTAGGTGCTGAAAATTGCTCCATGTCTATGGATTCCAAGGCGATTTGATCGAGCGGCTGTTGAAATGGAAAGCTCTTGTGGTCTCGCCACCCCGGTAGAAATTGGAATTTCAACCGGGGCCACTCTGCGTCTTGGAGCGACAGTGGCATGCCCCGACATGGGCAGTGTGGAACCTACCAAGATCAATCATTCCGGAGTGGAGTGCCGCCGCTCCAGTTCGAGCGTTTCAAAGTCTTGGCCCCAGCCGAGGAACACGCCCAAAACCGGATTGCCAGGCTTCTGTGGCAACAGAGCCGCCAATTCATCGTGTTTCATCACGGTGATCAGTCTCCACTCCAGCAATGCGGCGATATATCCATCCCAAACCAAACCGGCGTCATGGGGGATCAGGCCACCATAGTGCCGGGCGCACTCGGCAAACCGATCCCGCAATTCGGAAACGGACACACGTTCTGCCATCCGTACAACCTTTTGTAAGAAGATCAAATGTCGATTTCGTCACTCGACAAAGTGCTCTCGATCGATTGGACAATTGTTTCTATGGAATTGATCGCTGTCTGAACTTCTAGGTTAAGTTTTGTTTCGAGTTTCGTTAGCTTGATGACCCCCGTGCACGCAAGTCTGAAGTTGGCAGCTTTCTCGAGCTTACGTATCTCCTTCTTGGTTGCTTCAGCAACTTGTAGAAGACGTTGAGGGCATTCGCAGGTCGCGACCTTCTGGCGGAACCGTGTCACGGCTGCTTCGATGTCTTGAATGTATTCACCAATGTTCATGCTGAAGCCATCAACCAGTCGAATCATCCAAATCCGGCAATCGGGCCTCGAAAAGACGGATCGACACGTGAAGTCCCCATCTGGTTCGGACAGCGTACGTGCGCGTTGTGGATCAATGAATCGATTCTTTGGGGCGCTTCAAAACAGCCACAACGAACTTTGATCCGCCTTTCACTTTCTCAATATCAAATATCGAAACAAGCTCCCATCCGGCAGCTCCGTATTCGTTCAGCTCCTTTTCCAGTTGATTGGTGTCAAAATCAGTGCCCGAGAAGAAGCGAAAGTCGGTTGCGATCTTCAGGGTGGTGTACTCCCATTTTATCTTCATTCTTGGGGTGGCCTCGCAGCTTGGATGAGCAAAATGGTTTGGTACAAACTCTAATTTCCACAGGGTTGACGTGAGCCAAAAGAGGAAGTGGTCCTTTAAGATTTGCAACAAAATGCCTCGTCACCCTCGTCGAGAAGTTCCTACACATAACTTTTAGGGTCAGCTCCCTCGTGATCTTGGCACTCACTGCGTCGGGTCAATCTTCCTCAATCTTCGTTCCACACCACAAAGGGTGGTTTTTCGTTTTTCTGGCGAAAATGCTCTAGGCCTTGCCGAACGACGGTGACTGGAATTGCCCATGATGCTGGGTAAAAGTCATGCTGACCATTGTCCAACACGTACTCGATCTCGGCATCTGGTGGGCCGTCATAATCTGGGTTTCTGGAACTGAATCCAGAGTCGCCTTCATACCGGAGGTACATAAGCCAACCAAGATCGCCGTTGATGAGGGCGCAGAGAGACTGGCCATCGGACGAATTCAGCCAATGATTCTCGAAAGTCGAGTGCACGGCCACACGCCCTCCGTCGCCACAGCTTGTGCTTCCTGAAAAGAATCCCTTGACAATACCCACCAATCCACCACCGTCAATGTGCATCGCACCAAGTCCGAGGCGTTCTTCACCAATCCGCATCCCCACCACCAAACCTCATCCAGCCTGTAAGATTCCCGGCCTCCGCATGGTACAAGTCGTGCATCGGGTGGCGGGATGCTTCCCTTGTGATTCTTCCCTCAGGCGGTTCTTCCTCCGGAAAGTGCGTTTTGTATGAGCCAGTTGTTCAGCCCTTATTCGTTGAAGGATGTCACCTACAAGAACCGCATCGTCGTCTCGCCGATGTGCCAGTACTCGTCGGAGGACGGGGTGGCGAATGATTGGCATCTGGTTCATTTGGGGGCCCGCGCGGTCGGTGGGGCCGGTCTGGTGATCGCCGAGGCGACCGCCGTCTCCCCCGAAGGCCGCATCTCGCCCGGCGACGCCGGTTTGTGGAACGACTCGCAGATCGAGCCGCTGGCGAGAATCAACCACTTCGTCGCGGCCCACGGCGCTGTTCCCGGCATCCAGATCGCACACGCAGGCCGCAAGGCGAGTGCCGCCCTTCCCTGGAACGGCGGCCATCATCTGGAAGCCAATGAAGGGGGCTGGGAGACCATCGCCCCCACCAGCGAACCCTTCGGAGCCGAGCTTCCCAAAGCCCCGCGGGCGATGACGACGGGCGACATCCAGCGGGTGAAAAGCAACTTCGTCGATACAGCCAAGCGGGCGCTGGCGGCGGGCTACCGCACCCTGCAACTCCACTTTGCCCATGGCTACCTGGCCCACGAGTTCTGGTCGCCCCTCGTCAACAACCGGACCGATCAATACGGCGGCTCCTGGGAGAATCGCGCCCGCTTCCTGCTGGAAACGCTCGAAGCCGTCCGTGAAGTCTGGCCGGAAAATCTGCCCCTCATGGCCCGGCTGTCGGTCACCGATTGGACGGAAGGGGGCGTCACTGTCGAGGAATCGATCGAACTGGCGATCGCCTTCAAGAAGCGCGGGCTCGATCTGCTCGACGTCAGCCACGGCTTCGCGATTCCCGATATCTCGCGGATCCCCTGGGGGCCGGGCTTCCTGGTCCCCATCGCGGAAAAGATTCGCCAGGCGGCAGGAATCCCCGTATCGGTCGGCTGGCTGGTCTCCGAACCCCAGCAGGCGGAAGCGATCGTCGCCAACGGCCAAGCCGATCTGGTGATGCTCGCCAGAGGCTCTCTCGCGGATCCCCACTGGCCCTACCACGCGGCCAAAGCCCTCGGCGTCGAACACCCCGCGAACCTCCTCCCCGTCCAATACTCCGGCGCGCTAAAGCGATGGCGGTAGGGTCCGCTCTGCGGACCATATACCCCTTTTCATCAACCTTTGGCCCTCTTGTGCCCCCCACGCCTCCCCATCTAAAGACCATCAACATGAGCACCATCGACGTCTACGAGTTCGCCCCCTCGGCCGATACCTTCCGCCTGGAACGGAAGCACCGCACATCGCAGCCGCTGGGGCCGCACGAGGTGCGGGTGGATGTCACCGCCGTCTCCCTCAACTATCGCGACCACATCGCCCTGAACAACCTCGCCAAGCGCCCGGTGGGCGGCAAGATCCCCTGCTCCGACGGCGCGGGCGTCGTCGCGGAGGTGGGGAGTGACGTTAAGCTGTGGAAAGCGGGCGACCGCGTGATGGGGAGCTTCTTCGCCACTTGGCGGGACGGCCCGTTCCTCATGAAGTACCACCAGCACGACCTCGGCGGCACGGTCGACGGCATGCTGGCGAAATCGGTCACGCTCGCGGAAACCGCCCTCGTCGCCACCCCCGGCTACCTCACCGACATCGAAGCCTCCACCCTCCCCTGCGCCGGGCTGACGGCCTATCAGGCACTGTTCGTGCGGGGCGGGTTGGCATCCGGCCAATCGGTCCTCTGCCTGGGGACGGGGGGCGTCTCCGTCTTCGCACTGCAACTGGCCCATGCGGCTGGCGCCCAGGTCTATGTGACATCCAGCAGCGATGAAAAGCTGACCCGGGCAAAGGGAATGGGGGCCGTGGCGACCATCAATTACCGCACGCACCCCGAATGGCAAAAGGCGGTCTTTGAAGCGACCAGCCAGCGAGGTGTCGATCATGTCGTCGAAGTGGGCGGCCCCGGCACGTTCGAGAAGTCGATGCAGTCGGTCACCGCCGGCGGGCATATCGCGCTGATCGGCGTCCTCACCGGTTTCGGCCCGCCCGCCGCCAGCCTCTTTCCCCTCGTTGCCAAGAACGTCCGGCTCAACGGGATCTACGTGGGGAGCCAGGCCATGTTCCAGGAGATGAACCGGTTCCTCGAAGAATACCAGATCCACCCCGTGGTCGACCGCGTCTTCCCCTACCATGAAGCTCCCCGGGCCTTCGAGCATCTCGCCTCCGGCAACCACTTCGGCAAGGTCGTCATCGACGTCGCCACCTCTGAATAACTCCGCTTCTGGTTAGCGGGTGCCGGGGGCGCACCGCGGCAGCGGAAGCCCCCGAAGAAGCGACCACACGAGGATGGCATCAGGGGCGACGGAACACGGCAGTCCCCGCCACCCGGCCGAAGCTTGCCCTGACCACATCTTCAGGATGACGCACATTTCTCCGGCAATTATGGCCGATTTCCTCTTCACGAGCCGGGGACTTCGCTTTAATCTCCCCGCATCATGTGTCATGTCGTTTTGACCAGTTCAAGACCGATGCCGCGTGGTGCCTCCGCAGCACTCGAAGCGATCTTCGGGTGTCATTGACGGGCGGGGGCGAATCGGTTGGCAAGGATCCGCCGACCGGGCTTCGGGGTCGATCGTGTCCATTACTTCCCAGCGACAGAGCCCGCGTCGTGAGCAGCGACGGCCAACTGCCGCAGTCACTCCCCACCGTCTCTCCACAGGCGTGATGGGGCCCAAGCCGTGCGTCGCCGATCGAAACTGGGGCATGTGGCTGCTGCATCAGCCGCTCTCCCGCTGGCTCGTCCTCGCGGTCGTAGCGGGTTGTGCCCTGAGGTATTTCCGCCTGGCGATGCTCCGGCCCCTCTGGTGCGATGAGGCGTACATCGCCGTGTCGCTCCTCTCGCGCGGCTGGAGCACGCTGTTCACGCCGCTCGAATATGGCCAGGTGGCGTCGTTCGGGTTTCTCGCCATCAGCTGGCTCGGCCTCCAGATCCTGCCTGCGGGCGAAGTCGCCCTGCGGCTCCCTTCCCTGGTCGCGGGGATCGCCGCTTTGGTGCTCTTCCCCTGGGCCATCCGCCCGCTGGCGACCCGCGAAGTGCGGCTGTTCGCCACCATCTTGTTGGCCGTCAGCATCTTTCCCGTCCGTTTGGCGAGCGAGCTCAAACCCTATGCGATCGACCTCCTCTTCTCCGTGGTGATCCTGGCTTGCGCCGCCCGCTCGATCCGGCTCTCCACCTCGCTGAGCCAGCCGCTCGATGCCGCCCGCAAGTCGCGGCGGTTCTGGTTCGCCGCCCTGCTGGTCGTCAACCTGCTGGTTCCCTGGATCTCGTTCCCCGGCGTCTTCGTGGCGGGTGGCATGATCATCGGGCTCTTCCTGCTCGAATTGTTCCCCCCCGTCCCCCGATATGCGGAGGGTGTCAGCCCGCTGGTTCCCGTGAACGGCCTTTCCGGCATCACCCGTATCCTCCCCTGGAAGCGTGATGAACCCGCACTTCGCGGGAAGCGGAGCCTGATCCACGCCTTTGCACTCGGCATCCCCCTCGTGCTGAGCACTTGCCTGATGTGGCATCTGTTCGGCCGCGATGCCTACGAGCATGGCAACCAGGTCATGAATCTCAAGACCTTCTGGCGCGATGCGATGCCGGCGAACTACTCTCCCGTGGAATTGCTCCGCTGGCTGGCGGAGGCCCACACCGGGGCGATGTTCGCCTATCCGGTGGGGGCCGAGCATGGGGCGAGTATCGTGACTTCGATCGCAGTGCTGCTGGGGATCTGGCGGCTGGCCCGCCGGCAGCCGGAGGTGCTGGCGATATCCCTCCCCGCGTTCGCCCTGACGGCCTTCGCGGCCCTGCTCCAAAAGTATCCCTACGGCGGCAGTGCCCGCGTGGCCCAGCATCTGGCCCCCTTCATCTGCCTCCTGGTGGGGTACGGCACCGCCTTCATCCTCCCCCGGTGGTCGACCCACCGCCGCCGTCTGTGCCATCTGGCGATCCTGCTGGTGGGGTTCGGGCTGGTTGTGGGTCAGGCCGATTACTTCGTCCGGCGACCCGCGAAGGATCCCAACGACACCTCCCTCCGGGCCACCCTCGCCCGGATTCGTGAAGAGACCCCGCCGGATGTTCGGCTGCTGTGTGCAGGGGAGGATTTCCGGATTGAGTTCGCCCTCCACAATCTGGGTTCCGAACAAGGGGCCAAGTTCCGGGCCAATCGCCTGCTGGGGGAACATCGCGTCTCTGAAGGAGCCGCCACACCAGCCGCCGCTGGCGTAAACAAAGCAGCGCCCCATCGCGTGCTCCTCTTCAGCCGGAAGCATCTCTCCGAGCTTCCGGCCGCCGATCAGGAGGCTCTGCAAGCCGCGCTGCCGTCGGATGGCTATCGCCTCAAGAAGACGTGCGATCTTGTCCCCTCCAACCGCGACGGCCTCCACAAAGGCTACATCTTCGTCTTCGACCAGCTCCCTCCCACCCCACCCTCCGAGCCACAATCACCGCCCAACGCACAAACGGCCCCGCAAATCGCACAGGGCAGGCACTGAAGGATAAAGTGAAAAGGGTGCCACTGGCTCCGCCAGTGCATTTCCGCTGAACCAGAGTTGATCAACGGTGTCACCCCGCCGGAGCGACGACCTTTAAGCCACCGCCACCGGCTGCGTTCAAGATGAAGCCATAGTCGGTTGAAGTGTAGATTTCATCGCAATACGAAGTTCATGAGCCGCTTCCACGACCTTGATTCCACCACGATCCGTGACAAGTGTTCTCGAAAGCTCAGAGTTGTTTCGCCCGAATTCCCTTAGTCGTTGGCGACCACCGACCACAAAACCTAGTTCTACTGTGTCGCTGACGGGACTGCTGATGCCCGGCGGTGAATAGCCGGTATTGAGTTGTCGGTAGTACTCGGACGCCTTCTTATCCGAAGCAATTATGTCAATTCTGCCATGACACTCCCCGCCCTCAGACACAGCCAATCTTTCACTTTGACCAACCCATAGGGAGTCTTCGCCCTGCGAATTTCGATAAGAACGACGGCAGGTGTAGATTATCTGCGTTCCGGCTGGCAAATCAGTACGAATGACAAAATCCACGATGGGAATTTCGTCACCGCTGACGTTAACACTTACCTCAAACAAGTTGCACACGACCATACTGTCATCTCCCATATTGAGGGCCACCAAGTGACGAACGTGGCAACTCAAACTCTCGCAATCTCGACTTAATTTGTGCCCAAATGTCCCAAACATCAAAGTTCGGATTTCGACGCAACCATTCACGCCAAATGGCATTCCAGCCTTCCGCATGAATTTGCATGTGCTGGACGTTCGAGAGGTCAGCAATTTGACGATTGACAATGGCTTCTTCATCCGTATAGCCAACGGTTCATTCGATCCATGAATGCTCGATTTAGGGGCATTTCTTGAGGAACCAAGTGATGCCGACGCCTAGCCGCAGGACCATACAACTCTCGGCGGGGTAGCACTGGTGATCAAAGTGAAAAGGGTGCCACTGGCTCCGCCAGCGCCTCCTGCTGAACCAGAGTTGATCATCGGTGCCACCCCGCCGGAGTCAGAGGGCTGAAGCGAAGTCTGGGCTATCCCGCCAGATGCTTCTGGAGGAGACATGCTAAAACACTCCATACCCACCATGTTGACGATGAAGGCTCCAACCGGGCACATGATCGCCAAGTCGTGTGCCTTTCTTGCTTGGGTGTTGTATTGCGTTCTGGCCTATGAAAGTTCGCTCCCCCAATTCTTCGTTGGCCCCCTGTGGCTCATCGGCAGGGGGTGGACGCCGACCTTGCTTGGATGGTTCACGACCGTGGGCTTCGCCCTGCTTGCATCAGGGCTGGTGTTCCACAAATCCAGGATCTCCTTCGTTCTGACGATGCTGTTGATTCCTGCTTGGCTGATTGTGGGGGTGTTAGTCGTCAATTTGGCGGATTGGTGATTCGGCGGCGTGGCCCCGGTTGAAATTCTGATTTCTACCGGGGTGGTGATGCCACAAGAGGTTGTGAGTCTCCGCGTGATCCGAACGCCATTTGAGATCTTCGGAGACTCACAGGGCAGGTCCTCTGGCGACGCACCCTCCCCTGCCTGCGGCACACAGGTCGCTCGCAGGCGAGCAGCCTGTGCCACCCGGCAGATGTTTTGAGAAGGCCTCTTGTTTTGGGTGAACCTGGACGTTTGAAGCGACGTCTGGGTACCGCGCCATACTTTCCCATCTCATCATCCGGACACAGCTTGCCATGAGAGGGGAGCGGAATCGTCGACTCCCGTGGTGGCTTCCAGCTCCATCAACATTCCGTGAAATTCATTAATCACAGTGCGAACCATCGTATATTTCCCACGATGGAGCGGGGATTATGAGGGATTCTTCATCTGTTCGTGCATATCGTGATTTTAATTGCGTGAATGCTCATTGTTGGTTCGGCTTGCCGTGGGGAAGATGCAAATTCTATTGAGCCTATTCTTCCGTCAGGGGGAATTCGGCGGCTGTTACGAATCCAATTCCACCACGTCCGTTGTCGGAGTCAATCATGTCGAGTGTCCACCGCAAAGGGTTCACCCTCATCGAATTGTTGGTCGTGATCGCTATCATCGCGGTCCTGATCGCATTGCTGCTCCCCGCGGTGCAACAAGCGAGAGAGGCGGCGCGGCGCACACAATGTCGTAACAACTTGAAGCAACTCGGTCTGGCACTTCATAACTACCATGACGTCTACGGGAGCCTGCCTCCGGGTGTCGTGGAAGTCTATAGTCCTGGCGACAACGGAAACTGGGGCTGGGGAGCGTTCCTACTCCCGCAGTTCGATCAAGCAGCGATTTTCACATCGCTCGACATCAACAACACACGGTTGGCGATCGCCCTGAACGACACGACCAAGCTCGGAATCATGCAGAAGCCGCTGCCCGGATTTCGTTGCCCTTCCGTATCCCAGCCGGAAATCACGGATCGTGACATCGATGGATTGGGCACGGGTGACAAGTTCCTCACCATCAGCAATTACCCCGGAAACGGCGGTTCATGGCGGCTCTACAAGTCGAAGGCCGATGCAGCGGCCAGCGGGCGGGATATCGGTTGTGTCAACGGGCTATTCTGGTCGAACAGCCGGTGTCAATTCCGTGATGTGACCGACGGCACGAGCAATACCATCATGTGCGGTGAGCGGACATTCAGTATTCCGACATTCACTCCGTCCGCCGCGACGTTCAAAGACACGAGGCATCCTCATGCCGCACACGTCTACGGCGCCGCTGGTGCTCCTTCCAACACCTATTACGGCATGGCGGATGTCCTCGGCGCTGGCGAATCGTATATCAACGGTGGCGACTACGCCCGCAACAGCTTCTCAAGCGCCCACACTGGCATGTGTCACTTTTTGATGGGTGACGGTTCGGTGAGGGCCATTTCCCAGAATATTGATCATATCAAGAGTACATCCGCGATCGACAGCACCTTTGAAGCCTTGCTCGGACGTGACGATGGACAGGCTGTCGGGGAGTTCTAATGCCAAGTGGAACAGGCCGCGAGGAATTCGTTGGCTCACGATTCACCCTGTCTTTGCGGATCATCATATGAATTCACTTTCGACGCATCGGGCTCGTCCATTGAAGATATCGTGCAGCCGCAAATTTGAAATTCGGCACATGACGCAAGTGTTTTGCGTTGGAATTTCGCTCTGGATCATGTCCGGATGCGCCAACCCTGACGCTCCGCCCGCGCTTTATCCTGTGGAGGGACGCGTGACACTGGATGGCAAACCGCTGGCGGGCGCGGTCGTGACGTTCGAGCCGGGAAAGCATCATGGATCGAGCGGCGTGACAAACGAGCTGGGATTCTACTTCTTGCAATTCCGTGAGGGCCTGCCGGGGGCCGCGGCTGGCGGGCATGTCGTGACCATCACGACCCATCGACGTGCGAACAAGGATCAAAATCTGGCGGAGGTTCCAGAGCTTGTGCCCGCTATATACAATGAGCAATCTACTCTCAAGGTGGAAGTGGCCAAACTCCCCGCCAACGAACACAATTTCGAGCTACTTACAACAAGCAAACCGCCAGGGAAATCAAAGTCCTCCAAAGATCATTGAAAAAACGAATCGTGCCGAAGGGGGGCTCAGGTCATCTTTCTGATTATTAGCTGGGGGGCTTCACCATGGGAAATTCTTCCTTCAATCGCCCAGAATCCCCCCCGCGAAGAATCGCTCCGGTTGAATTCCGATTTTTACCGGGGTGGTGAAGCCACAAGAGATTGCGGGCCGCCGCGTCCTCCGAACTCCATTTGAGATCTTTGTGGACTCGCAAGGCAGGCTCTCTGTCAACGAAACCTCTTTTGCTGCGGCAGACAGGTCACTCACAGTCGAGCAGCCTACTCCACCCCGAGAGACGCAGCAGTATGAGCACATCGACTATTTGCTATAAAACGTCTGAATTCGAAGCAAATGACACGCCAATCGAAGTGTGGATGCTTGGGGTTGCTAATAATGTTGATGCTGGTGTTGATCCATGGCTGGATGACTTAAGGGAAGAATGGCGTCTTCAAGCCACTTCCGGTTTTGGCTTCGGGCCCTCGCCCAGATTGGATATTTTCGTGACTTCGGAAGACCGACGACAACTTCTTGTTTCATATTTTCAAAAAGCGATGAAAGCACTCTGTGATCGAAATAAGCCATTCACACCAGAAGAACTAAGTTTTCTTGGGGTCGGAGGCGATAGTGTGATTTACCTGGATGACATACCATTGGAGATGGTGGTTGATGTCGGAAGGCAGTTTCTAGCCTTGGTTTCAGACGATCCCGCAGCGGGGCCACGGTGAAGTTCTGGTTTCTTCTGGGGTGGTGGAACGGAGGGTGGCCTCGGTTGAAGTTCTGATTTCTACCGAGGTGGTGAAGCCACAAGAGATTGCGGGTAGCCGTGCCATCCGGGTTCTATTTGAGATCTTCGGGGATCACAAAGCAGGTCTTCTGGTAATGATACCTCCTTAGCCT
>PNLE01000153.1 GCA_013822855.1 Planctomyces sp.
CGCCGGCCAGATCGGCTATGCGACACTCTTCCGCCTGGCTTCGGGCGAAATCTTCGGTGCCCACCAGCCCGTGATCCTGCACCTGATCGAGTTGCCGCAGGCTCAAGGCGCGCTCGACGGCATCCACATGGAACTCGACGACTGCGCGTTCCCCACGCTGGCCGGTGTGGAAAAATTCCCCAGTGACAACTTGGAACTGGCCTTCAAGGATGTCGATTGGGTGCTCTGCATCGGCTCCATTCCCCGTGGCAAGGGGATGGAACGGAGCGACCTCATCCGCATCAACGGACCGATTTTCACCAGCACCGGCAAAGCCATCAACGCCTCCGCTTCCCGCGATGTCAAAGTGCTGGTCGTGGGCAACCCCTGCAACACGAACTGCCTGATCGCGATGTCCCATGCTCCAGACATTCCCCGCGAGAATTGGTTCGCGATGACCCGCCTCGACCAGAACCGGGCCGTCTCGCAGCTGGCCCTCAAGGCGAAGACACCCGTCGCTGCCGTTCAGAACGTGGCGATCTGGGGCAACCATTCCGCCACCCAGTATCCCGACTTCATGAACGCCAAGATCGACGGCAAGCCCGCCGCGCAGGTAATCACCGATCACGACTGGCTCAAGGCGGGCTTCATCTCGACCGTCCAGCAGCGGGGTGCAGCGGTAATCGCCGCCCGCGGTGCCTCGAGCGCAGCCTCGGCAGCCAACGCGGCCCTCGACACGGTCAAGAGCCTCGTCAATCCGACCCCCGCCGGCACCTGCATCTCGGCCGCCGTGCTGAGCGACGGCAGCTATGGCGTGGAAGAAGGGATCATCAGCGGCTTCCCCCTCTCCAGCGACGGCAAGAACTGGAAGATCATCCAGGGCTTCCAGATCGACGAATTCAGCCGCTCGAAGATCGACGCCACAGTGGGTGAACTCAAGAGCGAACGCGACACGGTCAAGGACTTGCTTCCGTAATCCGTGACGAACAGGCCTCTACGCTATTGGAAACAGCCCGGTCACTCTTCTAAGTAACCGGGCTGTTTCGTTGTTCGGAATCTCGGGAAGGGCGCAGGTTGCGAGAGATTTCGTCGCCGTCGCGACGATCGAAAATCATCCGACGTCTTTAATGGCCGTGGGATTTCTTGATGCAGGCCTGCTGATAGACGTTCAGGTATTCCTGGGCGCTGCGCCGCCATGACCAGTCGCGTGTCATGCCGGTCTTCTGCAGTTTGAGCCAGGTGGTCTTGTCGAGGAAATAGCCCAGCGTGCGGCAGATCTGCCGGAAGAGGACTTCGCTCTTGTACTCGTAGAAGCTGAAGCCGTTGGCGTTTCCCTTGCCAAGATTGGCTTCGGTCACATCGATCACCGAATCGGCCAATCCGCCGACGGCCCGCACGATGGGAACTGTTCCATAGGCGAGGCTGTACATCTGGTTGAGGCCGCACGGCTCGAACTGGCTGGGCATCAGGAACATGTCGCTCCCGGCTTCGATCTGGTGCGAGAGGACTTCATCGTAGCCGATCTTGACGGCGAACTTGTGCGGATGCTCCTTGGCGAGAGCCATCAAACCTTTTTCGAGAACCGGATCGCCCGTTCCCAGAAAGACGCACTGCACGTTGAGATCGGCCAGGTCGCGCGAGCAGCCGAGAATTAGATCGAGCCCCTTCTGCGACGTGATCCGGCTGATCATCCCCAGCACCGGCACATTGAGATGGACGGGCAGTCCCATCGCCTTTTGCAGCGCCACCTTGCAGACCGGCTTGCCGACGGAAACCGTGTTGTGGTCGAAGCGTTCGGGGATCAGCGGATCGGTGGCGGGGTTCCAGACCTCCTCGTCGATCCCGTTGAGGATGCCGACGAGATCCTCGCGTCGCGACGTCAACACGCCGTTGAGGCCATAGCCGAACTCCGCCGTCTGGATTTCGCGGGCGTAGGTGGGACTGACGGTCGTGAGCATGTCGGCGAAGGTGATGCCGGTCTTGAGGAGGTTCAACTGGCCGTGGAACTCCATTTGCCGCCAGTTGAAGTACTTCCAATCGAGACCCGTGAGCAGCATGTCCCAGTGCCAGAACTGCCCCTGGAAGGCCATGTTGTGGATGGTGTAGACGCTGGCCGTCCGTTCGAGGCCGTACTTGTGGCCTTCGATGCGGAGGAGTGCGGGGATGATCCCCGTCTGCCAGTCGTTGGCGTGGATGACATCGGGATTGATGCCGAACAGGCGGGAGATCTCCAGCACGGCCCGGCTGAGAAAGACGAACCGCTCGCAGCTGTCCCGGTAATCCCCTTCGGCATCACCGTAGAGTCCGGTGCGGTCGAAGTAATCGGGTTGATCGACGAGGTAAACGCGAACCGAGGTGCCGGGAAGTGTCGATTCGAGAACCCGCGCGGAGACGTCCTTGTGCCCGACGGAGATCGTGATCGTCTTGCCCGTGGATTGAATCGATTTGGCGAGGCCGTTTGCCTCCGCCTGTTGCGGATAATAGGGCGTGATCAACCACAGGTCGTGGCCCAGATTGGCCAACGCCTTGGGAAGCGCGGAGGAAACGTCGGCCAGTCCACCCGTTTTCGAGAACGGCACGGCTTCGGAACTGGTCAGAACAATCCGCATGGCAGCTCAATCCGTCGGAGAGGCATCAGTTGAAGGTCTTTTTCAATCCCCAGGCGTGCCCCGGGTTGTCATCGCGACGTGCGAGCCTTCCGTGGGGGACTCACCCTCGAAACAGTACGTCGGGTGGGGGCCAACTTCAACCCGGCCCATTTGTCAGAGAGAAAGAGGGGCGTCTATGGGGAGAAACGGGATCCAGTCCTGAGGCTTATGCCGGACGAAACATTTGCAGGAGAGGGGCGATCAGGTGGCATCGCCCATGTCGTCGCCCGAATAGTGTTCGTAGAAGAGCCGACCGACTTCCTCGCTGAGGCGGGTCATGTACAAGGCCTTGAAGTTCGAGAGAGTTTCGTCGGCGGCGCTTTTGGGCTGGTAAAGGGGGTACTTGGAGATGATCTCTTTGCTGAAGATCTTCTCGCCCTCCTCGAAGGCATCATCCATCTTCCAGACACTGACGATCGCCTCCGCGCGGCCGCGATACAGCGAGGCGCTCCCCTCTTCGTAGAGCGAGAACTCCTTGAGATCGATGTAGACGATATAGCGGGTCTTAAAGGCCGCTCCGATCTCCTCCGCGCGATCCCAGTCGGGATTCTGGTCGAGCCACGCCTTCACGTAATCGGGCGGAATGGTCTTGATCTTGTGGGAATCGAGCCGGAACGTGACGAACTTGCTCACTTCGTAATTGATGTCTTCGAAGCTGAACCGAACTTCCTTCGGAGCGTAGCAAACGACTGCCACCTTCACGTCCTTGTCGGTCATCGACTCCTTCGTGAGGGCGTCGAACTCCGGCTCGATCGAAGGGGGCCCGCCGATGAGATAGCCGATCATCACGACGTAGTTGCAACCCGTCAGCAGGAAGCACAAAGTCGCCGCGAACAACAAGGACGACAGCCGCCGCAATGGCGATCGATCGGCTCGGGAATGAGGGACGGCCATGCTGTTGCGAATCCAGGTTTTCATGATGACCCCGGCTGAAAAATGCGGATGACGGAGAGACGAAAGGATTCCGGCGGACGTGCGACACGACTTCAGAGGGTGTCGTTGAGCGACTTGTCGAAGAAGATCTCGCCCAGGAGTTCACTCACCCGGTCGAGATATTCCTTCTGGAACACCAGGGCCGACCGACCGTTCTCGGAGATGGGCTGGTGCTCGGGATAGGTCGAATTGAATTCGGTGACGAAGATCTGGTTGGGGAGCTTGCGGTCGCCCAGATTTTCGATGCGATAGGCGCTGACTTCGGCCAACATGCGGCCCCGGTGCAGCCGCGGGGCGTTGTCTTCCTTGGTCTGGAATCGATGGACGTTGATCCAGGCGATGAAATCGGCCTCGATGTCCTGGGCGATATCGGAGACGTCCTCGCCGACGCCGCCGTGATCGTCGATCCATTGGGAAATTTCCTTGGAATCGACCGCATCGACCTTGCGGCGTTTCATACGACGGGTGATGCCGTCGATCAGGTCGTATTCGAGGGAGGAATTCTCCTGGAGAAGATCGGCCGGTGTCGAGCAGACGACCATGATCTTGTGCTTGCCCTTGGTGAGGTCAATGCCCGTCATCGCCTTGAAGCGGCAGGTGTGCTTGGGATCGCCTTGGATCATCTTGCCCGCCATCACGAAGAGCGAACAACCCGGTAGAACCGCGAGCAACGAGGCCGCCCCGACGGCAAGACCGGAAGCGATCCATTCGCGACGAGTGACGAGTGCGGCTTTGCCGTGGGCTGGGGAGTCCATCAGGGGAGACCTCCTCGAAATCGAGCCATCAAGACGAGATTCTTCCGGCGCGGGCCGGTAGGGGGATCAAGTCTTGATCGCTGCGAATGGGCGAATGGAAAGGGAAGGAAGCAAGGCGGGAAAACGGGAGGGCGAGCGGAACTTCAGGCGGGAAAGTCGGTGGGTGATCGAACGATCGAAAGCAGTTGAGCGGAATTGAGATGGAGCTTGAGAAACTACAACCAGATCCAGACGACGCGCACGATCCAGTTGGCCACCACGACACCGAGGACGATCAGAGACAGGATGCTCAGAACTTCCAGGTAATCGTCAGTGAGCCAGGAAACTCCCCGGATCGCGCTGACCAAAGACCAAACCAAAGCAATGGAACAAACAATGGCCAGCAGGATGCCCCCCGAGTTCGCCCGCGACGCCTGGATCCATTCCAAGCGAACAAAGTGGGCGAAACAGGTGGTCATGCCACAGGCGGGACAGGGATATCCGGTCACCGTCATGAAAAAACAGGGCGGTAGACCGAGTTGTTGATGGGTGCCGGAACCGGCGGGGGAAGGTGTGAGGAAGGCAGCCACGCCAAAACCGCACATCAGGAAGACAGCCACCATGAGTAGCAGCATCCGATGGACGGCAGGAAGCGGACGAGGCGGTGAGAGGGGCAGAAAGGTTTTGTACACGGTCGGCAGGTTATGTAGTTCTTTGGCAATTTGACTGCAAGGCGTGCTTCTTCGGCGGAATCTGCGAGAGACGGAATGGCGGTCGCATTGCCAGGCTCAGCAGCAAAGCGGATCGTCCGGCTCGCCCCCGGCTCCATGTCCCTGTCATTCATCCTCAATTAAGCAGTAGAGATGATTTCCGGCCGCCCCACCACCCTCCGGGCACTGAAACCCGACTGGACAGACTTGAGCCTTTTTCATACTTACCGCAGGGAAAGTCGGATTTTTCTTTTCTTCCCCCAGATCATGGGCTGGGTCGTTTCCTGTCCAATCGAATCATTCGTCGCCGGAACTCGCCTCCAACTTTCGCCGCATTTCCCTTCGATCACTCCCGCTGTATCTGATTCTCTTTCTAACCCGAATCAACTTCACCATCCCGTTTTCGGAGGCCAGCATGCCCGCTACTCGCGCTCAGAACCTGCGCGAAGTCGGCAATTTTGCTCAGGGCCTCCTGATGCCGGGTCTCTTCGTGATGTCGATCCTGGTGATCCTGGCGCCCTTGCCGCCGATCATCCTCGACATGCTTCTGGCCGGGAACATCACCCTGGCGGTGGTGATCCTGCTGACCACGATTTATGTCTCCAAACCGCTGGAATTCAGCGTTTTTCCATCACTTTTGCTGGGGACGACGCTGGCCCGGCTGGTGCTGAACGTCGCCTCGACGCGCCTGATCCTCACCAGGGCCAACATCGACGGCACAAGCGCCGCCGGGGAAGTGATCGAGGCTTTCGGAGAGTTCGTGGCCGGCGGGCAGCTCGTGGTCGGGCTGATCCTCTTCGTGATTCTCGTTGTCATCCAGTTCGTGGTCATCACCAAAGGCTCCAGCCGGATCAGCGAAGTGGCGGCTCGATTCGCCTTGGACGGCATGCCTGGCAAGCAGATGGCGATCGACGCCGACCTCAACGCGGGAGCCATCACACAGGAAGTCGCCAAAGCCCGGCGGATGGAGATCACCCAGCAGGCCGACTTCTACGGGGCGATGGACGGTGCCGGCAAATTCGTCCGCGGCGATGCGATCGCCGGCATTATCATCACGCTCATCAACGTCCTGGGGGGTATCATCATCGGCATGCTGATGCACGGCATGCCCTTCCAGGAAGCGATCAAGGTCTACACCACGCTGACGATCGGCGACGGGCTGGTTTCGCAAGTTCCGGCGTTTCTCATCTCGCTGGCTTCCGGCCTCTTGGTGACACGATCCAGCAACGAGTCGAACCTCTCGAAGGAAGTGCTGGGGCAGTTGTTCCGCCATAGCGAGACGTTGTTCGTCTCCAGTGCGTTCATCGGAGCGATGGCATTCACGGGTCTCCCCATGATTCCACTGCTGTCGTTGAGCGCCGTCCTCGCGGTTTCGGGTTACTTCCTGAGATCGACCCACGAAAAAGACAAAGTCCACAAGGAGCAGACCGAGACCCGCGAGGCCGCCGCCGCCAAGCCGCAGCCCAAGCCGGAGGATCATCTGGGGGTGGAGCCGCTCGAAGTGGAACTGGGCTTCGGGCTCATTCGTCTGGCCGATCCCGCGTCGAACGGCGATCTGCTCGACCGCGTGACCCGCGTCCGCAACAAGATCGCCCAGGAACTGGGGCTGGTACTGCCGAAGATCCGCATTCGGGACAACGTGCGGCTGGGCCAGCACGACTATCAGATCAAATTGAAGGACACTCCCATCGCCTGGGGAACGGTCTTCCCCACGGGATTGATGGCGATCGACACAGGTGTGACGACCGGCCGCATTCCGGGCGTCGATGCCCGCGACCCGGCGTTCGACCGCCCCGCCGTCTGGATCGAACCTTCCCAGGGGGAGCGGGCCCAGCTGTTGGGTTACAGCGTCGTGGAGCCTTCCGCTGTCGTGGTCACGCACCTGACGGAAATCGTTCGCTCGCATGCGGATGAACTCCTTTCGCGTCAGCAGGTGCATCAACTCATCGACACACTCAAGACGCGGGCACCGAAGCTCCTGGAGGATCTGGTGCCGGATGTGATCAAGATCGGCTTGATCCATCAGATCCTGGGCAATCTTCTGCGGGAACGGATCCCGATCCGTGATCTGGAAACGATTCTGGAAACGCTCGGCGATTACATCGATCGCACGAAAGACATCGGGATTTTGACGGAGTATGTCCGCCATTCACTCAGCCGCACGATCTGCCAGCAGTACCGCGATTCCGAGCGGACATTGCATGTGATCACGCTGGAACCCGCCGTCGAAGATACGCTGGCGGCGGGCATCGAATTCAACGAGCGGGGGATGATGGTGAAGTTGTCGCCCCAATTGGTGGAGGCGTTCACGCAGGAATTGGCCAAGCAGCTGGAGCGACTCGTGCAGTTCGGTCGGCCACCCGTTCTCCTGTGCGGCCCCCAGTTGCGTGCGGGAATCCGACAAATGACATCCAGCTCGCTTCCCCGGCTGGCGGTCATGAGCCTCAACGAAGTCACCCGCGACACCGCCGTCGAACCTCATGGAGTCGTCGGCATCGGGGCGATCCGTCCCTCCCGCACGGCTGCACCGCTCGCCCCACAGAATGATTTCGCCGGAGCACGAGGATGATCAAAGTGCCGTCCTCCCTAGCCAAGTTCCAATCCGCCCCGTCAGCGTGCGCGGATCGTGACGGCGTGGCTTCCTCTTACTTGATCCTTGGAGAAACCGGGGGTTGTCCATGAACCAGGAGATCCGTGTCTACCGCGGCGCGACATTGGACGAGGCCCTCGACCAGGCGTATCAGGATTTGGGCCCCTCGGCGACCGTCTTGCATACCCGGCAGATCGAGCGCAAGTCGTGGCTGCCCTTTTCCCGCGTTCAGTCCGATGTCGAGATCACGGCATCGCGCGGCCCAGCCCCGGTTCGTGCGGCGGCTTCGGCTCGCCCCCCTCAAGCCGCCAAGACCAAAGAGACGGGGATAAGAAGTTCACAGCCTGCGAGAACGAATCGGCCTCGCCCCGAAGACCTAGCCAGTCCACCGCCCTTACTGGGAGTGGGACCCTCCGCCGCTCAGAAGCTGCAGGATGAACTGCAAAAGCGAAGCGTGACGAAGCCCGCACTCTCGTTGGCCGCCACTCCGCCAACCTCTCATCCCCAGCAAGTCGAACCGGTTCGACCAACTGAGATCGACGTCCCTGTTGTCGAATCCCGGCCCGTGGTCGACTATTCGCAAAAAAAAGTTCGCCGAGTTCCGCCACCAGCACCTGTCGTTCCTCCGGCCCCCTCTCCCGCCTTCACCCAGTCGCCGCGCGGACTCGGGCGGTGGCAACCTCTCGGCGCGAGTGACATGACCACCACATCGGGTACGACGTCTTCAACATCCCACTCACCACCTGTGGCCGAAACACGACCACCAAAGCCTGCGATGTCCACTCCCGTGTCATCGAGCAAAGGCCCGCATATTTCAACCACGACTTCGAAGCCACTGGCGACATTTGCGCCATCGGGGCTGACAAGTTCCGCTGCCCGCATCGAAATGCCCGCCGTCGTTCCACTCAGCGACGATTCCTCGGGTTCCTCTCATTGGATCGAGATTGATCGTCAACTGAATTCGGTACAGCAGGTCATCGATGGTCTGCATGCCGAGTTCCCCGCCAGTTCCCCATCCGGCCCTGGCCACTCATCCACCAGCCTGTCCACTTGGCACCAATTCTCGGAAGAGACGGGACTTCCCGAGGCGACCGCGCGGCGACTGCTGACCAAGCTCGCCTGCATGGCCACACCGAAGGAACTGGCCGATCGAAAGGCCTCGCAAGCCCTCCTTTCCAGCCTGATCGAGCAGGAGTTGCTCATCGCGGAGACCGCCACGAAACCGCCCGGCCGACAGCAAATCGTCGCCATCGTCGGGCCCACGGGCGTCGGTAAAACGACGACTCTCGCCAAACTCGCCGCCAATGCCCGCCTGCGTGAACATCGCAAAGTGGGGCTGATCACGGTCGATACCTTCCGCATCGCCGCCGTCGAACAACTGCGAACCTACGCCGAGATCATGGAACTCCCCGTGCGGGTGGTTTCCTCTCCCGCTGAAATGCGGCGAGCGGTGGAAGAGTATGCCGCGATGGATCTCATCCTCATCGATACGGCGGGCCGCAGCCCCTATGACGAACTGAAGAATCAGGAACTCAAGGCCATTCTGGCGGAAGCCAATGCGAGCCAGATCCATCTGTGTCTGAGCATGGCCAGCGACCCTCAGGCGATGCGTCCCGTCGCCGAGAAGTTCATCCTCATGGGCGCGACGCACCTCATTCTCACCAAGCTCGACGAGATTCCCCGTTTCGGCACGGTCCTGACAACCAACCTGGGGACAGGCCTGCCGCTAACTTATCTCACCACGGGCCAAGAGGTGCCCGACCACCTGGAACCGGCCAACCGCACCCGCATCGCCCGACTGATCCTGGGCCAGGATCCGCTGCGGATCACGGGAATGTTCCAATCATCTGCCACATCTCAAGCACATCGCCCCATCATCGCCTGATCTCCTCGACTTCCAACGATTCCCGTTCCTCCCGCCTCGACTCTCCCCTCTTTTCACCACAAATCCTCTTCGCATCCAGCCCACCGGCGAACTTGCATGACCTCGCTCCTAGCCACGACCGACCGAATTTCGGAAGTCCTCCCGAAGGATCAGGCGACGGGATTGCGCGACCTGAAGGCGCGGACGCAGGCTCCCTGGCGAGGCGGATTTCCAGCTGAAACCACTTGCGAGTCGCGCTGCCGCGTCCTGGTCGTCAGCTCGGGCAAGGGAGGCGTGGGGAAATCGCACTATGCCCTCAACATGGCCGTGGCGATGGCGGAGCTCGGGCAACGAGTTCTTCTCCTCGATGCGGCGGAAGGGATTTCGCACCTCGATCTGCTCTGCGGCCTCCATAGCTACTGGAACCTGGAACATGCGGCCAGCGGAGCACGCTCCATCGCCGATGTGCTACTTAAGGGGCCCGCGAACATCCAGTTGCTGACCGGTGCCCGCATCCTTCTCCATGCGGCACAAATTCCCGCCGCGCTTCGTCCAAGCTTCTGTGAACAGCTGGCCGCATTAGAGGCCCTGCATGACACGATCGTCGTGGATGCGGGAACGGCCGTCTTTCCGGCGGCCATCCCGTTCTTCGAGGCCGCCGACCGGGTGGATCTCATCACATCGACCGAATCGACCTCGATTGCCAACACCTATGCGGTCATCAAACATCTCAGCAGTCGGTCACGCCCCTCGACGGGAGTGTTAATCAGTCCCTGCGATGACGAACAGCTGGCAGACGCCATCCACGAACGGTTGTCGCGAACCACTCGCACATTCCTGGAGTGCGGCATCGAGAAACTGGGGTATCTGGCGAACGACGGACAGATCGCCAAGGCCGTTCGATCGAAGATTCCCTTCGTGTTAAACCGCGACTCGCCGGCCAGTGCACAAATTCGCCGATTCGCGAGGAGCTGGATCGCCAGATCTTTCTCCCGGCGACAATCTTTCTTCAGGTTGCTCTTGTCGGAAATCGCGGAAATCGCGATCAATCACTCACACACGGCGACCACATCCCAGCCGTGAATTTCCCGCCGATGACTCGCCCTTCTCGATCCTCTCTGCTCACTCTCCGCCTATCTGCCGCCTGTTTACTTTTCTGCCTGACAAATAAAATCCCGCCCAACTCACTTCCGAAAATTCGCTGACGAATCCTTTCGCCACGCGAAATGCCTACCACCTCCGATCCCCTCTGCCATCCCACAACGATCAACTCCCTCTTCAGTCTGGCCGAATCGCCACGCAGTCTTCCAACTGTAGCTTCGACTCCACTGCATACCTGCTTCCCGCCTTTAGCTATCCCCTTCTCCCGCTGCCTTTCTTCCCCGCCTCCACAAATCATTCCGCCAACGACTTAACCGTTTTCAATGACTGGTGTTCGGATTTCGAACATTCAGCCAGAGAAGTTCCGTCTGCGTCAAATGCGTTGATCTCACCAGATTCAGTGAATTTGCGTCCTGCCTGATGTCGATACTTTTTTACGAAGCAAGATCGCTTCATGAATCAGTTCGCCACCCTGAGTTACCCCAGGGCCACGATGGCATGGCAGTACGCGGCATTCCTGAGTTTGCTTTCTCTACTGGCCACCACGCTTGCGGGTGCCAGCCGGGGGAGCAGCTTTGTTGACACCATATCTAGTGCCTTTTTAGCGACTGCGATTCTGTTTCCGATGGGCTGGTGGATGGGTGAGCTCGGACGCCAAACGGCTGAAGACCTCGCCGCCACCGATCTGGCGAATTTGGACAACATGCCTACCCCGGAAGGTTCCAAGCCAACCGGGAAGACATGATTTATCTCCGGGTTGATTCGTTTTGTTCAGACCCGGAACCGACACGATGCATGACCGACGGCGATCCACCGGATGGCTGTCATGGATGTTCACGGAGGGTTGGATGGTGACCAGGGTTATCGAAGACATTCAAGCCGTCTGGAATGCCTACAAGCAGGACCAGTCGAGCAAAGCTCTGCGCAACCGCCTTATGGAGAACTATCTCCCATTGGTGCGTTACAACGCGGAGCGCGTCTGGTCCAAGCTTCCCGACGGCGTGGATATCAACGATCTGATTTCCGCCGGTGTCTTCGGGCTGATGGATGCCATCGAAGCGTTCGATATGGAACGCGGCGTCAAGTTCGAAACCTATTGCGTGCCCCGCATCCGGGGCGCGATGCTGGACGAGTTGCGGACGATGGACTGGGTGCCACGCCTGGTGCGTAGCAAAGCCAGCAAGCTGGAATCGGCCCGCAAGCAGGCCGAAGCCGAACAGGGCCGCCCGCCCGCCGATGTCGAAGTGGCCGCCAAGATGGGCGTTCCACTCGAAGAATATGAAAAGATCAAGAGCGAAGCCAGCGCTGTCAATCTCGTGAGTCTCAACAAGAAATGGTATGAGACGGATAGCTATAAAGATGTCCGCGAGATCGACATCATCGAGGATACCAAGGGCGAGGATCCGACCCTCGGCATCCAGAAGCGCGATCTGATGAAGCTCGTGACAAAGGGCCTCAACCGCAACGAGCGCCTGATCATCATCCTCTACTACTATGAAGAGTTGACGATGAAGGAAATCGGCAGCACGCTGGGGCTATCGGAGTCGCGTGTCAGCCAGATGCATTCGAGCATCGTGAACCGCCTTAAGGAACAACTCGGCCGCCGCCGCCCGGAGTTCGCCCAGTAACTGGTCAACTTCCAGCTTCGTCGGCAACCCCGCCATCATGGAAGCATGGTGCGAATGACTTGTGAGTGGGACTTTCCCCCGCAAGTGTTTCGCACCATGCTTCTTTTCCATTGATGCAAGACAATGGCTGGTGGATTAGAATTTTGAGCTGGAAGCTAAG
>PNLE01000154.1 GCA_013822855.1 Planctomyces sp.
GCCTGTGGTCGCTGAGCCGCGATAGCTGCTGGCCCGCACGAACACCACCTGGTGGGGCACGCTGAGCGTCCGCATGAGATCCGCCACAAGGATCACGCTCCCCGTGAGGACGGCCACCACGGTCAACGGTTGGCCGGTGTAGACCGCAGAGATCTCCCGCCCCAATTCCGCTACTCGCTGCTGGATCTCGGCTGCCGTCAGCAATGTCTTCATTGAACAGACTCCCGAAACCCACCCTGCTTCTCCTCGACTCCTCCCCGCCATTATGCTTTCTTGTCTCAATCACCGCCTCTTCACAACTAACAACAAACAACTGACGAACTCCAACTCCAGCAACTCCCCACCATGCCCGAGCCTTCCGACCCCCGCGTCTACTTCGCCGCCGAGCGCACGCTCCTCGCCTGGATCCGGACGGCTCTGGCCATCATCGGCCTGGGCTTCGTCGTCGCACGCTTCGGGGTCTTCCTCCAAGTGCTCGCGGGGAACCATGTCTTCCATCCCTCGATCGGCAGCTGGCTGGGCCTCATGATGATCGCCATCGGCGCCCTGTCGTTGGCCGTGGCCGCCTGGCAGCACCTCCGCTTCGTGAAGACCTTGACCCTCCACGAGCGACCCGCCGCCTGGGCCGTGGGCTATGTCGTCAGTCTGGCATTGTCGCTCTCCATCGTTTCGATCCTGCTGGCGGTCTATCTCGCGTTGTCCCCGTTGGAACCGAGGCCACTTCCACATGGAACCGTTGTGGGAAGCCATTCGTGAATTGATCGCGTGTTACGGAGGAACTCGCCCTCACCCCAGCAAACCGCCCGTGGCGGCTCTCCCAGCGGACTGGGCGAGGGGGCAATTAACCCTCGCCCGGTACTCCGGGAGAGGGTGGCACGAAGTGCCGGGTGAGGGTCTTCCCGAGCGGCAGGGCGAGCCAAGAATCGTTTCCCGGGTGGCCAGATGACGCACGTTAAAGTCTGATGTTCCTCGATCGCCCCATACATTCGAACTCGCCCTCACCCCATCCCTCTCCCAGCGGACTGGGCGAGGGGGCCGCCGAATGGCTCTTCTCCACCAACAACTGACAACCGACAACTGACAACTGACAAACACCCCATGCCCTCCTCCCTACTCACCGTCGATGATCGCGGCCTTTATTGCGAGGCGGGGGGCTTCCATATCGATCCCTGGCGGCCGGTGCCCAACGCCGTCATCACCCATGCCCACGGCGACCACGCCCGGCGGGGGATGGGCCGTTACCTGGGATCCGCCGAAGGGGCGCGGGTGCTGCGGACGCGCATGGGTGCCGACGCGAACATCGATACGCTCCCCTATGGCGAAGAAGTCACCATCGGCAAGACGCGCGTCTCGTTTCATCCGGCGGGCCACATCCTGGGTTCATCGCAGATCCGCGTGGAACACAAGGGGGAAGTGTGGGTCGTCTCGGGTGATTACAAGGTCTTCCCCGACCGCACCTGCACACCCTTCGAGCCGGTGAAGTGCCACACGTTCGTCACCGAATCGACGTTCGGCATGCCGATTTATCGCTGGCCCGATCCCGCCCTTGTTTCGCGGGAGATCAACACCTGGTGGCGCGAGAACCAGCAGGCGGGCCGCACCAGCCTGCTCATGGGTTACGCCCTCGGCAAGGCCCAGCGGCTCATTGGCCTGCTCGACCCCTCCATCGGCCCGATCTACACCCAAGGTGCGGTGGAGGCACTTACGCAGGACTACCGCGACACGGGCATCGACCTGCCGCCCACCACGCTCGTCGTCGGCAACCCCAAAGGCTTCGACTGGTCGACGGGGATCGTCATCGCGCCCCCTTCGGTGCAGGGGACTGTCTGGATGCGGAAGTTCGGCGATGTCTCGATGGCCTTCGCTTCGGGCTGGATGATGATCCGCGGCACCCGCCGCCGCCGGGCCGTCGATCGCGGGTTCGTCGTCTCCGACCACGCCGACTGGCCCGAACTCCTCTCGGCCATCCATGAGACGGGCTGCGAGCGTGTCCTGGCCACACATGGCTCGGTCGCCATCCTCGTTCGCTGGTTGCGGGAACAGGGTCTCGAAGCAGATGGCCTGGCGACACGGTTTGAAGGGGATGAAGATGCGGCTTCCGATGTGGAGGTCGACCCGGTATTGAAATCGGAATAAGCAATTAACCCTCGCCCGGTACTCCGGGAGAGGGTGGCACGAAGTGCCGGGTGAGGGTCTTCCCGAGCGGCATGGCGCGTCAAGAATCGTTCCCCGGGAGGCCAGATGGCGCGCGGTAAAGCCTGATCTCTCTCGATCGTCCCATACGTTCGGACTCGCCCTCACCCCATCCCTCTCCCAGCGGACTGGGCGAGGGGGCTGCGGAATGGCTCTTCCCTACCAACAACAAACAACTGACAAACCACCACACCTGTACAAATCGGAGAACACCCGGAAACTTCCGGGATCGCCCCCTCGTCTCGGCTCACTTTCGCGAGTAAGATCAGGCGGCGGGAAAGGTAGTCTCGTCGGGTCGATCGACTTCGAATGCCCGAGAACCGGATCTTCCGCAGCCAGTTTTCCCCAGTCAGTCACGACGATCCCGCTGACATTTCCCAGACGCGGTCCAATTTGCGAAACACGCTGTGTCACACGGTGTTTCTCCCATCGGGCAGCCCACGAATGGCGAACGACACTTCCACCAGCCGGTGAAATAGACTCGTATGACGATGACTTCTCCCGCTGTTTCCACTCCGACCGCCTCCCACCACGATGAAACCCGCGAGGCGGACAAGCCCAAACGCCGCAGTACGGCCGCCTTCAAATTCGTTCCGGAAACACTGGTCCATCGCGAAAAACTGCGCGAGGACGCGGTCGCCTTCTGCCGCACCCTCGACCGCTCCAAGCCGTTCACCAAGAACGCACTGGAAGCGATGGCCCGCGAGATGTTGGCCAAGGCCAACGAGCCGGAGAAGTTTCTCGGTTTCGCCATGGTCATGCTGGGGAACGTCTTCTGGCGCGAGCAGTTTCTGGCGATTCCCTTCGAACGCCGCATGCTCCTGTTGCCGCATTGCCTCAAGCATGCCGAAGGTTGCCCCGCCGACTATGACGAGTTCGGTCTCGACTGCGAACGCTGCGGTGCCTGTTCGATCGCCGACTACAAAGTTAAAGCCGAGAAGCTCGGCTACAAGGTGCTCGTGGCCGAAGGCTCGCCGATCGTCCTCAAGATCATCGTCTCCGGCCATATCGACGGCATCCTGGGTGTCGCCTGTTTGAACGTGCTCGAAAAGGCGATCGACAAGGTGCTGATCGCGGGCGTCCCCTCCTATGCCGTGCCGCTTCATTCGGGCGATTGCAAGAACACGACGCTCGACGAGTCGTGGGTCTGGGAATGCATCGACAAGTACGAGCCCGCCCCGTCGCAGAAGACACGCAGCTTCGTCCCCCTGATGCGGGCCGCCAACCGCATCTTCGACGAGCAGTTCGAGACGATCACGCAGCCCGTCCGGGCGGAGGCCCCCAAGGCCAACCCCAACGGTTCACCCGCCGATCCCCTCGCACCGCTCCGCTTCACCGAGACGGTGGTGATGGACTGGCTCCAGCATGGCGGGAAGCGTCTGCGGCCCTTCATCACGCTGGCCGCCTACGACGCCCTCACGGGGGCCGTCGGCTTGTCGAAGGATCATCAGGATCAGGTGCTGGAGTACCCGCCCGCCGTCGGTCGCGTCGCCATGGCGATCGAAGCCTTCCACAAGGCCTCGCTCATTCACGACGACATCCAGGATGGCGACCAGTTCCGCTACGGCAAGGAGACGCTCCACCGGCAGTACGGCGTCGGCCCCGCGATCAACCTGGGCGACCATCTCATCGGCGTGGGCTACAAGCTGGTTTCCTCGTCGCGGAAGGAACTCGGTGCCGAAGTCGCCGCCGACGTGCTGGATGTCTTCGCTGCCGCCCACATGAAGCTGTGCGAAGGCCAGGGGGCCGAACTCCAGTGGTCGCGATCCGGCAGCTATGCCCTCACCCCCGCCGAGGCGATGAAGATCTACGCCCTCAAGACCTCTCCCGCGTTTGAAGCGGCGCTCTACGCGGGCATTCGCATGGCGGGGCCGGTCGAACCTTATGCCGAGATGCTCACGCAGTTCTCCCGGCATCTGGGCGTGGCGTTCCAGATCCTCAACGATCTGGGGGACTGGCTGGGGGACGACCACAACAAGTTGGTCGCCGGTCAGGATGCCCAGGCACTCCGTCCCACACTGCTCTGGGCGATGGCGTGGGAGGCCTCGTCACCCGCCGAGCGTGAAGAAGTCATCCGCATCGCGCAGTCGTCGTCCAGCCCCCACGCGAAGTTCGAAGCCTACAAGCGGCACTTCGAAAAGTTGGGCGTCTTTGACAAGGCCCACACCCTCGTGGAGAAATCCCGCGCCCGCGTGGAAGCCCTGGCCGATGCGGTCACTCCCGATTCGCTGCGGGAACTCCTCTACTTCGTGATCGATACAGTCCTGGCCGAGGACGGCATTCCCCAAAAACCGGCTCCGGTCGTGGTTTCCATGGATCTTCCGCGTCAGCCCGTCCTGCATCAGTTGCAGGTCAACGCCTGAAAATGACTTCCCGCTCCGCGCCCGCTAAGCTCATCGTCAACGGGTTCCCACCCTCTTCGAGGAACCTCACTTGCGACAAATCGTTTGTCCTGGCCGACAGGTCTTGATGAACCCGTGCTGAAGGGCCGAGTGATCCGCATGAAATGGAGCGCACCCCTCTCCACCCGGGCTGCGGAGGCGATTCCCTCCCCCGCACTCGTGATCGACTTGGCGGCCATCACCGACAACCTCGATCAAATGATCGCCACCAGCGGCGACATCAACCGCCTGCGGCCCCACTGCAAGACCCACAAGATGCTCGAGTTGTCGAAGCTCGAAGTGCAGCGGGGCATCACCCGCCACAAAGCCGCGACGTTCGCGGAAGCGGAGATGGTGGCCCGCGCGGGGGCGACCGATGTCGTGCTGGCCTACCCCGTTGTGGGACCGAATCTCCGCCGGGCGGCCGAGTTCCGTCATCGCTTCCCGCAGACCCGGCTGACGGTCCTGGCCGACGACCATGCCGCCATTGAGGCCATGGGCGAGATCACCAGCACGGCGGGGATCACGCTCGATGTCCTGCTCGACCTCAACGTGGGGATGGATCGCACCGGGATCGATCCCACGCTGCCGGAAGCCTTTTCGCTCTACGAACGTCTCTCGAAGACACCGGGCCTCACCGCCGCCGGGTTGCATGTCTACGACGGCCACCTTCATCAAACCAGCGTCGATGAGCGTGTCGCCGCCGTGCGCGATGTCTGGGTGAAGGTCAGTTCGTTCCGCGATCGGCTGGTGGCCGCCGGCATGGCCGTCCCCCGCATCATCTGCGGCGGTACGGGCACCTTCGGCCCCTGGAGTCGGATCGAAGACGCCAGCATCGAACTCAGTCCCGGCACCTGCGTGCTGCACGATTGGGGCTATGCACTCAAGTTCCCCGAGATGGATTACCAAGCGGGAGCCTATGTGCTGAGCCGCGTGATCAGCCGACCGACGCCGACCCGCGTGACGCTCGACATGGGCCACAAGGCGGTCTCCCCGGACCAGGCGCTGGGGCAGCGGGTCTGGCTTCCGGAGATCGAAGGCGGAAAGCAGGTGCTGCAAAGTGAGGAACACCTCGTCGTTGAATCCAACAACCGCGATTCCTTCCGCGTAGGTGATGTGGTCTGGGGCATCCCCCGGCATGTCTGCACGACGGTGCCGCTCTATCCCTTTGCCTATGTGGCGAAGAACGGCGAAGTCGTCGACCGCTGGGAGATCTCCGCCCGCAACCGCCAATGGACAATCTGAGCGGTTGCGGTTTTGGTCTTTTGATCCGCCGTCCCCCTCGCCCCTTCAGATGGGTGAGGGCCAGGTTTGAAGGTATCGGGCGAGGGTTAATTTCTGGCTTCTCTCCTTGTCTTTCCTTTTCACCTTCTTTCCTTCTTGGCTCCCTGCATTCCACAATCCTTCACCGAAGCACTCCCATGCTCCGCTTCCGCGCCCGGCGTTACGACACTCTCGCTCCCGTCGAAATCACCGTCGGGCAGGGTCTCATCAATTCCATCCAGCCGCTTGATCATGCTCATGCGCCGGACGATCTGCCGCTGGTCGCCCCCTCACTCTTCGACTTGCAGATCAACGGGTATGGCGGGCACTGGTTCAGTGACGCGGCCCTCACCACGAACCAGGTGGTGCTGATCGCCGATCGACTCGCCGGGTTCGGCATCGGCCCGTTCCTGCCCACCATCGTCACGAACACATCCGATGTCATGCACCGCAGCCTCCGCGCCGTGGTGCAGGCGGCGGCCGAGGTGCCCCGATTCCAACAGCGGATGATCGGCATCCATCTCGAAGGCCCATGGATCTCGCCTCGCGACGGCCCCCGCGGTGCCCACCCGGCCCACGCCGTCCGCTTGCCGGATCTCGAGGAATTCGACTCCCTCCAACGGGCCGCCCGCGGGTTGATCCGATTGGTCACCCTCGCGCCGGAACTGCCCGGCATCATCCGCTTCATCCGGGAACTCGTGGCCCGGGGTGTGGTAGTCGCCCTCGGCCACACCGCCGCCAACGCCGATGAAATCCACGCCGCCATCGATGCCGGCGCCACGCTCGGCACACATCTCGGCAATGGTCTCGAGGCCCGGATCCATCGGCATCACAACCCGCTGTGGCCCCAACTCGCCGACGACCGACTCACCTGCAGCCTGATCGCCGATGGCCAGCACTTGCCACCCGATTTTCTCAAGACCGTCCTCCGCGCGAAACCCGCGGATCGCGTCCTCCTCACCTGCGATCTCAGCGGTTGGGCCGGCTTGCCCCCCGGCGAACACCATTCTGCCTGGGGGGCGTGCGAAGTCCTCGAATCGGGCAAACTGGTGGTCGCTGGCCAGCGGGAGTTCCTCGCGGGGAGCCACCTCGGCCTGGGCGATTGCGTCGCCACCGCCGCGATGCTCGGCGGGATCTCCCTCGCTCAAGCCATCGACCTCGCGACCATTCAGCCTCGCCGACTTTTGAATCTTCCCAGTCCAGGCCTCACGCCCGGCGCTCCGGCGGATCTCATCCTCTTCCGCGAACCGCAACCCGCTCCTCACGGCCTGAACGCCTCCCTCCCGATCCTGCTGACACTCCACCACGGAGACGTTCTGCATCAAGCGGAAGGATTTGCCTGGCCGGTTTGACGGCCCGATGATTGATCGCGGTGGAGGATCTGTTCGACAAGGTTTCGGAAAGGGACTGGCATCCGTGACTCGGAAGGTGGTATTTCTCTATCAGTCGCCGCTCATGGGATCCATGAGCCTCCGATCGATACACCTTTGGAAAGTCCCGCCATGATTCGGTCTCTCTTCGCCTTCTCGCAGTCGGCACTTCTCGGTGCCCTGGTGCTGGCCACCACATCCACCGGGGCCTTCGCCCAGGCAACTGCCACAGCCGACCCCCCCAAGGTGGCCGCGCCCAAGACCTCCGCTTCGACCACACCCGTCCCCCGCGACGGCAACTGGATGAAGCGGCACGAGTCGATGAACAAGCGCGTCGCCGAAGGGAACGTCGATCTCCTCTTCATCGGCGATTCGATCACGCAGGGCTGGGAAGGGGCTGGCCGCGATGTCTGGAAGGAACGGTTCGCTCCCCGCAATGCCGTCAATCTCGGCATCGGCGGCGACCGCACGCAGCATGTCCTCTGGCGTTTGGAGAACGGCAACATCCAGGGGATCAAGCCCAAGCTCGCCGTCCTGATGATCGGCACCAACAACTCGGGTTCCGATACCAGCGAAGCGATCGCCGACGGGGTGAAGGCGATCGTCGAGAAGCTCAAGACCGAACTGCCGGAAACGAAGATCCTGATCCTGGCCATCTTCCCGCGGGGTGCCACGCCCGACGCTCCCCAACGGAAGGTCAACGAGGGAGCCAACGCCCTGATCGCCAAGTTCGCCGACGGCGAGCGCGTCGAGTATCTCGACATCGGCCCCAATTTCCTCGAAGCCGACGGCACCCTCAGCAAGGAGATCATGCCCGACCTCCTGCACCTGAACCCCAAGAGCTACGCCATCTGGGCCGACGCCATCGAACCGCAGCTCACCAAGGTCTTCGGCCCATTGCCAGCGGCCAAGGCCGAGTAAAGATGAAGGCGGAAGGATGAGGGATGAAGGCGGAAAGCCTCAACCCCGGAAAGTCGATACAAGGCCTCAGCCCGCATGCTCCGCCAGGAGACGGGCTGAGGCTTTTTTCATCCCTCATCCCTCAAACCGCCGCCATCAGCAGCTTCGGTGTGAAAATCAACAGCCCCACCACAACAGCCATGATCGAGGCCAGGAGCACGGCTCCCGCCGCACAATCCTTCGCCCGCCCCGCCAGGACATGCACGTCGGGCGAGGCCAGATCGACCACCCATTCAATCGACGTGTTGATCACCTCGCAGCAGAGCACCAGGCCGATGGTCAGCGCCAGGAGGCACCACTCGGTCAACGTGCAACCCAGGACGGCTCCCAGCACGATCGGCAGCAGGGCGATCGCCACATGCCGCTGCATGTTCTTCTGCGTGCTCAACACATCGCAAAGGCCACGCACCGCATGGCTCAGACTGATCACAAAACCTGGCTGCCTCACGGAGAATCCTCAACAAAACCGGTATGCGTTTCCGAAGTGATCGAATGCAACACCGGGTCTTGTCGCATCGTGGTCTTGCGGGAATTCTAGTGAGATGCCTCCGCCGGGGAAGCCTTGGCCAGCTCCACTCTGGGGCTGCATTTGAGAACAAAGCGGGTGATCTCGGGCGTGCAGCCGAACCGCAGTCGATCCCTTCCCGAAACCCCGCGCGAAACGTGCAGGGACATCGAGCCTTCCTTGTAGAGTCCGCCGGCGTAACGCACGCCGTAGACACTCGGAGCGAAGACCGGCCCCAGGATCGGCAGACGGATCTGGCCGCCATGCGTATGCCCCGCCAGCATCAGGTTGACGCCATTCTGCGAGGCCCACTTCCACAGATCGGGCGTATGCGACGCCAGGATGCGGAAGCGGCCCTCGGGGGATAGAGAAAGAGGCGGAAGATCGCCCATCCACGGGAACTCCGTCCCCGCGATCACAATCTCGCCACTCGGATCGCGCAGCGGCAACACCCGCCCCGCGAGATCGATCCAACCGGCGTCCTCCAGCACGATGCGGGCCTGCACGGCATCCGCGTACCAGTCGTGGTTCCCCAGCACGAAATAACAGCCCAGCGGCGCATGGAGCGAACCGAACAGTTCGGAGACCCACCTCACGCATTCCGGGTCGTCATGCAGGTCGCCGGTGAAGATGTAGACATCCGGCCTCAACCGCGCGAGTTCTTCAAACACCCCCCGGAAGTAATCCAGCGGCATGCCGTTGCGAAAATGGACATCGGAGAAATGGGCGATCGACAACCCACTCGCCGCCGCCGGCAGGCCTTCGCAGCGAATGGAACGCTGGGCCACCTCCAGAAGCAGAACCTCGTTGCCCGGCAATCCCAACCAGCGGGACGCCTCGGGATGGCCCTGCAACGTTTCCTTCCAGGACATCCGCCGGATGTGCCGCTCCTCGTCGAGATCGGTCCGGCAGGCGATTTGCCAGCGAATGGCGTCGGCGAGCCACCAGCTTGTGAGCAGCACACCGACCCCGACATAACCCATTTCAAGAGGGGAGGCGGGGATCGCCTCGGGAGATAGCAGCCGGATCGCGAAGACGGCGAAGCCCACGAGGGTGATGATCGCGGCACTGCCCAGCAGGACCACGTGAATCAGCTTCAGCAACCGCTTCGAATAGGGTTGGGCGGAGAGATAATTGATCGAGGCGACGATGGGCCGGAGCCAACCGAACGTGGCCAACATCCATCCCGCGAGCAACAGGGTCTGCATACTCCGCCCGATCCCAAGCCGTCGATGAACGTCCCCGACACGCGATCAGCCGACCCGGCCGATCTGCCTTCAGCATTTGCCCGTACGAACTTCGAATCAAGTGCGAATCAAAAAACCAACGCCAAGACGCCGCTTCACACGTGAAAAAGCCCGCCGAGCACTCGCCCGGCGGGTTGGTTTCCGTCATGAATCCACCGTCATGAATCCATCAGAAGAGAGATCTACTTCTTGGCCAGTTCGGCTTCGATGGCTGTGACCAATTCCTTGGAATCGGGCTTCACACCCGACTTGTACCTTCCCACGACCTTGCCGTCGCGGGAAACCAGAAACTTCTCGAAGTTCCAGCCGATGTCGCCCGTGCCGTTGGGGCTCTGAGCCTTGAGATCGACATAGAGCGGCGAGGCCTTGGGGCCGTTGACATCGGTCTTGGCGAGCAGATCGAAGGTCACGCCGTACTTGTTGGAGCAGAATGTCTGAATCTCGTCAGCCGAGCCGGGCTCCTGCCCGCCGAACTGGTTGCAGGGGACACCCACGACCTCCAGACCCTGCTCCTTGTACTTCTCGGAAATCGCCTGGAGCGGCTTGTACTGCCCCGTGTAACCGCAGGCGCTGGCCACATTCACGAAGAGGATCACCTTACCCTTGTACTTCGACAACTCGACCGGTTCGCCCGAGATCGTGTTGAGCTTGTGCTTGTAGATCGAACCAGCTGCGTCAGCGGCGACTGTCGTCATGCTTCCCCCTTTTTCCACAAGACCCGTGGCGACGGCCACTGCGACCAATGCCAGTGCCAGAACACCTTTTGCCAGATTTCTCATCTCTTCGTTCCTCTTCGTGGCCTGCTTGTCTTCTCGAACTCCCCGGGGCGTTCGAACATCGGTCCGCACGCCACTTGATCCCACTCCGAAGTGTAGCCGACCGGCGACCACTGCACAGTAGGTACAACCTGAGGCACGACCCGAGGCATGACCCGACGGCCACTGGACAGCAGTGCAAACTCACGGCAGTGCACTTCGCGGGGCGGGGCTGATCCGCTCGGATTCTGCTGCTTCGCGGCTTTATTCCGCCGTGAAATGACTTTCCCCGCAAAAGAGGTCTCGATGCCCCGCCGGGAATTGTGACGGATGCCGGCAAGGCTGATACTCAGAGGTGTTGAAGTCACCTTTTTCCTACTCTCGAAGATGCATGGAATGACCGAACTGACCGGGATCGATCGACGAATTCAGGAACTGGGCCTCGAACTTCCCCCCGCACCGCAGCCGGGAGGTGTCTACGCACCGATTGTGATCGTCGATCGCCTGCTCTATGTCTCCGGCCAAGGTCCCCGCCAAGCCAATGGCTCGCTGATCGTCGGCCGGGTGGGTGTCGATCTCGTCGAGACGGAAGCTTACAGCGCCGCGCGGGCCGTCGGCCTGACCATGCTCGCCACGATCAAGCAGCAGCTCGGCACGCTGAACCATATCGAGCGGCTCGTCAAGACCCTGGGCATGGTCAACTGCGTCCCCGAGTTCACCAACCATCCGCAGGTCATCAACGGCTTCAGCACATTGATGGTCGAAGTCTTCGGCGAAGTGGCGGGGAAGGGGGCCCGCAGTGCCGTCGGCATGGGCTCCCTGCCCAGCAACATCCCCGTGGAGGTTGAAGCGATCTTCCAGTTGAAGTCCTGAATGCGACAGGCTCGAACGGGACTTCGTGAGACAGAAGGGAAGGCCACATTGGCTTCAACTCTTACTGGCCCGCCGCCCCACAAGCGTCCAATGTCGGTCGCTTGTCAGCTCCACGGAAGTTTCCCATGGCAACTCACTGGCAATCTCCCACACTTCGTCCAAGGTGAGCGCGGCCGCCAGGGATTGCCGGAAGAGTTGCTGCTGGTGCGGAGTGTCCCCACCCGCGTGGAGCAGCACCAGATCCTCGATCGCCTGAGCACTCTCAGGTCGCATCAGGTCGCGGACGAATAGCGCGCCACCCGGTGCCACCAGCCGGGCCAACTCTTCGAGCAGTCCTGCCGCATCCGCCACATGATGCATCAGGCTGTTCGACATCACGACATCGAACCGCTCGCCCGCCTGGACCAGCGGTGTCGATGTGGTTTGCCGCAAGGTGATTCGCTCCGCCGCTCCCGCCGCCGCCACGTTTTCGCGGGCAATCTCCAGCATGGCGGGGGAGAGATCGATGGCCGTCACCAACCCCCAGGCCGCTTTTCGACAGAACTCCAGCGGAATGCGGGCTGTTCCCGTCCCCACATCCAGAACGCTGCGGTTTGGTTGAGGGACGAACCCCGAGCGATCCAGCGCGGCAAGGAGATCCGCCACAAAGGCCGCGTTCACCGCCGAGAAGTCCATCGCGTCATAGGCCCGGGCCTCCTCGGGCGTCTCCATCACTTCCGGCTCCAACACTCGCGGCAACATCCCG
>PNLE01000155.1 GCA_013822855.1 Planctomyces sp.
TGCCCTCATCGGTGCCTGGGGTGGGATGGGCGACGCGGTGGGCGTCGCGGAGAATCGTCAGAACCTCTCCCTCGGGAGCCGCACCGAAGAGTTCGTTGTAAGCCCGGGAGCTTTCGCCCGAGTTGAAGTCGCCGGTGAGGATCACGGGGGCGTTACCCGCGATGGTCGTGATCTGTTGGCGCAGGAGCTTGGCTGATTCGATGCGGGCGACCTTCCCCACATGGTCGAAGTGGGTGTTGAAGAAGTAGATCTCGGGAGCGGCGGACGACTTCGGACCGGGCTGCAAATCTTTGAGCTTCACCCAGCTCACCATGCGAGGGAGCGAAGTGTCCCAACCTTTGCTGCCAACGACCTCGGGGGTTTCGCTGAGCCAGAAGTGGCCGCCGCCGAGCTTCTCGAAACGTGAGGTGCGGAAGAAGATGGCGGTCATCTCGCCCTGCGTGCCGCCATCTTCGCGGCCCACGCCGAAGGGGGTGTAGCCGGGGATCTTTTCGGCGATGAAATCCTTCTGGAAACCGAGCGTTTCCTGTGTGCCGAGGAGATCGGGATCGAAGGCCTGGATGGTTTGAACCAGGAAATCGCGGCGTTTCTCCCAATGGTTGGGGCCATCATTCGCGGTGCCGTAGCGGATGTTGAACGACATGACGCGGAGGGTGTCGTCCCGGAGGGCGGGTTCCACGCCGTGCGCTGCGGAACCTGTCTGGGTGAGGATTGCCGCAGTTGAGAGGATCAAGGCGAGGAGCCGACGGGTGAAGAGTTGTTGCATGAGGGTCGATTTCTGAAACGCGGGTCGATCAAAGTGAGTGGGTGCAGGTCTCAATCAGACTGCGGGAGACAACAGCTGGCCGCAGAAGAGTTCCGTGGTGAGATCCATGTTGACGACACCCCCTTGGGCGTGGCGGGCGAAGAGGAATTTCAGATCGAGGATCATGTTGGCGTGGCCGGGCTGCGCTTCGAGGGGGACATAGGAGGCGGACATCAATCGACCTCGGAGTTCGTCGTAGGTGAGTTGCTGGGGATTGGGGACGGATCGTTCCAAGTAGCCCGCTTCGCCGAAGAACTCGCGGAGGCGTCCCGCGTCGCGGTGGGAGTCGCGGATGGTCGCGTAGTCCTTGCCGTGCGTCTGGAGGAGCTGTTCGTACTCGACGAGGAAGGGGGAACCGGTGGTGGGACGCTGGTTCCATAGGAGGACGGCCCAGCCGCCGGGCTTGAGGATACGGATCACTTCCCGGCGGGTGGCGGGGATGTCGAACCAGTGGAAGGCTTGGGCCGCGATGACGAGATCGACGCTGTGATCGGGGAGGGTGGTGGCCTCCGCCGTGCCGCCAACGCTGTGAAAGCGGGGATTCTCCCCCAGTTCCTCCTCGGCGGCGGCCCGCATGGGGGCGTTGGGTTCGATGCCATAGACGACATGGCCCTGGTCGAGGAACAGCCGGGATGAGATTCCGGTGCCGGAGCCGAGATCGGCGATGATCCACCTGGGCTGGAGGCCGATTGTTTCCCGCAGCAGGTCGATGACACCGGCGGGGTAGGTGGGCCGGAACTTGCGGTAATGTTCGACGCGGTGGGAGAAGCGGTGTTGGGGGTTGGTCACGGTTTCACCCTGGATGATCGCCGGGTCGGAGAATGGAAACGGTGTGCTTGACGGAGGCTACGATTGTATGGCCCTTAGCGAAGGGTTGCCCGTGAGCCGTTGAGAAAGGCGGGAATTGAACCGGGATCCCGTGGTTGCAGCTGTTCACGGGTTGGCGCGAGACTTTAGGATTACGGTTCCAATCTTTGTGGCCCGGGTTCCCTCTGAACCGGTCTTGCTGTTCAATTCGATCGCTGTGGAAGGCCGACTTGATGTCTCCCTCTATGCTTCGTCCTGCTTCTGTGATGTTACTCGCAGCGCTCGCGGGCCTCTTGGCGATCTCGTGGCCGCTGGAGGCGACGGAGACCGATTTGACGCGGGTGACGGGGACGTGGTCGATCGATTCGGCGACGGTCGATGTTCATCGGACGGACGTACTGCCGTACAAGAATTACCTGGTGCGGATCGACGGCAACATCGTGCGGATCGAGAAGCCGGATTCCGGCCTGCCGGTCGCCACGTTCGGGCTGCGTTTGCGGCCGGGGCGGAAGCTGGACGATCCCATCCAGTTCGATCTTTACGACGCGGACAACAAGCATGTCTACCAGGGGATTTACCGGTTGAATGGTGCCCAGCTGGAATTGGCCGTGGCCCCCTTCGGCAAGACGGCGGTCGACGACAACCGCCCCAAGGACTTCCGGCCCCGCGCGGGCCAGGGGATCACGCTGGTGAGGCTGCACTGGGTGCGTGGTTGAGCGGGTGACTCATACCAATCGCCACTCGAAATGATGTGTTGAAAGTCGCGAAAGCATGCTTGTCCAAAGCGACAAACATGGCACACAGAGCGACTTATCAAATAGAAACGTGTCTCAGCGGCGGGTCTGGCTGAGGCGGGTGGGGATGTCCCGCAGTTCCTGTTGCAGCAACGTCGTGCGGCTGTCGAGCAACCTCAACTCTTCCGCCGCCAGTCGGAACTGGTTGACCCGCTCGCGGAGTTGGGCGAAGAGGCCGCCGGGGATCTGCTGGCGGGCGAGTTCCTCGGCCAGCGATTTGATCTCCCGTTCCATCCCCCGCTTGAGCCTGCGGGTCAGCAACCAGAGCCACAGCCCGCACCAACCCGCCAAGAGCAGGGCGGCGGGAAGATAGAAGCTGGTTTCCAGATGCGGCTTGCCAAGCCAGAAGGCTTCATAGAAAAAGTTGTAGCCCACCCGCCACAGCAGCCAGGCCGGGAAGAGGCAGAAGAGGACCTCATACATCCAATAAGCCGTTGGGCTGGCGTTGGCCTCCAGCAGGCGTTCGATGAGCCGATCGACCGATTCGCGGGCTTTGAGACACATCGCCAATTGCAACCGCCCTGCTTCTTGCCGCCGCTCTTCGATTGACCAGTCGATGGGATCGAGTCCCGCCTGGCGGACATCTCCCTGCACGATGGTGGCCAGGTTACGCAGAGCGGCATCGCTCAGTGCCGTGGTGGCCAGGCTGTCGATCGCCGCCTGGGCGTCGCCATCCCGCTGTCGGCGTTGCCACCAATCCGCAGCCTGCAGGCTCCCGGCAATGGTGGCCTGCACGACGGTGCGGGAACGGAGCAGCGCGTAAGAGCCCAGCAACTTGCTCCAGTTCACGCGCAGCCGGAGGAGGGCGCTGAGCGGGCTGAGCGACCATTTCTCGGCCAGGCTCGCCACCAGCCGCTGTTCCCAGGGCTGTTGCTCGCCCAGAAGCTCGCTTTTGAGCTGTTCCGTGAGATCGCCGGTCAGTTTGCGATCCTGTTCGTCGAGCCGTCTGGTCACTTGATCCACCAGATCGATTTGCCCTTCCAGCGCCAGGGAGCCTTGCGAGGTCGCAGTGCGGATGAGGTCGACGAGATTGTTGTGGCGCAACAGCGGCCGGGCCCCGTCGATCGATTCCTGTTCGAGGGTGGCGAGCAGGCAGCCGAAGTCGCCCGTGGGGCGCAGACCCCGGCGGCGCTCATCCAGCGCCCGTTTGGAATCGACGAAGAAGATCTCGTGGACGTCGAAGTCCTGGGCGAGATCCTTGCCCAGCCAGTCGTCGCGGATGTCGTCGTCGCGATCGGCGAAGGTCTGTACGAAGATCACGCGGGCATGGGTGACGGCGGCACGCAATTCGGCACGCAGCCGGGCCTGGAGATACTTTTCCTGAGTGCTGACGACGATCAGGACATCGCACAGGGGGAGCAGGGCGCGGACACGGGCGAGGTTGCTCCCTTCGCTGGCTTCTTCGTCGGTGTCGACATCGGGGAAGTCGAGGAGCACGAACTGTTTGAGAATCGGCAGGTCGAGCCGTTGGACATTGAGACCTCCGGTCGACGAGGCGGTGGAGAGGGAGGAGACATCGCTGGGGGAGAAGCCGAGCGATGTCAGCGCGGTCTCCGTGTGGGTGACGAGGGTGGGGATGCAGGTGGTGGGGCGGGTGACACCGGCGCGAGTGACTTCCGCCCCGACGAGCGCATTGACCAGCGTGCTCTTGCCGACCCCTGTGCCGCCGAAGGTGGCGACGAGCAGCGGCGATTGAATCCGGGCCACCAGCTCGGGGGCCGCCTCCAGCAGGCTGGCGACCAGCCGCTGCTGCTCGCGGACGCCGCGGGACGTGGTATGGGCCTGCGACCAGACGCGGAGATCCTCCAGCAGACTTTCGATCTGCGATTGCCGGGCGAGTTGCCGGAGTGTCTGGTCGGTGGCAAGCAGGGGGGAAATCATGGGCCGAGAGGGCCTTGTTGAAGAAGGAGTGAGTGCCGCCGGGGGCCTCTGTGGGCCGCGGTGCGATTCTCGCGTCGAGCCGGGCATTTTCACAGTCAACTGTAGAGTTCCAGTCGCCGGAGAACGCTATTGGCACGAGATCGGGAGACTTCTTCTCCACGTTCCCCGTCTTGTTGGTCTCTTCGAAATCGCCTATAGATTGACGTCCGGCAATCAACAGGGAGGATTCGCCATGACCAGACTTCTACTCGCCAGTTTCGCTTCGGCCCTCTTGGCCAGTGTGATGACCGCCTGCTGGCTGCAGCCAGCCCAAACCCCTTCGACAACGCAAGCAGTAGCCCAGGATCGGGGAGCGCGGCTCAAATCAACGCCCTTCATCGAAGAGGATGAAAGCAGCCAGCCCGCCGTGCGGCCGATCTTTCTTTCCGATGGTTTAACGCCCGAAGAGGCGATCAACATCGCAGTCTATCAGGCCGCCAACCGGAGCGTGGTGAACATCACCACGAAAGCGGTGCAGGCCGCGCGGTTTTCCCTGCTCGAACTCCAATCGGAAGGGAGCGGCTCCGGTTCGGTGATCGACAAGGCTGGTCACATCCTCACCAATTTCCACGTCGTCGAAGGGGCCACGCACATCAGTGTGACGCTCTACTCGGGCGAATCGTTCGACGCGACGATCGTGGGGGCCGACCCGGTCAACGACATCGCCGTCCTCAAGCTCGACGCACCGCCGGAGCAGCTTTTTCCCGTCGAATTCGGTGACTCGCGGAAGCTCCGCGCCGGGATGCGGGTCTTCGCCCTGGGCAATCCCTTCGGCCTCGAACGCACGCTCACGACGGGGATCATCTCCAACCTCAACCGCTCGCTCCAGATCCACGGCAACCGCACGATCCGGTCGATCATCCAGATCGACGCCGCCATCAATCCCGGCAACAGCGGCGGCCCGCTCCTCGATGCGCACGGCAAGCTGATCGGCATCAACACGGCGATCGCCACGACCTCGGGGCAGAGTGCGGGGGTGGGCTTCGCCATCCCCGTGAACCTCGTGGCGCGGGTCGTGCCGCAACTGCTGGCCTTCGGCAAAGTCGTGCGGCCGGAAGTGGGGATCTCAAAAGTTTACGAGACCGAGAAAGGCCTGCTGATCGCCCAGATGAAGCCGGGCGGGCCAGCCGAGCGGGCTGGCTTGCGCGGTCCGAAGGTGGTCAAGACGCGCCGGGGTCCCTTCGTGACGGAAGCGATCGACCGCACTGCCGCCGACCGGATCATGGCCGTCGACGGCAAGAAAATCACCACCGCCGACGACTTCCTGGGCTATGTGGAGGACAAGAAGCCCGGCGATGTGGTGGTGCTGACCATCGTGCGGGAAGGGCAGGAGATCGAGGTTCCCCTGACACTCACCACCAGCGATCCCGGTGAGCGGACGCCGTAAGGTGGAGCGTCAACCCTCGCCCGGTCTCCGGGAGGGGGGCATGCCGAGGGATGTCGCGAGCCGAACCACGTTGTTAGGTGGGCCCGGCGACGTGCGATGAAGCCGCTTGTTGCTTGAGCATCTCAGAAGTTTGAACTCGCCCTCACCCCGGCCCTCTCCCAGCGGACTGGGCGAGGGGGTTGCGGAGTGGCTCTTCAGCGACCAACAACTCCCAACAGACAATTGCCAAAACCCAAACAGCTTCAATCGAACTTGATGAGGCCGATGGTGTGGCTTTGCGTGGAGTTGGGGGTCTTCACGGCTGGCCAGGTGTGGATTTCCTGGGCGGGGATGACGCGGACGGCTCGGGCGGCCTGGACGTGATTCTTGGTGGGGGGGCGGTCGGTCAGTTCGGACCAGGGGATGGCTGCCTCGAACCGCCATCCTTCCTCGTCGCCGTCGACCGCGACGAACCACTGCGGGTTCCAACTCGGTCGTTCCCAGCAGGCGTCGCGCGTCGCACCCGATTCGGACACCTCGAAGTGGTAGGCGGTGAGGTAATCGCGATCGATGTCGAGGGAGATCCGCACGCGGTCGAGGCCATCGAGAGGGGCGTCGTAGCCCCGGCCACTCAGCTCCACGGGTGAGGCTGGATGCGCGGCGTGACGCACGCACTTGCCCGCGAGATAGAGGTACTCGGCGTCGTAGCTGAACATCACGAAGTCTCCCGGTTCGCCCGCCGCCTCCAGCGTCGACACTCCCGGCTTGAGCAGCCGGAGATCATCTGCCGCCTGCCAGCAATCGTCGGCCAGGACGCCATCGAGGACCGGCTTGCCGTCGGCTTGCCGACAGATGGTGATCGTTCCCGGCGGTGCTCCCGAAGCGGCCGTCAGCCACATTTCCATGGCGGCGATCTGCTGGATGGGATCAGCCGAGGGGGTGGTTCCCGGTTCGGCACCCAAGACTTGCTGCTGGATCAGCAGCGTGCGGTAGACGCCGTCGGCTTCGCTGAAGGAGCCACGCAGCCGCTTAAGGGCTGCGAGTGGCAATTGCACCTCGGGGGTGCGGAAGAGCCGGGGCTGCTGCAACTCGAGCAGGGTCAGCAGTTCCGTCGCCTGGCGGAGGCGGCCCTGGGTTTGCTCGTCGAGATAGTCTTTTTGACCGGCCCGGATCTTCCCCTGGGCCTTGGCCTGGATCACGGGGGAGCGGTCGAGCCCGGTAAAGCGGCCCTCTTCGTCCGGAAGCTCCTGACCGTTGGCACCCACCCGCAGGATCACCGGCTGCGAGTTGGAGGTCATGCGGGTCGTGAGGGAACCTTCTTGGCGGGATCGTTGGAACATCATCTCACGGCTGCTCCAGTATTGCACCAGCCAGCGCAAGGCGGTCGTCCCCTCGGGAGTGGCGGGATAGCGGCGGATGAGTTCGAGTTGAATCTGTTCGAGGAGTTCGTAGTTGTCCTGCTCGCGGTAATCGCGGGCGAGCTGCGCGAGGAAGGCGGCCCCCTGGGGTTCACTGAGGTCGACCAGCACCGGCCCGACCTGAGCCAGCATCTGTCCGGCGATGCGGGGATCGCCCAGTTGCTGGCCGGTGAGGGCTTCGACATTCCTGAGCTTCTGCGCGGCCTTCATCCGCCGGGCGAGGACCGCATCATCGACGGGGGGCAAGGCTCGCCTTGCCGCCGATCCGGGTGCGATCGACAGACCGGAGAAAAGATCCTGCTGTGCGGCGGCGGTCACTGGTGGCAAGGCGCCGATCCCACCAATGAGCTGGGAAGGATCGAGCCGCCGGAAGGCTTCGCGCTGCTGGGTTCCCGAGCGGAGAATGCCCAGGAGATCATCCGCCCTCGTGGCGGCGGTTTTCACCGAGACACCGGTTCGGGGCAGAAACTCGAAGGCCTCCAACTGGGCATCCCCCGCGCTGCCATCCGGCAAGCGGAGCAGCACGCGGGAGACCGACCATGGCGCGAGGTTGAGAACCTCCTGCTGTTCGAGCAGACGTGTGGCATCGGCGGCCAGCGGGACCGCGCGGCACATGGCCGCGAACATCAGCTGGGCGACGGCGTCGTCGGGTGCGGGCTGGTCGATGACCACCACATCCGGCCGCCAGGTTCGCAGGTGACGCACGATCTGCCCCAGGAGCATCTCGGGGAGTTTGTTTTCGGTCTTGAGCATCCAGTCTTTGAAGAGGGCTTCGCGATTGTGTTGCAGGCCGGGGGTGGTGAGTGGGAAGGCCCAGCACTCTTCGAGCGAGTTGCCACCCGCCAATAGCACGGCGGCACGGCGATCCTCGCCCGGTGTGGGGAGGCTCAACATCCCCTCGTTCTGGCTGGCCCGGCGATCAAGGCCGGAGGTCATGAGGACAACGCTGGTGCGATAGCCTTGCTCGCCGCCGGCTTTCGCCAGCGCCCAGGTGGAGACCCGCTCGGCTCGGGAGGGGAGCAGCGTGAGCGCGGCCCGTCGACCGCCGCCATGCACAGCCTGCCACGACTTCCCGGAGTTGACCGTTTTCAGAATGATGCCCAGATGGCCGACGGCATAGCCAGTGGCGGCGTCCGCCAGTTGTTCGGGGGGGCAATAGGCGAAGCGGATCGCCTCGAGAGGGGGCGTTTCGCCTGTGGGTTGGTTTTCCCAGGTCGCACCGGCATCGGGCGAGTGCCAGATCACCGATCCGGGGGAACCGGCGATCCAGACATGCTCGCCGACGGCGTACACGCCGCGGAAGTCCATCAGTCGCCTCGTGGGCGTCGGCAAGGATCCCGAGGGGGCATCCCAGACCACGCCCCCATTGGCGGAGGTGAGGATCGTGGCCCCGTCTCCCACCAGCCAGCCGCGTTCTTCCTTGGTGACGGCGGCGCCATGCAAGGTACGCGAACCGCCGCCGGTCATCCTCGAGGGGAGGAGTTGTTCGTCGCCCACCAGAGAGAGTTTCATGTCGCGACCGGCGACGATCCCCATCTCGGGGCCAAACCAGGCGGCGGTTTCCCAATCGCCCTGGCGCTCCCCGGAAAGGCGGTGCCAGTTGGCTCCTCCGTCGCTGGTGCGCATCATGCCGGTGGCCACATCGCCCATGGCCTCGACCAAGACGGCGGCGTTCTCCAGATCGAAGAACTGGACATGCCGGACGGCGGGGAGTTGTCCCGCACCCAGTTCGCTCCAGGTGGCTCCACCATCGGTGGTGGAAAGGAGGACGCCGCTCGAACTTCCGCGAATGGGTTCGGCAAGATGGCCGCCGACCCAGCCGATTTGATCGGTCACAAACTGCGCGCATCGCAGATGAATCGGACGGGTGGAACCGGGGACTTGTGCTTCCACAAACCGCCACGATTCACCGGCGTCGTTCGAGATCCAGACCGCGCCGCGATCACCCACGGCGAAGACATGCTTCTTGCCGACCGTGCACACGGCCCGCAGGGTCGCGTCGTCCTGGACGGGGGAAGCCGACTGAGAGGATGACGTAGAGGATGCGACCTCGGCCGCCGCTGTTGTTCGCGGGTTGAACAGGGCCAGTTCCGTCAGCACGCAGAGGGCGGAGAACGCCGCGAACAGACGACTGCGGACAAGAAGCGGCTGCGGCATCTTCGGCGAGTCCTTGCTGGCGCGGCGGCGGCGGGTGTTGGCTGGGGACTAGAACGAGACGCGGCCCGTGGTCTCGTTGTCAGCGTCGGCGAACTCGTCGGCCGCGAAGGGATCCTCCACGTCGGCGGAGTTCATTCTGGTCGAGCTCTTCCCGGAGCCAGCGGCTGGCTTCGTCGCGACCCGGTTGGCGGCGCCGTATTCCCGCGACATCTCGCCGGGGAGAGTTGGTTCCATGCCACGGGAGGCAGTCATGCCGTATTGCATGCCGTTCTGCATGCCGTTCTGCATGCCAGTGGAACCAGGAGCGGAACCACGCTGGGCGTAAGGCTGTTGAGTGGCGGCAGACCGCGAGGCAGTGGTGGGCGCTTTGGCTGCGCGGGCCGATCGACCGGAGCCGCGGTGCGATTCGCCGCACGAGAACTCATCGGGATTCGAGGAGCTCAGGAAAGGATCCTGCATGTTCTTGTTCATGGCCGAGCAACCGACCAGCCAGGCGAACGCCAAGGCCAGCATCAGCCACTTGACGCTCCACATCACAACCGGTCGAGTCTGGGAATGGCGGGTCACGGCTGACCTTTCGATGATGACGAAACGGGAGAAGCGGGTTCAGTGTTGGCAGCGGGCGGGACGGGTCTCGCAACCGGCAGGGCGGAAGGGGTCGGCGGCTTGCCGGCTCGATCACGATCGATGAACTCACGACCATGGTGCCTACGGTTGAACAGATCGGGGTCGAAGGCATCGGCCCGCGCGCCGCGCACCATCCGGCCCGTGACTTCTTCGGGAAGGAGTTCGGGAGCCATCCCCTCACCCCCCGACAGCAAGCCGCCGGAGCTTGGATTGCCGGAGTTCGGATCAAGGGGGAGCGCACCGGGAATTCCCGTCGCAGCGAAGCCAGCGGCTAGTCCCGGCGCTCCGACGCCCGATACGGAGATGACGGTGTTTCTGGAACTCATTGTGCCGGTGGGTTCGATCTCGCCGGAAGGGACCTGCATCTGTCCCGAGAACTCCGTCGAGGCATCAGTTCCGCCCGGTAAACGGCCCGGAGGTTTTGCTGGTGTGCCGAAGCCGGTCTGGGCGATCTGCTGTTGCTGCGCGAGTTTCGGATTTCGATCGAGGGCGTAGGCGTAGACCCAGCGTTCGAGGAGTTGGAGTTGCTGCCGACCCGCCGATCCGCCGAAGGGCGTCTGGGTCATCCCGCCATGCGCTTCACGCATCGACACCAGGAGCGGACTGCTCGCCGGGTCGTCGAGATTGATGTGGGCCGCGATGGTCGCCAAGTTGCGCTCGGCGTAGAGCCGGTGGCTCCCTCCGCCGACCCGCGTGGTATTGAGGCGGAAGTCGGATTTCGTAGAAGAGCCATGGCAGCTTCCCAAGCCGCATTTGTTCATCAGGATTGGATGGACCTTGAGCGAGAACTCGGTGGCCGTCGCTTGAGACAAGCCGCCGAGCGATTCCACCATCTGCGGCTGATATCCCAGTGAGTCGGTCTTGGGAGCCACAATCACGGGACGGGACGGATCGAGCATTTCCTCGACGCGCATCAGCAGTCGTCGCGAGGCGGTCCGCTCGGGATCGAGCTTGAGCGCCATGCGGATTTCATCCCGGGCCTCCTGAAAGAGGCCGTAGGAAATGCACCATTCGGCGAGCTGTTGATGATCCTCGACGGTCGGGTTGCGGCCGCCGGGCAGCCGCCTTTTCGTGCGGATCTGCTGATAGGCTTCGGCCAGCGATGAGGCAGCGCATTCCACCTGCTCATCCGGGAGCATGATCGAGTTGGAGCCGCGTTCGACGGTGTACCCGCCCGTCACCGGCCGGATCTCCCCTTCAAGCACCTTCCGCGTCTTCAACACAACCACCTTCAAACCCGACGGCGCGTCCCCGGCCAGTGAGCTCGCCAGGAGCGTCACGGTCAGGATCGTCATCCCCAGGGTGGTGATACGCCAAAGGTTCATGGATGGGTTCAATACGAAGGCGGGAAGTGAAAACGGAGCCGCGAAAGGTCATCAAAGGACTAAGTCCCGTGAGACGTTGAGCGCTATGGTTTCGATTTTGAATGAAGAAAGGCGGGAGTGGCGAAGTGCCGGGATAGGACAGGCAGCCGCGGTGGGCCGGGAGAGACGTGAGTCGATGAGAGGAAATTCAGGTTCGAGAAGGCGGGATAGCAGATGTCTTTTGATGCGGCAAGACCACTTTGGCGGGATTGGTGGATCGACGGGCTGTATTGGAGAGGAAAGGGAGGGTTCACTACAGACGAGCTGATGAAGGTCTCGTCGAGCGGCATGGCGAGTTGAAAGACGTTATCAGGCATTTTAAGTGACTTGCGATGAAGCTTCTTGCTTCGAGAAGTCACATACGTTCGGACTCTCCCTCACCCCAACCCTCTCCCAGCGGACTGGGCGAGGGGGCCGCCGGGTGGCTCTTCACAACTGACAACTGACAAAACCCAAATACCCAACGCCCAACACCACCTCACACAAACAACCCCTTCACCACCTCGCCCGATTCAATCACCTTCAGCGGCCTTCCCTGGGGGCTCATGGTTTCGTCCTTCGGGTTTACCTTCATGGCGTGGCAGATCGAGGTGAAGAGGTCGCCGACGCTGACGGGGCGGTCGTCGATGTCGGTGCCGTCGGCGTTGGTTTTGCCGATCACCTGGCCCCCCTTCACCCCAGCACCGGCCAGGAAGCCGTTGAAGGCCTTGGGGAAGTGGTCGCGGCCCGTGCGGGCGTTGATCTTGGGTGTGCGGCCGAACTCGCCCATCCAGACGACGAGCGTGGAATCGAGCAGGCCGCGATCCTTGAGGTCTTTGAGCAGAGTCGCCGTCGCGGGATCGACTTCGCCGGCGAGCTTGGCCGTGGCATTGAAGTTGTCGGCGTGGGTATCCCAGTTGCCGACGCGGACTTCGACGAACGTGACGCCCGCTTCGACGAGCCGCCGGGCCAG
>PNLE01000156.1 GCA_013822855.1 Planctomyces sp.
TCATTTGGCGATGCGATGCTTCTTCAACTTGCTGAAATATGTACTTCGTGGCAAGCCCAACATCCGGGCGGCTTCGGCCTTGTTGCCCCGGCATTGCTGCAGGGCGTCGATGAGCATCTGGCGTTCCTGCTGGTCGTCGGTTCCATCATAGCCGCCAAGAGGCGTGACCAGAGACGGGTTCGAAGCGACCCAGGAGACGCCGGGAGGCAGGGCTGCCGTGGCCGGTTGAGTGGAGGTTGCGGCGGACGATCTTGGGCGGCGTGCCAGCCGGTTGTCGGGGCGGGGTCGAGTTGGAGACGGCTTGGAACCGGCCTCCTGGCTGTGGGGGGCAATCAGTTGGCGGCCATCGCCGGCCAGGCGGAAAGCCGTGGATTCTGCGGCGGGAGCGGAGTTGTCGAGACTCACTGGTAACCCATTCACGGGCGACCCGTTGGTTTCGCTTCGGCGATGCGCGGTGGTCTCCAGCCGACGGAAGGGTTGCGGCAGGTCGAGGAGTGTGAGCGTGTAGGATTCGGAGAGGACGACCGCCCGCTCGATGACGTTCTCCAGCTCGCGGATGTTGCCGGGCCAGGGGTAGGCCAGCAGTGCGGAGAGGGCGGCTTCGTCGACCTGAGTGACGTTTTTGCCCGTCTTGCCGGCGGCTTGTTTGAGGAAATGGCGGATGAGCTCGTAGAGATCGTCCTTGCGGTCGCGCAGCGGGGGGAGGGCGACGTTGACCACGTTGAGGCGGTAGTAGAGATCCTCGCGGAAACGGCCGTCGCGGATGGCCTGTTCAAGGTTCTTGTGGGTGGCGGTGACCAGGCGGACATCGCAGCGGAGGGTCTCGCCACTGCCGACGCGTTCGAAGGTGCGCTGCTGGAGGACGCGGAGAAGTTTCACCTGTGTTTCCAGCGGGATTTCGCCAATTTCATCGAGGAAGAGGGTGCCGCCATTGGCCATTTCGAAGCGGCCGGGCTTATCGGAATGAGCGCCTGTGAAGGCCCCTTTCACGTGGCCGAAGAGTTCGCTTTCCAAGAGACCTGTCGAGAGTGCGGCGCAGTGGACGATGACCAGCGGGCCGTCGCGGCGCGGGCTGTTGGCGTGGATCGCCTGGGCCATGAGTTCCTTGCCGGTGCCGCTCTCGCCGGTGATGAGGACGGAGGATTCGCTGGCGGCGGCTTTGCGGACGATCTCCAGCACTTCCATCAGAGCCTGGCTGGAGCCGCGGATCGTGCCGCGGTTGAAATCGGTTTCGGCGAGGGCCTGGAAGGGCTCCTGCGACTCGTTGACCTCGGCCTGCAGCATGAGGATCTGCTGCTTCTGCTGCTCGATGCGATCGACCTTGAGACGAAGCTCCTCGTTGAGGCGGCTGAGATCCTTGTGAACCTTGGCGCAGTGGAGTGCGACTCCCGTGATCTGCCCCATCGCCGTGAGGAAGGTGATGTCCTCCGCCGAGTAGACGCCGTTGGTTTGGCGTGGCCCCAGGACGACGAATCCCGAGAGTTCGCCCTCCACTTCGAGGGCGTGGATCAGTTCCGCCTGCAAGTCGCGAAGGAACGATTGGACGGGGTTCAGGCTGTCGCGCGAGGCGGCGGGGACGGCCTGGAGCGTCGAGGCCGTGGTCAATGTCATCACGAAATCGGCGGAGGTGGCGATCTGCAGGGAGACGTTGGGCCAGACACCCTCGGCGGCGATGAGGCGGAAGTTGGACGAACGACCCTCGCGAAGATAGATGGCGGCCCGTTCGGCCTGGATGACATCGCGGCAGGAACCGGCCATGCGCTGGGCCAGCGATTCGGTGTCGGCAAGCTGACCCACCGCGCGGTTCATGCGTTGCAGGGCCTTGTCGAGCTGGTACTTCTCGCGGAAGAAACGCCGGTCGACTAGCCGTTGCCAGGCGTCCCGCGCCCAGAGGAACATTCCCACGATCACCACGAGGATGGCCGCCACGACCGTCAGCTGCGGCGACGTGAGCTGCTCCCGCCACGACACGGCGGCGACGGCGGTCATCGAGATGGCGATCGAGACGGTGAGCGTCGTCCCGAAGCTGAGGACGTAATACAGCATCCCCCGGCTGACAACCTGATCGACGAGCATCAGCTTGAAGCGGCCAATGCCGACGGCGTAAGCCAGCATGAAAACCAGACTGGCGAAGAACATGGGCCACCGGCCGCCTCCCAGCGCGAAATCGGCCCGCGAGAATCCCGCCAGCAGCAGCGTGTAACCGATCAGCAGCGTGGCGATGATCCCGGCCCAGAGGATCCATTTGACCTGATTGCGTTCGACCGGGTTGCGCGTCGTCCAGACGCCGTGCACCAGGGCCGCGATAATCCCCGCAAAGTAGAGGGCGGCGATGGAGACATAGATGTAGACACCGCTCTTGAGCGCTGCCAGCCAGCCAACCATCTGCAAGGCACGGGCTTCGACCGAAAGGCCAGAGGTCGCCATCAGCCACCAGATCGACCACTCGGCCAACAGGAACAGCACGAGCGCCGCGACGGGAATGGCGTAGATCGAGACCAGCGTCTCGAAGGGATAGCGATCGAAAGGGTGCTTAGGGCGGGGATAGATGAGAAAGAAGTGGAACGTCACCACGGGAACCATGATTGCCGTCATTGCGAAGGGAAGATTTACCCACGGATTCCCCGCGATGACCCACCAATGGAAGCCGCCGACAAAGGCCGAGATGGTCACCAGACACATCGCGAAGAAAAGCTGAGCCGGGTGATCGAACGGGCGTCTCCAAAAAGCGACCGCACCGACCGAGAAGATCGCCAGCTGCAACAGGAACCACACCAGCGTGAGGCCGATCTCGCCGAACGGCACCCCTTGCACGGCGATGGAGGCCACATAGGTCTTGTTGTCCTGCGGGCGGAAGAACTCGATCTCCACCCAGCGCGGCCCCCCCTCTTCTTGAACTAGCTTGGGGAGTTGCTGCTCCAGGGGATCACCGCCGGGAAGCATGCGGCCACCGGGGGGCGTGGGAGCCGTCCGCAACCAGTCCATGTAACGGAAGAAATCGAGCGAGGTTCCCAGCCGTTGTTCGCCGATGCGCAGGAGTTCATCTCCCGGCATGGGACGCGGCCCCTTGAACTCGATCCCCGGCGTCTTGCGAATAATGACTGAAGTCGGCTTCCCAGGCTGAATGGGCGCTTCAACCAGCAGGCAGCGTAAACGAACATCGGGCGCAGTGGCCACATAAACCAGAGCGATCGCGCAATAGACCAATGAGCACCCGCCGAGGATGGCAAGAACAGGTCGTGTCCAGCGATTGGCTGTTTGCATGATTTACCCAGACCACCCATTTCCAGATTGTCGAAGTGGTGTGACGAGTCAATAGACCGTCGGCGATCCACTCTCGACAGCGATCACTCTATGCGTTTCAGCGCCGAAAGCAACGAGAATGACCTTTCCTTCAGCGCCGAAAAACTAATTTGTCACGTCAACAATTCGGTAGCTGCTCATTTTCGGCGCCGACTCCTCATTTTGAAGTCAGAAAAAAAACAACTTAAGTCAATATGAAATAAAGAGATTAAAACGATCGAAACATATTTCATCTGGAGGGCAGGGTGTCGAAACAGGATTCTGGCACACACATTGCTTTGCATTCGTTCTGTCGACGAAAGTTGACCCCAATTTACCCCAGCCGCCCCTGGAGAACATTCGAACCTCGCCAGCCTCCGTGCGTTCCCGACCCCGCTGAAAAACGACCCAACCCACACTGTTTTTCAGACGTCTTTCTTGAACACACCTCACGGAGCGGCGAGACTTCTCTCCAGGGGCTTTTTCGTTTTCTGAAGGATGCCCAATCGCCATCTCTCCCCTTTGCGTGGAAAGAATTGCCGCGTGAATTGGATTCTGGGAAGTCGCTCGCCCCGTCGGCTGGAGCTGCTGAAAGCCTTCGATCCAACGGGTGAGATTCAGGTCTTGCCTCCCCTCTCTGCGGATGAGGCGGGCTTCGATGGCTTGACCCAATGGGCCGAAATCTCTGAGCAAGTGCTGTCCATTGCCCGCGCCAAGTTTCTCGATGTCGTTGGCCAGGTGGAAAAACTGGGCCTCTACCCTAAGGCGATTGTGTGCGCGGACACCACCGTCGTTTGTGAAACCAGCCCAGAGAAATGGCTGGCCATCGGCCAACCGCCCGTGAATGACCCGGATCATCAGGTGTTGCGCACTTGGCTCGGTCGGTATCTCGCCCTGCGGACGCACCGCGTGATCACGGCCTGCTGCCTGCGAACCGAAACCGGCCAGGTTCACGAAGGGACAGCGGTGACCCAGGTCACCTTCCGCCCGGATGTCGCCGACTGGCTCGACTGGTACGTGTCGCTCAACGAGTCGCAGGGAAAGGCCGGAGGCTACGCCATCCAAGGGGTGGGCAGCGTGCTCGTTGAGCGGATCGAAGGCAGCCTGAGCAACGTCGTCGGCCTCCCCTTGGAACTCCTCGCCGAATGGACCGGCTGCTGTCGCAAGTAGCCATCCCGCAACCCCCTCGCCCAGTCCTCTGGGAGAGGGCCGGGGTGAGGGCGAGTCCCCACACATTGCTCCCACCCATCGTCATCCCAGATTCCCGGCGTTTTCCCCAACGCCGGGAATCTGCATTTAATGCGTATTCTCACTGAAATCAGCCCTCCATGTGCCATGCTCGCCGCCCTGCACAACTCTCCCTTCACAACTCTCCACGCACCAATTCCAGTTGCGATTCGCATGAGCCAGAAAACAGTGCGTTCTCGTCCCGCCTCTCAACTCGCAGTGAATACATGGAATCCGTATAAACTGACTTTTTCGGAGGCGCAACAGCGCACCCTCCGCGGAACGCATGGATCGATCAAAAATGCCGCTCCCCCCGCCGACCGCTCATATGCCCGATTCGCCTCCCTCGCGAATCGAATCGGCGGCCTTTGAGACGGAGAGGATCCACGCTCCTCCGGTTCGCGATGACCGACTCGCGGAGATCACCCACGAGCCATGGAGTATCGGTGCGCGAAAGATCGATTTCCGCTACGGGTTGGCACCGTTGGCGGGGTATACCCAGCGGCCGTTTCGTGTTGCGCTCCGTGAACTCGGCGGCTTGGGTCTAGCGACAACCGATCTGGTGCATGCCGGCAAATTGCTGGTGGGAAACGCCTTTTCCAAACAGCTCATCGCCACCAGCGAACGCGACCGGCCCCTCAGCGTCCAACTCTTCGGAGCCGAACCGGCCCATGTCGCCACGGCGGCGCGCTGGCTCGAGGATCTGGGCTACGGCGGAATCGATCTCAACATGGGTTGCCCCATGGCGAAGGTCAATGGCAGTGGCGGCGGCGCGCGCCTGATGTGCGACCCCGCCGGCGCGACGAATCTTGTCGCGCAGGTCGTCTCGGCGGTCTCCATTCCCGTGACCGTCAAAATGCGTCTCGGCTGGGACGCCCGTTCCCTCAGTGCCCCGCAATTGGCGCGACAATTTGAAGACGCCGGCGCGGCCGCTATCACCATTCACGGGCGCACCCGCGCCCAGGGTTTCACGGGACAAGTCAGCCGCGAGGGAATCGCCGCCACCGTCGCCGCCGTCCGATCGATCCCCGTCATCGGCAACGGCGATGTCCGCACTGTCGAAGACGCCTTCTCCATGCGCCGCGAAACCGGTTGTGCGGCGGTGGCGATCGGCCGCGGCGCCATGCTCGACCCTTGGATCTTCCGCAAACTGCGCGATTACGTGGAAACCGGCCACTACCAAGAGCCGGAGCCCAAGGAGCAGATCGACTTCCTGGTGACCCACTTCCGCGAGATGGAAAGCCTGTTCGGCGACAAATCGACACAGCTCTTCCGCAAGTTCGCCGGCTGGTACGGCGCCCGCCTGGGAATCCCGCTCGATCTGGAGGATCGACTGAGGCGCTGCGGGTCGCTGACGGAATTCGACGAGATCGTCGCGGAAATCCGCGAACGTCACGGCCACGAGCCGTGTCGTGTTCCCACAGCCCTCATCAAGGTTCCCAACGGGCCGAATGAATTGTGGTGACCGACAAGGATTCGACGCAACCTATTTCCTCAAATTGCTTTGCGTCATGATTTGTCGGACGGAAACCACGGCAATCCCGCTCCGCTTGAAAGCCCCGTCCGATCTTCCTAAACTTCACTCGTCCGCCCCTATAGCTCAATCGGTAGAGCAGCAGACTCTTAATCTGTTTGTTGTAGGTTCGAGTCCTACTGGGGGCACTCTGTCCGTCAAAAGCTTGTCCTTCAAGGATGTGTGCTCGACAGCCTTTGTCTTTCCGCTTGGAACAAAACAAGACCCCTCAGCGATGCTGAGGGGTCTTGTTTTTTGCCGCATCCGTCACCGCGAGAATCCACCCCCTCGCCCAGTCTTCTGGGAGAGGGCCGGGGTGAGGGCAAGTCCCAACACATTGCCCCCACCCATCGTCATCCCCGATTCCCGGCGTTTTCCCCAACGCCGGAAATCTGCATTTGATGGATTCATAAGCCGGGTGCCACTGGCTCCGCCAGTGCCTCCTACGCATCACCCTTGGAAACACCCTCCATGTACCATGCTTGCAGCAGCCTTTGAGAAAACAGTGCAAGCATGTTTTGGTGATTCTCAACACGCCATCTCCAATGGGGATTCATCCGCCCCCCAAGAACCCCCCCATCCCCTGTCGAAGCTGCTCATCCTGCAACAGATTGAAGCTCTGAACTCCCCAGACTGACAACTCCTCGATGAAGAGGTTGACTGTTCACCAATGACAAGCCCATGCCACGCTGGGGTGTGGTACAATCCAGTCGCACTTCGCCAGCCAGATCTTTGTTCTGCCAGACATCCGTTGCCGCCAACCAATGTGTAATCCGAGGGGATTAAAAATGGACGAGCTGAGCAGTCTGGAATCGATACGCAAGCGTCCTGCCATGTATATCGGCGGCATGGATATTCGTGGTCTGCACCACCTTCTCGACGAATTGCTTGACAATTCAATTGACCAGTTTCTCGCGAATCAAGCGACGTCAGTTTCAGTAAATGTTTCGGGTTCGATGTTGGAATTTACTGACGATGGACCCGGCCTGCCTTTTGATGAACCGGGACCTCATTCTGAGTCATTGGCAGAATACTATCTGACTCAGATTCGTCTTCACTCTCCCACTGCCGACGGTCACGCCCCGCACATTCACTTGGATGGATCGGGTTGCGGGCTTCGAATTGTCACCGCATTAACCGATACATGCGAGGTTTCGAGTTCCCGGAATGATGTCATTTGGAGGCAGTCATTTTCTAAAGGCCTCAAAGTCGGCCCGCCACAGATGATTGCCCAGCCGGGGAATCGAGGTACCACATTCCGATTGACGATTGACCGCGATTTGTTTTCTGACGACTGGTGCCAGCAACGGGTTGACCAACGGCTTGTTGATGCAGCTTACTTGCTTCCCGGACTAAAAGTCGAGTCTCCTAGTTTACGGTTTTGTACATCTCGCGGTCTTGCAGATCTTGCGGCGAAAATTGCGAAAGAGAAAAGATCTCCAAATGCACACCGAGTTTGGTGGTTCAATGAATCGACGGACGATATTCAAATCCAAGCAGCCATCGCGGGAACAGGCAGCGATACGGATTGGAGAGCGTTTGCCAATGGTGGTACCAGTATGGAGGGGGGGACTCATCTGGCTGCGCTGAAACGAGTGGTTAAATCATGCGGCCTACGACCGGCCTCGGCGTTAATCCATATCATTATGCATAATCCACGTTTTGCCGGTCCCACACGTTCAAAGCTGGATGCACCTGAGATACGGACTCAACTTATCGATGCCCTGATGCCGAGCTTAAAGGCTTTTGCTTCATCGCAGGGTGACACAGCTTGACGCTCTGCGGGCTAATTGTGTGCCGCAGCCCTAGGAGGTTCCGTTGCCAGATGACCTGCCTCGTGAGTCACAGAGGGCCTCTGGCGGGGCCGGGTCGGAGTGGCGACTCAGCCGGAAGCCTCCTGCGGCTCCACCACCCCGGTAGAAATCAGGATTTCGACCGGGGCCACTCTGCGGATCATTCAGACGTACTGCAGAATTCGGTATACGGGTGGGATCGCGAAACCGGTGAAGTCAGGAGGTTGCTAATGGCTTTGGCAGCCTCCTGAAGTCGTAACAGCATATACGGATGCATGTGAGTCAAGGATCGATCACTTCGAAAAAACCCAACAGGTCGTTGCACCAAACCACCGCCACCTCTATCGTGAACCAGAGAGAGATGGGTGGCGGGTGACCTTTTCCGCTCTTAGGCAAGCCGTCGCCATTCATTACCAAATGTTGGCGCACTACGATTGATAACTACCTGCCGCGCTGCGGACGTGTGGTGTCTTCCGGCGTACTTTGAAGGTTAATATCTGTTTTATTTCTAGGTGTTAACATGTTTGACATGGATCATCCACAATCGTCCCATAGATTTGCGGCATACCATCAAATCGCTCTTGTTCACAAATTCGCGTACGCCATATCTCTCAGTACTGGCCACAGCCGCAGAGACTTCTACGACATCATCAAGCCCGCCATCATCGCATTGATGTGGCTCAATGAACATAGGTTTGAAAACCGAAAAGAAATACATGATACCATCGCTGCTGTCGACCAAGAACTTCTATCACTCGTCGCTAAAACCCATCATGGCCAATACGTCGGAGAGCTAACAAACTGCCCTGCCTGCGATGCACTGATTACAGAATTCGGATCGTATAAACCGCATGGCGTGGATTTCACAGTGCCGGAGTATCGATACTGCGAACCATGCCTTGAACGATTTGCCAACCTTCTGGAAAAACTGAAATCGGCTTCGGATGGTTTTGGGCTAGAAGCGATTTGAGGGGGGCCAGAAATGGCTCTGCACATCCGGGCGACAACAGTCACAAGTAGCACCGTGGGAGACGCCTCATCCCCGTGCGAGCAATTCATAGCGAGCCAACTCTACGAAAAGCGTCGACACACAAGCACCGCTTACTCGCACTAGCGATTTCCCAACCGCCCGGTGCACCCTGTCTCCCGGTCGATTCCATCACTGTGATAATAGAAAAACGTCAGTTCGCTGCTTCCTCCGTCGGTTGGCTGATTCGCATCAAGCCGCGTCCCGTGCGAACGATCCAGCTGTTGCCGGCGGCGGCTACGCCGTAGACCACCTCGGTGGTCGAGATGTTGCTTTCCGCCACTTCAACCACCTTCGGCCCTCCTTGAAGCGTGACCACGAAGCCGAACTTCCCGAAGAACGTGACATGGCCGTTGTTGGCCACCGGCGAGGCCCACACTTCCCCCGGCAGCCGATGCTGCCATTGGACCTGGCCGTCGGAGAGTCTGGCGCACGTCGCCACACCCACCCGGTTCACGAAGTAGGCGAAGTCGCCCACCACCACCGGCGAGGCATAACCGGCGGAGACCTGCGGCGACTTCCACACGAGTCGATCCTCTCTTGTGGCATCGCCATCCAATCGCAGCACGCCGCTTCCCGTCGGTGCGGCGGAAGGGGCCGCGCGGCGCTCAACGCCAGGTGGCGTGCTGCCTTCCGGGGTGGTGGATGGTTGTGGCGTTGTAGTCGCCGCCGCAGAGGCAGGCGATGCGGCCGCGTCGGTTGGCGGCGTTGCGGCTCGACGATTGCCACCACCGCCGCCGCCCCGCTCCGTCGCCGCCCCGATGACCACGAGGTTCCCCGCAATCGTGGGTGATGCGGTCGAGTTCCCCTGGATCTCTTCGCTCACCCAGCGCGTCGCACCGGAGCCTGCGTCCAGCGCCCGGACACTTCCCGCCGTGGAGATGATGATCTGCGGGCCAGCCTCGCCCCGATAGATTGCGGGGGAACTCCAACCGGTTTGCGAGGGGTGGTCGACCTTCCACCGGTTGAGGCCCGTCGCCTGATCAAGGGCCAGGATGTACGACGGGCCGGACTGGGCCACTTGGATGATGCACAGGTCGTCGACGAGGACGGGCGAGCTGGCGTAGCCGTGCGGCCCTTTGAACTCGCCGTAATCCTTGACGAACGACCGCTCCCATTGCAATTCGCCCGCATGATCCAACGCGAAGACATCGCCGCTCTCAAAGACGGCATACACTCGCTTCGCGTCGACCACCGGCGTGGGGGCCCCGCGACTGACGGTGTCGCTCTCCTTGACCATCTGCGTGGCGGAAAACTCCCGTTCCCAGAGGAGTTCACCATCGCTCAGCTTGATCGCGAAGAGATGCAGATGCTCCTTCATCTCGCCGGAAATCGCCGTCACATAGATCGTCTCGCCCCACACGACAGGGCTCGATTGACCATACCCCTTCAGGCGGATGTTCCAATTGCCCGGCGAGCGACCCCGCGCTTCCCACGCCCAAGGCAACTTGCTGGGCGACACCTGATTTGGAGACACTCGGTTCCCGGCCTCTGGATTGGCGGGGATCTGGCCCGCTGGGGCTTGGATCACCGGAACCTGGCTGTCACCCCGCCCACGAAAACCAGGCCAAACATCCTGCGCATCCGCCACCCGCACCGACATCACCCCGCACGCCACCAAATAGCAGAGCATCATCAACGAACGAAACATGTATCTTGTTCCTCTACTCAGCTTGTCGCCACTTCAATAGCGTCAGACCCAATGATTCATCAACATCCGGCCCACATATTCTCTCATCAACCCCGCGAGAGGATTGATACCCATAAAGCTTCCAGCCCTCTGGCAGCGTAAGACCCAAACGTCGATCAAAGACTGACTCCCATACGCTGCCCCAAGCCCCGCCAGGGGTTAGAATTCGTTGATGATTTCGTTGCCGTTGCGGCTGTGGAGTGCTTGGTGGAGTCGGCTGTCCATGTTTTCGGAGAGGAAGCGGACGGTGCCGTCTCCCAAGAGGACATGGGCACCGCCGGTGTGGAGACTGCGCGGGCCGTAAAAGCCGATGCCATGCACCTGGACATCGGGGATGACGCTGTTGGGTCGGTTGTAGCCGTTGGTGGAGACATAGGTGCTGAGGGATCGCACCCAAGAGAGCCCCCGGCCGGAACCGTCCGTCCCGCCCTTCCAGGTTTTACCGACGACGACGGGGGCGAGGTCGGGGTTGGTGATGAGTCCGGAGGGCCAACCACCGCCTGATCCCATGTAGCCGCCGGTGGCTGGAGCGCCGGAGCTGGAGGCACCACTCGTGCCCGCCAGCAGCTTGCGGTAGGGGAATCGTTCGGTGGTGGTGTCGGGCGTGCCGTCGGCGCGGATCGTTTCGCTCATGAAGACGGTGTTGGAGGTGCCGTCAGTGATGTCGCGGAAGCGGACGCTGGAGTTGAACCAGAAGATGCCGTCGGTGGGATACCTGTCGTCATAGAAGGTTCCGGTGCTGCTGCCGGTGCTGACCATGTAGTTGTTGCCGCCATAGGTGTAGGTGTTCGCTCCGGAGGCGAACTGATACTGGGTCGGCGCGGGATCGCTGGGACAGAGGTAACTGGGGACGACCGCCGGAAAGACGTTGGCCAGGGCAGGGTTGACTGTCGAACTGGGGCCGGAGCCGATCTGGGGTGGCACGCTGAAGTTGATCAGGTTCTGGAGATTCGCTTGATCGAGATACGGCAGGACGCGGGCCTGCACCGAGTACGACGAACTGTTCCCCCCCGGCGGGAACATGGTGAAGGTGCTCTCGTAATTGTGCAGTGCCAGGCCCAACTGCTTCAGATTGTTGCGGCACTGCGTACGCCGGGCCGCCTCTCGCGCCTGCTGCACGGCTGGCAACAGCAGTGCAATCAGAATTGCAATAATGGCGATGACCACCAGCAACTCGATGAGCGTGAAGCCGCGTGGGGAACTTCTGCGAGTCTCGCCGCTCGATTTGCAACTTGATGAACGATGTGGAGGCATGTGCAATCTCTCTTTCCAATGAATTCTGGGAAAAATGAGTTGAGAACGGTCAATTTCTGAGTCAGAACACTCAAGCATGTCCTGGCGAAGGGACAAGCCAGATCGCGGACGGTGGGAACTGGGCCAGGGACCGCTGTGCCCAGGTTGAGCCGCGCGAGCCATTTAATGCATATTAAATGCAAATGCTTTTTCGATCACTTTAAGCGACCATGATTGAAATGCAATGAATTTGCATAAAATATTTGAGTGTGATTTTTGGATATGAGATTTTTGGATCAACAGCTTCCGAGATGACCCACCCAGGTCTCCCAACCCCACACTGCTCACAAACGCGAAGAGGTCGGTGACACCCCCTGTGT
>PNLE01000157.1 GCA_013822855.1 Planctomyces sp.
TGATGCCGTAGACGAGGGTCGAGATGGCGGGGAGGCCGGTTCCCAAGGCGAGGCAGCCTCCCGCGCCGGCATACCAGCGCATGATCCAGAGCGAGAGGACGAAGCCCGTGATCCAGACGCCCAACATCAGCAGGCTGACGGCCGTCGACACGAATTGCCACAAGCTGAAGATGGAATCGATGGCCATGGGCATGCCCTGACTGGGAGGTGAGATTCGATTGAAGGTGGAACTCGATGAACTCTCACGAATCGACTGCGGGGAATCCAGCACATTTCCGGGAGGGAGGAACTGCGGCGTGACATCGCCCCTAGTGATGCGTGCTCACCGCAACTGTTCCGCTTCGAATAATGCTAACCCGAATGCGATTTGACGAAGCGGATTCATGGCGAACGAGGGTCTTGCGTTTCGTGCCGGGTTTGGGAAGATGCGGGACATATCTACGGAATCCCATGCTTCCGTGTCCCCTTTTCGACTGTTCGTCGCTCGACGTTCGTTGTTCATTCCCTTCGCATCCTGAATTGCTGGAGAGCTGGCCATGCTCCGCTTTCGCAACGTGCTTCATGCCCCGTGGTTTTCCACTCGCGGTTTGACCCGACTGCGGGCGTTGGGTCTGGTGGTGATGATCGGCCTGGCATCGCCGGCCGTGCTTGTCGCGCAGGAATCCCGTACATGGATCGACGCGACCGGGAAGTTCAAGATCCAGGCGAAGTTCGTCTCGTTGGAAGGCTCGAAGGTCACGCTGCTCCAGACCTCCGGCGAAGAGTTGGAGATTGAGCTTTCAAAGCTCAGTCCGGGAGATCGCAAGCTCGCCCAGGAGTTGGCCAAGAAGGCCAGCGAGAATCCTTTCCAGGCGAAGGAGGCCAATCCGTTCGCTCCCAAACCGAACAAAGGAAACGTAGGAGCAGTCGGCGAAAACATGCCCGCCCGCGGCACGGCCGGTGGCACTGAGGAAGCGGCCCCGGCGGGCGGAAGTGGCTACACCGGACGTGATATCCGGTTGACCTCCGATGTTGCGGATGTGACCGAGCTGTTGCTGACGCCGAAGCTCGACAAGCTCACGTTGCCGAAGAATGAATCGTTCGCCGAAAGGAAGCTTCCCGCACGCGGCATCGCTCTGCCGAAGAAGTCGAACTTCTTCGAAAAGGCGAACAGTGTGCTGACGCATCCCACGAAGCCGGAAGCGACGATCCTGTACCACATCGCTCCGCCGGGGCAGCCTCCCATGACGCGGGTGGTGGTGCTGAATCTGGAGTCGGGCAAGGTGGTCGCGCAGGGGAATGTGCCCAATCTCTATACCGGGGTGGCGATTGGCCGGGATGGACTGATCATGGCCCGGCAGGTCGAGCACTTCGGCAAAGGGAACGACGGGTTGCTCGAAGGTTGGATCATCAAGGGGAAGGAGCTGGCCCGCGAGTGGTCCTGGGAGCCAGCGCAGGGACAATCGGGTCGCGATCAGGGAATCGTCTGGGGGGATACGTTGCCGGATGGACGGATTCTGACCGCCAACGAGGGTGGGCAGATTGTCTGCTGGAAGAGTGACGGCGATCGGATGAAGGCCGAGTGGCGATTGCAGGGGCAGGGTTCGAACCGGCCCGCGCTGAGTGCGGATGGCAAGTATCTGGCGGTCGCCGCCGACAAGCAGTGCGCGGTGCTCGATCTGGAGGCGAACGAAGTCCTAGCGACAGTGCCAACCACCAGCCGGCACCTGCCATGGCCCAAGATGGCCATCTCGCCGGAACTGACCCGGCTGGCGTGCGTGGGGCATGACCGGGTCATCGTGTGGGATTTGCAAACCGGTGAGGAGATTCGCGAGATCGTTTCCGGGCATGTCCATGGCGACGCGTTGCCATTGTGGCTGGACGACAATTTCCTGCTGCTGGGGGGACATCTGCTGCTGGATGTGAAGAATCAATTGCGGCTGTGGGACTACGCCGGGGCGGAGATGTCGGCCTTCTTCGATCGCACGGGGCTGTTCATCGTGGGTGGCCCGAATCAGTCGAGCAGTCTGATTCCCGTCGCGCTGCCCCACCCCGCCGCGAGGAATTTTTTGGCCCGCGTGCTGCAGGATCCGAACCTGTTCATCCTCAAGGAGGGGACACAGGTCTCGATCGATGTCTCGGGGATCCAGGACGCTTCGCAGCAGGCCTCGGTCAAGGAGAAACTGACGAAGAAGCTGACGGAGCGGGGCTTTGTGGTGGCGGCTTCCGGGGGGATCACGCTTAAGGCGAGTACGGAGACGGGCAAGGCCGAGAAGATGTCGTACCGCTCGTTCGGCGAGGCCCCGTGGAATGCGAAGGAATACACCGTGCAGGCCTACAATAGCCGGTTGAAATTCGTGTGGAACGGGAAGGATGTCTGGGAGGTTTCGGGGAACAACATTCCGGGCTTTTTGTCGCTGGGAAAGGACGAGACCATCGAGCAGGCCCTCAAGAAGAGTGAGAAGCCGAACTACGGCTTCTTCGAGCATGCGGAGATCCCCAAGCTGCTGACGAAACCTTCCGACAATGCGGCAGGGGGTGGTGGTACGCAAGCTTTGGGGAAATCGACCGTGACGATCACCGGGTTGCAATAGCTGTCCTCCGGCAGGTGGTCCGGAAGTAGTCGACAGGGGGTTGTCGGTCTTCAACGGGAGGGTGGGGCCGCGGTCTGTTGCATAAGCCTGAGGATGACCTGTCGGTTCCTTCGCGCGGATTCCAGTGTGGGGTCGAGCCTCAGTGCCTCGTTGAAGGCTTGGAGAGCTTCCGGATAGCGTTTCAGCTTTCCGAGCAGGGTGCCGTAGCTGTTGTAGACGTTGGCGTTGCCGGGGCTGATGGCAAGGGCCCGTTGGAAACAGACCTCCGCCTTGACGAAGTTCTTTTCCACCTCCTGGGTGAGGATGCCTAGGTTGTTGTAAACCTCGCTGGATTCGGGGGGCAGTTCGCGGGCCCGCTCGTAGCAGAAGAGCGCCAGTTCGGGTTCGGCCTGGCGATTGGCGTTGCCGAAGTCGAGAAGTGCTTCCTGCGAGAGTTTTGCATCGAGCAGACGGGCCATCTGCACATACTTTTCTCCTTCCTCCCTGCGTCCGGCCTCGCCTAGGACGAAAGCCAGATTTCGATAGGCATGCGGGTTGAGCGAATGAATCGAGATCGACCTTCTCGCCGTGGCGATGGCCTCTTCCAAGAATTGCTGCCTCATTGACTCGTTGGTCGTGTCTCTGGCATGCGCGACAATCAGGAGCGAGAGATTGGTGTAGGCCCGGCTGTTGACCTTCGATTTCGCGACCACGTCCCGCCAGAAGGCTTCGTCGCTGAGGTAAACCGCGCTGCGAAGGTTTGTCGTGATGATCAGAGCTGTCAGGAGTGTCGCCAGGATTCCCCCGCGGAGCCATGTCGATCGCGCGGGCCATCGGGAGGCGAGTCGATTTATCAACAGGGCCGAGAGGATCGCCAGGGCCATGCTGGGGACGTACATCCGGTGTTCGAAGTAGAGATCCTGGATGGGGACGATCGAACTGGTGGGAGTGAGCACCAGCAATCCGGCTCCCAGCAGAAAACCGAGCGGGGGCCGGCGAATACTCAGCACGAGGATGGTGGTGAGCACAGTTCCGGCGGCGATCAACGCCGGGACGTAGAGGTTGGGGTTGTTCACCGGCAAGCGCAGGGCGTCGGCACATTGACCCTGCGGCCAGACCCAGAGCATCAGGTAGCTGGCGAGAGAGAAAGGCTGCGAGCGGAAGTATTGCCAACGGGAGACACCAACAACCGTCCCCACACCCGCCTCAACGTATTCGCCCGCGTGAAGCGACATCACCCAGGCGAGAAGTCCCCATGTCGACCAGAGGGCCAGATGCCAGGGCCACCGCCTCAGGGTCTCTCGGGGGGATCGCGACAACACTGCCAGATCGAGCCAGAGGACGCACAACGGGGCGGTGACCATCATCTCCTTGGACAACATCCCCATCGCGCAACTGATCCAGGCGATGACGAACCAGACCCGATTCCCACCCAGTGCTCCCTGGGCGAACGCCGCTAGCGTGCCGATGTAGAACAGGCCCGCGAGAGCTTCCTGCCTTTGGATCAGATACGCGACACCCTGCGAGTTGAGGGGATGAACCACCCAGAGCAGGCTGGCCGCCAGTGCCAGCCATTGCGCCCGCTCAGCCAGCGAGGGTGGGATGCGGGGGGATTGCCTCAAAGTGACCAGTACCAGCGTGTACAGGCACTGGGCGGCAAGCAGATGGATCGCCACATTCACGACGGCGAAGCTGAACGGCTCGGGGCCGAAGACCGACTTGTTGATGGCAAATGTGAGGAAGCTCAGCGGACGGGTGTAGTTCCAAAGGTAAGCGGGTGGCCAGAGCTGGTTGAGCAGATCGTTCTTTTCGATGAACGCGACGCCATCGAAGGTGAAGTCGGCAAACAAGCCGGTGGCGTAGGCGGCGGTTCCCAGCAGGAGGAGCAGGAGACGAGGGAGCAGCGACGGGAAGCGGCTGAACACAATCGGATTCCACGGAGGGAAGGAGTTGGCGGAACCGTGCCGCGTCCGGTTGAACATGGAGTTTTCATGAACACGACGAAAGATTGGGAATCGTCGGTGAAGACTTGATGAAGGATGAGGAAGGAGTGGCCGGGGCTGGTCGCCGTCACCGGGTCGTGTTGGGGCCCGGCGTCGTTTTTCGTGAAATTAGCGGGGGACTCGCGAGGGAAATGCCCGGCACCGGATCGTTGGGGTTTGCTTCGAGTCGCCGCATGGTTCAGCATGGGGAAAACATCTTGCGGGGAGCCAACACTTGACTTTGAATTCGACACCATCCGATGCGGACGAAGGGGGATCTTCGGAGCTGCCATCGCCTTTCGGCGAGATCCCCGCATCGGAGAACGAGACCTACAAGCTGGCCGATGCACCGGCCAGTTGGAGCGCTCCTGTGCCGCCAGTGCGGGCGCTGCCGCCGTCATCGGACGAGGGAACCGTCTCCCGTGGCGGTGGTCGAGGCCGGGAGCCGAGAGAGGAGTATCGCCAGCAGATCAAGCAGTTCGCCAAGGGCGAAGTGGCGGCCCTCATCGGGTTCAACGCGATCGTCTTCGTGACCAGCGTCTGCATCATGACGCTGGAACTCACCGCTTCGCGGCTGGTGGGGAAGCATGTCGGCAACTCACTCTACACCTGGACCAGTGTGATCGGCGTGGTGCTGGCGGGGATCACCATCGGCAACTACATCGGCGGCTATCTGGCCGATCTGGCGAAGCCGCGCCGATCGCTGGCCTGGATGTTCCTCATCTCCAGCATCACCTGCTGGTCGGTGCTGTGGCTCGATCAGATCGTCCCGTCGTTCACCCGGCCCGCATCGATCTCTTGGCCGATGTGGGTGCTGCTGACCGTTTCGCTGATCTTCTTTTTGCCAGCCTGTGCGATGGGGGCCATTTCCCCCATCGTGGCGAGCTTGGCGGTCTCGTCCTCCTCCCGCACAGGGATGACGATGGGGAACGTCTATGCCTGGGGGGCGCTGGGCTCGATCGTGGGGACCTTCCTCACGGGCTTCTATCTCATCGATCAGTTCGGCACACGGGCGATCGTGGGGCTGGTGGCCCTCACGCTGGCATGCATGGCTCTGATCATCGCCAGCAGTCACAAGGTCTTTCGAGTCGGTGTGGCCCTGGGCTGGTGCCAGTTGCTGATCCTCACCTGGGGGCTGGCGACGATCTCCGAATCGAGCATGGCGACCGCCGCAGGTTGGTCGGCGAAGACCGTCGGCCTCCTCGATCGACAAGCGGCGTACGACGCCCGCCTATCGAGTTGGCGGTCGTATGGCGGAACCCTGGGCCAGCAGGTCCACGACTTGGGACTGACGCTCGGCCTGCGCGACGACCAGCCGGGCCAATACCACGATGAAAGCTCGTACTCGTACATCAATGTCTCCGAGGACTACGCCGAGGATGGCCGCACGATCAAGTATCTGAAGCTCGACAAGCTGATCCACAGCTACTACGACCCCAGTGACCCGACGCGGCTCGACTATGATTACGAGAAGGTCTACGCCGCCATCACGGAGCATCTCGCGGGTTCTGCGGAGGAGATCGTCACCACGAAAGTTACCGCTTTTCCCGGACGCGACGACGTGGTGGCCCATCTCCCCCAAGGCCTGACTTGGGACGCGGCGACGGAAACGCTGTCGTTGGCACCGCGAGCGGTGGTCGATTGGTCGGCACTCCTTCGTCTGGCACCGGATGGCGAACTGATCGCGGCGATCAACGAGCTCGGCGAGCTTTCGACGAAAGCCGATTGGGGAGGTTTCTCTTCGGTCGCCGTGAACAACTTGCCGGAGAACTTCACCATTCCGCTCTCCATCAGCGAGGCCCTGCGTTACGACAGCACGCTGGAAATGCTCAGTGCCTGGAAGCCGATCACGGCAGATGTCCAGAGACAGGCGCTCGCCGGGATTCCTTCGTTGCCTTGGATCAAGGCCATGGACGAGTTGAAGGGGAAGTCGCGCAAGGCGAGTTCGCTCTTCATCGGTGGCGGCGGTTTCATCTTCCCCCGCTGGATTGAAGCCAACTTTCCGGGAAGCAAACGGATCGATGTGGCGGAACTCGATCCGGCGGTGCTGGCGGCCGTCCAAAGCGAATTGGGTCTGGCGAAACCTCCCGCCACCCGGATCAACGCGCGGATCGGCGATGCCCGCAATGTCGTCGACGACTTGCTGCGGGAATCTTCAGCTGCGGGGGGGATCCAGTACGATTTCGTCTATGGCGACGCGTTCAACGATTTCAGCGTCCCATGGCATCTGACGACGCGCGAGTTCGCGGAGAAGATTGACCGGCTGCTCTCCCCCCGCGGGGTCTATCTCATCAATGTGATCGATGTCTATCCCCGCACCGAATGGCCCCGGTCGAAGGAGACCACCCAGCAGGTGACGTTCGACGGCGAGCCTCCCTTCTCGGGTTGGCAGGAATGGAACAGCCGCGGCTGGATCGATACGCCCGGCTTCCCGAAGTTCTTCCTACAGCGGCATGGCACGAAGATCTTTTCACTGCGCTACACGGGCGTGATGCCGGACGCGATCGAGGAGAAATTGAAGGCCCTGGGCGAGGCGAATGTGGGTTGGAAGAACACCGTTGCCGATCTGGCCCGGCTCAGCCGTGTGCCGCCGGAATTGGGGACAAGCCTGCCCGCGGCACTCCTCCCCAGCCCTCTGTTCGACGATACGTGGACAGCGGCACCGGCTCCGTTCGAGTTCGTCGAAATCAAACGCTCGGGGGAAGGCCATTCGCTCGCGGTTCGCGGGGCGCTGTCGCCGGATTTGCGGGATCGCCTGATCGCGTTGCAGCCGGAGGATCTCATTTGGAAAAACGGTCTGCTGGCGTTGGGAAATGAAACGAAGAAGCTCTCCGCGGGCCGTTTCCTGGCGTCGTTCGTTGCCACGCTCCATGAAATCTTTCCGCACATCGCGGTCTTCAGCAGCGAAGTGGGGAGCCCGCACGACAGCCGCGACACGTTCGTCATCGCGGCTTCGAAGCAGGCGATCGACTGGAAGTCGCTGGGGGCCTATGACGACTGGAAGAGCCAGCCCTTCGCCACCTCCTCGCGGGTTGCTGGGGTCACCACCACGACCGGCCAGATGGAATCACTGCTCACTTTGACGCGCGGCCTGATCCTGACCGACGACCACGCCCCCGTCGACAATCTGCTCTTGCCGGTCTTCGAGACGAATGATTGAGCCGGTCGCTGGCACGATCTCCCATGGCCATTTGGTCCTTTCACAACGCATGTCATTGAAAGCTGATGGATCGTGATGGGTGTCGATTCCGAGGGGTTCATCCACATTCGCGGGGCGCGAACTCACAACCTGCGCGATGTCAGTGTCGAATTGCCTTTGGGCCGGTTGATTGGCATGACGGGGGTCAGTGGTTCCGGGAAGACTTCGCTGGCGATCGACACCCTCTTTGTCGAAGGACAGCGGCGGTATCTCGAAACGCTCGATCCACGGATCCGCCGCAGGCTGCGTCAGCAAGCGTGGGCCGATGTCGACGAGATCACCGGCTTGCCGCCGACCATCAGCCTGGCGTCCCGCACCATGTCTCCGGGGCCGAGGGCGACGCTCGCCACGCTGACCGAAATCCACGATCTCTTCCGCGTCGTCTACCTGCGGGCCGGGGTGCTGCATTGCCCGAGTTGTGGGCTGCCTGTGGCCCAATCGACGCACGATGAGATTCTCGACGACCTCTGCCGCCTGCCGGAACGCACCAAGGTGATGCTGCTGGCCCAAGCGGAGGCAGAAAAGGGGCAATCCGCGGGGGAGACTCTCCGCCGCATCGCGCAGGCGGGTTATGTCCGGGCCCGGATCAATGGGGTATTGATCGATACTTCGGAGGAGGCGCCGACCGCAGGTTCATCGACCGAGACGATCGTCGAAGCGGTGATCGACCGCGTGATGATCAAGGAGGGGATCCGCGGCCGTCTCGCCGAATCGCTCGATGCGGCTCTCCGCATGGGTCACGGCCGCTGTCTCGCGACGATCGAAGGCCAACCCGACCGTCACTACGCCACGCTCCGTTACTGTGGCCCCTGCCAGCGCCACTTCAGCGATCCCCACCTGCGGACCTTCAGTCACTTCAGTGCGGCAGGGGCTTGCCCCACCTGCCTGGGGTTGGGAACGGTCTCAAATTCCCCAGCACACGATTCTCCTACGGAACCCAGCCTGTGCCCCTCATGTCACGGGAGTCGCCTGGGGGAAATCGCCCGGCACACCTTCTGGCAGGACCAGACCCTCCCCGATTGGCTGGCCCTTTCCGTCGATGCCGCACTCGCGCGGATGCAGAGCGTGATGCACGCCATTCGCGGCGACGAGATGACGGTCGCCGCCGGGGCCTATCATTCGCTCCTCCAGCGAAATCTGATCCCCGACATCATGGCCCGACTCGACGCTCTCCAACGCCTGGGGCTGGGCTATCTCACGCTCGATCGGGCGGCTAACACTCTTTCCGGCGGTGAGCTGACCCGCAGCCGGATGGCGACAATCATCGCCAGTGGCCGCAGTGGGTTTTGCTTCGTGCTGGATGAACCGTCGAGTGGCCTCCACCCGGCGGACATGCATCGCGTGGAAGAGGCCTTGAAGTGCCTGCGCGACGCGGGGAACACGGTCGTGGTGGTCGAGCATGAAGCCAGCCTTCTGAGTCGCGCGGATTGGCTGGTGGAACTCGGCCCCGGAGCCGGCCTGCTGGGGGGGCAATTGCTCGCCAGTGGCCCGCCGGAGGAAGTCGCAGCACATCCCCTCTCGGTGATCGCGCCCTATCTTCGTGAGGTACGGGGCGTGTCCCCGAAGAGGGAAGAGACGACCGCAGCATCTTCCGTATCATCGGCCGCGCACTCGGAATCACGTTCAGAATCACCATTGCCAGTCATGCTCTCCACCGGCCCCATCCGGCTGCCGGCGATCAAAGTCCGCAATGTCGATGTGCCGGGCCTCACGCTTCAGATGGGCCAACTGGTTTGCCTGACGGGTCTCTCCGGTTCGGGGAAGACGACGCTCCTGATGGAAGGGATCCTCCCCGCGATCTGGCGAGCGATGGTCGATCGCGACGACCAGAAGTGGGCCGCCCGGCGAGGAGAGGCGATTCCGCCACCGGACGAATCGCAGTGCGTCATTCCCGAGGAACTCGCGGGCGTGGTGATGATCGGGCAGTCGCCGCCGGGACGGGGTTGGAAGTCGTTGCCCATCACCGTGGCGGGCCTGTGGGACATCGTCCGCCGGATCTATGCCACCACACGGGACGCCCGGCTGCGCGGCTTCACCCCGGCCCGTTTCAGCCCCTGGCATCCGGAGGCGCGCTGCCCGGTTTGCCTGGGGCAGGGGGAGGTCGCTCTCGATCTCGATTTCCTCCCCGATCTGAAAACGACCTGCGAGGAATGTCACGGTGAGCGGTTCAACCCGGCCACCCTCGCGATCCGTTTTCGCGGGAAGTCGATGGGGGATGTCTTGCGGATGGACTTTGCCGAGGCCGCCGATTTCTTCGCGAGCTTCGAACGCCTGGCCCGCCCCCTTCAACTCTTCCGAGATCTGGGATTGGGGTACCTGAAGCTCGGGCAGCCCATGCGGACGGTCTCGACGGGCGAGGCCCAGCGCATCCGGCTGGCAACCTACCTCACCCAGCCCGAGTACCGGGGGCCGCTCTGCTTCGCACTCGATGAACCCACCACCGGCCTGCACCCCGCCGATGTCGCCCGCCTGCTGGATGTGCTCGAACGACTGGCCCGCGCAGGTCATCTCGTGCTGGTCGTGGAACATCATCTGGCGGTCATCCGCGCCGCCGACCGCATCCTCGACCTCGGCCCCGGCGCGGGTCTCGCCGGTGGAAAGCTCATCGCCGACGGCTCGCCGGATGAACTCCGTGACATCCCCACCAGCCTGACCGGCCAAGCCCTCCGTGGACGCTCCTCGTAGCTCACCAGGCGACTGCGTGACTTCAATAGGTCTCGGAACCAGTTCGAGAATTGATGATGTTTCGAACACAGCGAAGCTTTACAATTCGGGCAACATCATTGGAAAGGTGAGGGCCATGATTTCGGAAGAAACTCGATTGGTGATCGAACAATCCAAGCGGATCTTCGATCTCCATCGACAGGAATGGGTGGCGACTCGCAGCGGCCAATTCGTGGCCATCGAACCGGATTCGGGAGAATGGTTCTTCGCGGAGAGTTTCGATGCCGCCGTTCGGGCCGCTCGAACGAAGTACCCCGATCGCTTGTCCCACACCCTCCGGATCGGACATGAAGCCGTCTTTTTCATCGGGCAGATGGGGTCATGATTGGCTACGTCGATGAGAGGTTGCGGGCACTTGTCCCCATCCGCATCGCCTCTCCGGGCAGTTCTTCGTTCCAGCAGTGCTGGGCCTGGGGCGATACGGCCTTCAATGGCACAATCGTTCTTCCCAGAAGCATTGCGGAGTCTTTGGACCTGACGATGGAATCATCGGCCGATGCCATCCTCGCCAATGGAACAATCGTCGCCATGGAGACGTTCCGGTGTCAGCTCGAATGGTTCGGTGGAACCTACGATACACAGATCGTGACCAACGAAGGTGAATACCCCTTGTTGGGAACAATGCTGCTTGTCGAACGACGTCTTGAGATCGACTAAGTTTCAAAAACTGTGTCCATTGAGTGACAAAATCCGTGGATAATTGAAGTCGAGCCTTTACCCTCCCAACACCCAACGGCCTGGCATTTGCTGAAATCTCTCTTGAACCGAATCAATCTCCAGGATTCAGGAACAGGGAGTCTCTCATGGCCGCGACACAAACGCAGAAACTGCATGATTTGCTGAGTGATTTTCAGGTGGCGATGCTCGTCACCCGCACTGCCGACGGGGAACTGCGATCCCGGCCGATGGCTGTCGCCCAGGTGGAAGCTGAGGGGACACTCTGGTTCTTCACCCAGCGGCAATCGGGGAAAGTGGATGAAATCGGCGACGACCACCACGTCAACGTGGCGATGCAATCCAGCTCGAAGTTTGTCTCCCTCACCTGCACCAGCCAGCCAGTGAATGACCGCGCCAAGGTGCAGGAATTGTGGAACGAATCATGGAAGACCTGGTTCCCGAAAGGGCCCCACGACCCCTCGCTGACCCTCCTCCGCGTCGACGCCACCGCCGGTGAATACTGGGACAACAGCGGCACCAGCGGCCTCAAATACCTGATCAAAGCGGGCCAAGCCTACCTCGCCGGCGAAACCCCCGACGTCAGCAACGACCCCACCATCCACGGCAAAGTCAAACTCTAATGAGCAACCCCGTAGGGTCCGCTCTGCGGACCATATTCGACACCCCCACTTTCCACTAACAAACACCAAATACCCAACACCAAAAAGCACCCCCAGACCAATGTCACCAGCAGTCTGAGGGCGTCTTGAAACTCATCCAGGTCCGTGTCAGGGCCCGCGCAACATCCCACCACCGAGTTCCCTTCGCAAAAAGGGCCCTGAAGAGTGGCGGAAAGCCGTTGCGAGTTGGATCTCACCCAGACGACTGTTGTCACTTCCGAAATCGCGATTCAGGTTAAGTGATCGTGATCACT
>PNLE01000158.1 GCA_013822855.1 Planctomyces sp.
AGCGGTGCTCGGCATGCAATCCGAAACCATCGATCAGTCCACGCTCCAGCAAGCACTCGCCAGTGACGACGAAGCCCTCCGCGCCTGGGCGATCCGGTTGGCGACCGATACCTTCCCCCTCGATGACGCCATGAGCGGGCAGCGGGCCTTGTCCGAAGCGCAACGTTCGGCCGTCGCGGCCCAAGCCACGGCACTTCTCCCCACGCTGCAAAAACTGGCCGAGACCGATCCGTCGGCGCTAGTCCGCTTGACACTTGCTTCCACCTTGCAGCGCCTTCCCATCCCACTGCGGCCCGCACTGGCCGCCGCCTTGGTGACGCACCCCGAAGACGCCAACGACCACAACCTGCCGCTCATGGTCTGGTACGGCCTGATTCCCCTGGCGGACGTGGCCCCGAACGAACTGGTGCCCGTCTTTATGGCCAGTCAATGGCCGCTCACCCGGCAACTCATCGTCTGGCGTCTCTCGGAAGAGATCGAAGCCCGTCCGCAAGCCATCGACGCCTTGCTCCAGCAAGCGGCGAAGAAGCGCGATCCGTCGCTCACACGGGATGTCGTGCTGGGCATGACGGCGGGTCTCAAAGGCTGGCGGAAGGCGAAAGCCCCGGCGGCTTGGCCTGAGTTTGTCGCCATGGCCGGGACGATGGAAAGCCCTGACATCAACGAGTCATTGAAGAACAGCCTCCGCGATCTGAGCATTCTCTTCGGAGATGGCCGGGCGATGGCGGATGTGAGGCTGGTGGCTCTGGATGTCGCGGCCGATCCCGCCAGCCGGTTGGCCGCCTTGGCGACGCTCTCCGAAAGCCAGCCCGAAGACCTGGCGGAGATTCTGGTGCCGCTCCTCAAGGAGGCCCGCTTCAACGTGGCCGCCGCCCGGGGGCTGGCCCAGTGGAAGAGTGAGAAGGCCGACCGTCCCCTCATCGGCAAGCAGATCGCCGCCAGCTACCGCTCGTTCCGGGCACCGGTCAGGCCGCAGATCATCGCCCTGTTGACGACTCGCAAGGAATACGCCCGTGCCCTCATGCAAGCCGTGGCGGAGGAGAAGATTCCCGCCGCCGACCTGACGGCGTTCGACATCCGGCAGATGCGATCGCTGCGTGACAAAGATCTCGATGAACAGCTCGTCACCCTCTGGGGCGGCGTGCGGGAGACGAGTGCCGACAAGCGGCAGACGATCGCCGATCTCAAGGCGAAGCTGACCACCGACATCTTCGCCCAAGCCTCGCTCGCCGAGGGCCGGCGGCTCTTCACGCAGCACTGCTCGAAATGCCACAAGCTTTACGGCGAAGGGGGCGCGATCGGCCCCGATCTGACGGGGGCCCAGCGTTCCAACCTCGATTATCTGCTGGAGAACATCATCGACCCGAGTGCGGTCGTCTCGAAGGACTACCGGATGTCGATCGCGGAACTCGAAGATGGTCGCGTGATCTCGGGTGTCATCGTCGAACAGACGGCCCGCACCCTCACGTTGCAGACGCAGACTGAGCGGGTCACCCTTGAACGAAGCGAGATCGCCGAGTTGTCGCCGACGGAGCAGTCCCCCATGCCCGAGGAAATTCTGAAACCACTCTCGCCCGAGCAGGTTCGAGACTTGATCGCCTACCTGAAGCATCCCCAACAGGTGCCGCTCACGAATCCTTGAGGGGATGAGGCCACTTCATCAATGAGCAAAGAAAAACGGAGATCATCGGCATCGCCCATGATCTCCGTCCGAGATGCATCAAGGTCAAGTAATCAGTGCTACTGGGCACCGCTGGCTGGCTTTTCCGTGGAGGCGGCGACTTCCGGAGCGGCCGCGATCGTGGAAGGCATACCCAGCAGTTTGGCCGCTTCTCGCAGGTTGTTCTCGAAGTCTCGCTCTTCGTGGGAGATCTTGGTGCGGGAGTTGGCGATCATCTTGTCCAAGCGGTCACGGACACACCAGAGGTGCAACTGCTTGTAGGGGTATTTGCGGCTAGCGGACTGCTGCAATTTGTCGATGAAGTCTTTTGGATAATCCTTCTTCGCAGACTGGGCCAGCGCCTCCCATTCCGGAGCAGGTGCCTTCGCTTCCCGCAACTTCTTCACGCTGGTCAGGACGCTCTCCAGCTTGGCCTGAAGAGCGCGATCGCTCCCCGTGCTCGCCGGTAGAAAGCCCATGCAGAAGTAAAGGCCGACCAGTGCGATCAAACCGGCTGCGACAAGTCCCTTGGGGGATTTGACGGCTTCGATGGCATCGTCCAACCACTCGGGACGTTCGGCGGCGGCCTTCTTCTTCGGCATGGGGCGTGGTGGCATGGCCCGCGAGGGAGCGGAAGCGCCGCCAAACCCGGAAGACGATCCGTAACCACCACCCGATGAGCCGTAGGAGGAGGCTCCCGACGAAGCAGTGGATGCCGAGGAATAACTCGACGAAGCGGCTCTCGGTGCTTCCAGTTCCGCCGCAGGTTTGACCTCGGCAACCGTGGCCAATTCACCACTACGGGAGAGCTTGGCTGTGTCCGAGGCGGACATCGCCTGCGTATCACTGCTCTTCACCGTGGCGGAGGAAGCTGAATCACTGGCCTTGGCAGTCTCTGTCGAAGCAGACGTTTCGGCCACTTTCGCAACAGCGACGGGAGTCACCACTGCGGGAGTGACGACAGCCGGAGCCTGCACCACGGGCTTGGCCGGTGCGGCGGGGGGCATCAATCCGGCGATCGTAGTGGCGAGCACATACTGGCTGGTCTGACCCTGTTTCACGTAATCAGACGAGGCCAGTTGGCCAGCGGCGGCCCATTGGGTGAGCTGGCTGTATTCAATGGGACCGTATTCCTGGCCGCCGATCCAGGCGTACCAGAGATGATCGACGGGAGCGGGAGCCGCAGGTTGGCCCCACTGATTCCCGTACGCACCACCCATGGCGGGCATGCCGTAGCCGGGAGTGGCTGCGGGCGGATAGCCACCAAATCCTGCTCCAGGGGCTCCGGGGAAAAACGCGGGCATACCGAACGGCGGTGTCCCACCGGCGTAACCTTGGGCGTCGGAAGAGCGGCGGCGCTTCTTTTTACGACGCGGGCGACGTTCTTCCTCCTCGTCTTCTTCCTCATCATCGAATTCATCGCTGATGCGTGAGCGGGACGAGCTCGGACGGGGAGCATCCACCGGCTTCGCGGCGGAAACCTGCGACGGGATGTCGAATTCCTTAGACGAGCGACCTTCCGGAATCTTATGCTCACCCTTTTGGAAAGGAAGCACAGCCATCAATCGGCCAATCGAACGAACCGTTCGCCATTTGCCGCCCGAACCGAGCTTCACCTCGGCTTCGGCACCCAGTTGGCCCTCTTCCACGAAGGATTGAATCTCATCGAAGCCCATCGGCCCCAGTTCACGGCCGAGAACTTTGCAGTACCAGCCGTTCTGGGTATCGCCCAATCCTTCGAGGGTGGCTTGGCCAGCCGATGCGAGCGTCTGATCTTCGGGCGCGTTCAAGACCTCTTGAATCGGCAGCCAATGGGTACCATTTTCGGCTCGCACTTCGTCGGAAGCTGAAAGCGTGCCGTTATCCAGGAGTGCCACGAGCATTTCGTGTGGCACCGGGCCGAATTCTTCGCCAAACAGACGGTAAAACCATGTCATGGCAGTGAGTGTGGGCATGAATGGAGCCAAGGGAGTGCGGGACGTTTTGTCTCAACCCGGAGGTAAGGCTCGACACCCGCGATCAGACCACCATCACACGGCGGAATGACCACTAATGCAAGCTTGTCCCCGCAGTTGGAACAAAGAAATCAACAACTGTCACCAATTAGGTCGGCCAGCCAGCTGGGACCCGAAAATGACTCGTTGGTATTCTCCCGAGCAAAGATCGCACCGCAATGATCAAAAGCGATCTCTTTCCATTCCAAACACAAAGTTAACGAGGTATTTCATCAACTCTTTTGATGATTAGCCCTAGTCGAGTCGACTCACGCGTCGCAATACCTGCACATGTGCATAGCCGCGAGACAGATCGATTTGCCTGCGCGACAAACAACGACGCGCCTTTGAACAAGGAATCGCCCGGATTATGAGCAGAGGAAAGTTGTCCACAGCCGCATTAAGGCCCCTGGAGTGCCTGAGCTCACTCCGTGCCACACATCAACACGTACTGATAAACGTGCGGAAAGACCATACCGATGAGAAGTCGCCTGCCCCAACTCCGCCAAACCCCTGCGTCAATTCGCCTCACGGCTTGACGTAGCTGACGGTCACGTTGGTCCGGATACCGCCTCGGGGCGTGAACTGAGCGACGAGCGTGAGCCTGCGGGGAGCGGTCACTGCCACCAGATCGTCCAAAATCATGTTGGTGACCCGCTCGTAGAAAGCCCCGTGATTGCGGTAGGCCTGCAGATACATCTTGAGCGACTTCAGCTCGAAGCACTTCTCATCGGGAACATAGGTGATGATCAGTGTGCCGTAATCGGGCTGGCCCGTCTTGGGGCAGAGCGAGGTGAACTCGGGACAAACCGTCTCGATCGAGTAATCCCGCTCGGGGCAGGGATTGGGGAAGGTCTCAAGAATGCCCAGAAACTCGGAAGCCATCAGTTCGCTCTCAATTCAGAAACTGCGGGATTAATGACGCACCATCCCTCGAAGTGCGGGCCAGGGCCCTCTTGACTCACATCGACAAAACATTTTATCCCGCCGGAAGGCCACGGCTTCAGGCCGGTGGTTCCGCAGGAGGGGTGAACTTCGGCGCGCTGGCGATGACCGGTTCATCCTCATCCCGTGATGCGGGACGCGACGTCTTGGAACTTTCCGGTTGAGTATAGACGGCGCTTTGCACGTCGTCCGTAATCCCGGCCACCCCTTTTTTGAATTCCGTCAATCCCTTACCAAGGCTGCGGGCCACTTCGGGCAGACGCTTGCCGAACAACAGGAGGGCGATGATCCCCACGACCATCATTTCCTGCCAACCAGGTGCACCAAACATGATTCAAATCCTCGCTGATGAAATTCGCACGCTGCCTAACGCCCAGATCCAAGGCTGTGTCACACGATCGGATCTCTTCAGTGACGCGGCCCAAGGCTGATAAACCACAGTTCCATCGAGTCCGCACGTCCATGCGAGCCACACCGTCAACATTCGAAAAAAGTTCGACGGTATACTCCTCAATCAGGCCTTCGCTTCCTGATCGTCGATCTTGTCGGGCTCCTGTTCGGCCTCCTTGGTCCCCTTCTTGAATTCCGTGATGCTTTGTCCGAGCGATCGCATCACGCTGGGAAGGCGGTTCCCGAAGAGCAGGAGGACGATCCCCAGAACAACAAGCAATTCCCAGCCACCGGGCATACCAAACATGATTTTCTCCGGATCAACCTCTGACACGGCGGAACAAACGTCCGCAAAGCTTTGAGGTGTCTCTCTTTATAACGGAAGACGACGTGGCGGAAGGTTGTCGCTCGGCACAGACGTCAGTCTCGGCTTCATCACCTGGGAAGCCGAGTCAGCCTGCCTGCAAGACAAAATTCCACGCATCGACTCATGATACGTCGGAGCAGCCGGAGGCGGGAGTCACTTCTCCCCGCTCACGACAAAACAGTCTCAACGACGCTGTTCCAAGCCAGCTGGGGCCTTGGTTTCCACGGATTCAAGCGGCTCCCGGAGCCACTTCGCACGCGGATTCATCTCGTTCAATCATCACTTTGGCCACGGAGAAAGTCAATCCCGAGCCTAAGGGATGTCGGCCACTTCAAGGGTTTGGGTGGACGTACGGCTTCACTTGCACGGCGAACCCATCAGGGAACTTCACCTCTCCGCAGCCCCTACACTGTGTCATTTCACCGAAATTTTGAGGTCTATAAAAAGAAAATGGGCACCGGTATGAAACCGGTGCCGCGGGGGTTGGGGGGGACATTTCGAACACGAACAGAGGGGACAGGCATGGGGTGCCTGGGTTAGCGGTCCGCATCAACCATGGAGATGGTCGAAGAAACGGTCGCAGGAGGGGTTTCAGAGTCCGATGTCCGGGCCACCCAGCGGTGGGCACGGACGATCGAAGGTGTATCGGTGGGTGCCGTCAGGGATTTCCGGGGCACGATCTTAGGCTCTTCCTGATCCAGCACCGTCTTCAGCGAGGCCGTCATGATGACCCCCTTCGACTTGGGACTGATGGTATCGGGCTTGGCGGGAGTCGTCGGGACATCCGCCGTCGGGCCGTTGAGGAGCGTGGGTTGCGGCTGCACGGGCAGGCTGATCTTGCTGGCCGGCAGGCCGCCGCTGGTGGTGCGGTTGTCGGGACGATCCGGGTCGGCCCGGTTGAGTTCATCCCGATTGGCACTGCGGGCGCGGATGTCTGTGGCCGATCGCGAGAAGTTGGGATCGACGGTCGGAGCGAGCACCGTCTGCGGGCCACCCCACACCGGGCCCCAGGCCGTCGCGGTGCCGCCGCCCATGGGGGCGAAGGCCATCTGGCTGCCGATGGGAACCGTCCGCATCACGGTGATGGGCCGCATCGCGGTCACTTCCTCGTCGACATAGCGGACTTCATTCACAGCGACCTTGCGGGTCGACTGCTTGGCAACCATCGTGGTCACATTGTAGGCGACTTGCCGGGTCCCCTGGATCGCGACTTGACGCGTCACGGGAACCGTTTGCACGCAGGTTTTGGCGACATACTGCCGCTGGGCGGTGTATGCCGGTGTGAAGGCGTTGCGGGCGGATTGGGTGGTTCGATTCCACCAGCCGGCCATGCCCGGTCGGCTGTCACGCTCGCAAGGTGACACCTTGCAGTTGGGCTGGTAGTTGGTGACCCAGTAACCCATGTTGCGGGTCTGGGTCCGCATTTCGGTGACGTTCTGGTAGGAGACCGTCGGGACTTCGCAGGTCTTCTGTTCGGTGACAGGGACATACTCGGTCACGGGTTGTTCGACGTAGCGGGTCTCGACGATCGGCCGCTTCACCGTCTGCTTGACCTGCTGGTATTCGGTCACGGGGACCGTCTGGTAGCAGGTCTGCATGATCGGCTGCTGCACCACTTCGCAGCTTTGAACCGGGGCGCAGGTGCCGCAGTTGTTGAAGCTGGCCGATTGGAACATCGGTGGTGGAGCGAAACTGGCCCCCCCGGTGTTGCAGGTGTTGCAACCGGAGTTGCCTCCAAACCATTGCGCGTTGGCACTGGCCTGTGGAGCGAGAACGGCGAGCGAGGCCCAAAGGGCGATTGAAAAGCGAGGCATGGGCGCCTTCCTGTGAAGGAAAGAACAAATCGGTGCCGGAATTAGCGAGACAGGGGTCGCGAGCGGAGGAGGGGATTGACTGCGAGCACTCGCGGAGAAAGAGTTCACGCGGCCTCAGAAGAGATTAACCGGCGAGCCCACCACGAGTGTCGAGTGCACACCACTGAAGATCACCCGTTGTCATCCATGACTCTTGGCGTCGGCGTTGTGTGTGGGCGGGTTGTAGGTGAACCCCGCAGGCAGGTCAAGATGTTCCGACAGGAAGTTCCGAACTCATCAATATCGTCGTTTTCCAGCTGGAAATGTGAGTATTTTTCCCCGCTCGACTTTCGGCACATTCTGCAAAGCCGGAAAAAAACCGGCTGATTCCACCACTGGTTTGCCGAACCCGAACCCGCTGCTCCACAATTCCCTCAAGAGATCGCGGACGGGCCTGGAAACCCCTCCCCAGATGGCCCCAACCGTACCCACCAACTGACTTCCGACCCCTGCTGACAGGCCTTGTCGATGAACCCATTGCGGATCGCCTTCTTAGGTGCCGGCCCCCTGGCACTCCCCGTCTTTCAAGGTCTCTGCGCGAGCACTTCGCATCACGTTGTGGCCCTGATCACGCAGCCCACCAAGACCGGCAAGGGCCATCATCAGCATGAGAATCCGCTCATCGCACTGGCGAACGAACGTGGCATCCCCGTTCATCAGCCCGTGAAGATCCGCGACGCCGAACACGCCGGCTGGCTGAAGGGACTCGATCTCGATCTCTCCGTTGTGGCCGCTTATGGCCAGATTCTCTCGCGCGAAGTGCTTGACTTTCCCCGTTTGGGAACGATCAATGTCCATGCCTCGCTGTTGCCCAAGTACCGCGGTGCCACACCCATCCATGCGGCGGTCCTCGCGGGAGACGAAGAGGCCGGAGTGACCATCATCCGGCTGGTTCCCAAGCTCGACGCTGGCCCCATGCTGGGGGTGGATCGACTGATCCTCGGCCCGCAGGAAACAACCGGCTCGCTCGAACGCCGCCTCGCGGAACTCGCCGTCCCCCTCACGCTGCGTGTCATCGATCAAATTGCAGCAGGAACCTGCGAAGAAGTGACTCAGGACGAATCCCTCGTCACGCATGTCGGCAAACTGACGAAGCAGGATGGCCTCATCGACTGGCGGAAAAGTGCCGTGGAGATCGAGCGCCACATCCGCGGCATGCAGCCCTGGCCCGGCCCCTTCACCCTGCTGCATTCCGCCGGGAAGCCCCCCCTCCGCATGGCTCTTCTGCAAGCCGTGGCGCATGCCGGAGATCCCATCGATCCCGCGTCACCCGACCTGGGCCAATTGCACTTCGAGGGCCAGCGACTGACGGCTCAGACTGGCAATGGCCTCTTGGAGATCATCACGCTGCAACCCGAAGGCAAGCGCGCGATGTCGGCCATCGACTACCTCCGCGGCCGCCCTCTGCAACCCGGCGACCGCCTGGGCAATCCGACGTAGGGCAGGCTACCGGCTGCTCCAACCCCGCTTGAACGAGCGCCACAACCCGTAGACGTTCGACATCCCCTGCCGGCCTTCGATGAGGCTGTCGAAGAGGGCGGGGTCGCGATGCATGGCGGCCGCTTGGAGTTCATCCTGGGCCTGAACAAGCAATTCCGAGAGCCGGTGCTGGCAGGCTTCCCGGTCGCGCGGCAGATCGGCGACGCGGCAAGTCGGCCCCAGACTGACCAAGACCTCCGGCAGCCGCTCGTTCCAGAAGGTGTATTCGATGGCGATCGGCTGGACTGTTCCTGCCTCCAGCTTGGTTAGCACTTGAGGCAAGCCGGACATCAATTCCGATGGCCTTTCCCGCGCATCGGCGAAGCGGCCCTGGGGTGTCATCCACAGGGCGGTCGCGGGTGTGCCGGTGATCGCCTTCGCCGTCTTGAGGAACTGCGCCGCCCCGCGCGGCGAGCCACGTTCCACACCAAAAAAGCCGACCTTCTCGAAGAACTTATAGCTTTGGAGTGCCTCCCGATCCATCGCCCCATAATGGGTGCGGCCCGGCCACAGCTCTTTCGCGATCAGCAGCCCGACGATCGGATCCCACCACGAGGCGTGGTTCATGTAGACGATCAACGGCTCGGCGGAATCGACGACAGGCCGCCCCGTTTTGAGCAATCTTAAAGCGCGAAAATGCTTCGCCAGATACCCCTTCGAATACCAGGCAAACCACTCGAACCACGGCTTTTTGAACAGAGGAAGCCCATCGCTCATCCCGCCGCACCAGCCTTGTTCGTTCCAGAATCTTCGTAGGGTGCGTCTCGACGCACCATGTCCGACGTTCCACCTGCAAGACCGTTCCCGGCAAGGTCGCCAATTTGGTGCGTCGAGACGCACCCTACCTATGGCGTCACCGGCCAAGACTCTACAGCGTGGCGGCCATCGTGTCCCGGCGGACGGGTTCGACGACACGGTCCTGGTCGAGGGAATCGGCTGCGATCCAGCCGGACATCATCACCATCGGCATCCCCGGCCCCGGATGGGCACTCCCTCCCGCGAGGTAAAGGCCTTTCACCGCCGCATAACGGTTGGCAGGCTTGAAGGCCCCCATGAACTTGCCGTGACTGGCCAGCCCGTAGATCGCCCCCTTCAGCACGCGATAGCGGTCCTGGATGCTCTGCGGCGTGAGTGCCGATTCGTAGACGATGCGGTCTTCGATATCCGTCAGGCCCGCCGACTTCTTCAGCTTGTCGAGAATCACCTGTCGGTACTCGGGCAACATTTTCGACCAGTCCTGTCCCTCGCGCAGGTAAGGGGTGTGGACGAGGATGTAGAGCGCCTCGCCGCCGGGGGGAGCGACGCCCGGTTCGGTGACGGCCGGCGCACAGACGTAACAGGTGGGATCGGGCGCGGGGACTCCCTGCTGGTAGATCGCCTGGAACTCCTCGTGCGGGTCGCGAGAGAAGACGAAGTTGTGATGGAGCAGCTGCGGATAACGCTCCTTGAGACCCAGATACAGGACCACGCCCGAGCAGGCGGGTTCGTAGCCGCGTTCGCTCAAGAAGCGGGACTTGTCTTCGGTCGTGAGGAGTTCCTCATGCATGCGGACGCAGTCGGCGTTCGAGACGACCGCATCGCAGGTGAACACCTCGCCCGTTGCCGTCACGACACTGACGACCTTGCCGCTGGCCTTGTTGATCTTCTCGATGGATGAACCTTCGCGGAAGACGACCCCCAGATCGCTGGCCAGCTTCTTGAGGGCGACCGGCACGGCGCGAGTGCCGCCCATGGGATACCAGATCCCTTCCTGGGTCTGCATATGGGCGATGCCGCACAGCACAGCGGGCGAGGCATCGGGCGACGATCCGACATACTGCGTGAAGTGGTCGACCAGTTGCGAGACCCGCGCGTCGGGAATGAACGAGCGGACGGTTCCCGCGACCGAGCGGCCCATGCGGAGCGTGAGCACATCCTTGAGGCCGCGCAGATCGAACAGTTCCCCGGCCTGGAACATATCCTTGATCGAACCGACCGACCGCCAGAAGAAGACCCGCTCGCTGATCTCGTGGAGTTGGGCCGAGTAATCGAGAAACTTTCGGTAGCCGTGACCGGCGGCGGGGTTGTCCGAGAATTCGTTGATCCGGCGGTACATGTCGTCGACATTCGCCACCAGGTCGAGCACTTCGCCGTCGTCGAAGATGCACCGCCACTGGGGATCGAGCGGCACGAGGTCGAGATAGTCCTCCATGGGCCGCTTCGCCTCGGCGAAGATCCGCTTCAGAACCGAGGGGAGCGTGAGGATCGTCGGCCCCATGTCGAACCGGAAGCCCTCCTCCTCCAGAACGGCGGCCTTGCCGCCGGACCAGGTGTTCTGTTCGAAGACGGTGACTTGGTAACCACGGGCGGCGAGTGTGCAGGCGGCGGCCAGGCCACCCAGCCCGGCCCCGACGACGGCGACTTGTTGCGTTGACTGACGAATCATGGGTATCCGACTTCTCTGGGAAACGATGTTGTGAGGGATGATAGCAGGCAGCGGCTTAGGATGTGCGAAGCGATCGAACTGTCACTGGCGCGTGGGTGGCACGTCCCTGAGGTCTTCCGAAGGGCGTGGTTTGCGGGACACACACATCGCCCCGAACAACTGGCCGAGACCTTCCCTCGCCAGTTTTCCCGAGCCGTGGCACCACTTCGAAAGACCTTTGAGCAGTCGGACGGGAGGATGAACGGCGAGATGCGGCCGCCAGTTCCAGCGGGGTTCGATGACGACTTGCAGCGTGGTCATCTCCAAGAGCCCCGCCGCACCGCGTGTGCGGCCGTAACCGCTCCAGCGCGCGCCACCAAAAGAGACTCGGGGATCGGCCGTGGGGGCAATGAGGTCGTTGATGACGACACAGCCCGCACCCAGTTGTGCCGCCAGTTGATTCGCGGATGCCGAGCCGCCGAAGATCGACGCCGCCAGTGCCGAGGAGCAGGCGGCATCGGCTGCGAACAGTTCCTCGATGGCCTCGTAAGGGATCAACGAGGCGGCAGGCACGAACAGATCGGCAGCGAGAATCGCGTCTCCGGCGGGAACATCGCCCAGCAGCACCGGTTCCCAAGCGGCGGGATCTCGCCAATCACCAGTCAGCACATGGGCACCGGCTTTGATCGCCGTCTCGATCTGCAGGATCGCGGTCTTCGCGCTCAGCGGATCGACGGCACAGGCCGTACCACGTTCTTTCAACGCCGTGCGGAAGTGCTCCAGAAAGGTGGTTGTCAGGTTCTCAGGGCAGAA
>PNLE01000159.1 GCA_013822855.1 Planctomyces sp.
CCTATCCCCCGCGGGTGAGGGCGGCTGTGGTGACGCGGTTTGGTCAAGAGCCTTCCGCCCGGCATGCGGCGATCCTCCGGCCCCTGGTGAACGACCGCAGCCTCGATGTGCAGACCGCGCTGGCGACGATGCTGGCGGAGTGGCCGCTCGAATTCGCTTCACCGCTGCTTCTGGAACTCCTGGCGGAAGGTGCCGGCCCGGCCCGCGAAGCCGCCCTGGCATCGCTCGGCCAGCATCTCGGCTTCACCCCCCTTTTCCCGATCCATGGCCCGCGCGAAGAGCGCCTGGCCGCCGTGAGGGAACTCGCACGACTTCAAGGATTGCCAGCGACCCTCCTGGCAGCACCCACCGCCAACTCGGCGCCGATCACCGATCCGTCATCGATGAACTCAGGGGTCATCCAGGGATCGTCGGAAAGCGGCGTCTGGTCGGTGGCGGAGATCACTGCCGAACTGACAACGATCCTCAAACTCCCCCAAGACAGTGCCGAACGGGCTGATCGTCTGGAAATGCTCGCCAAGAGCCTCCCCGCCAGTCTGCCGTATCTCACGGAAGCCGTTCTCAAGGTTCCGCCAGCTCAATTCGCACCCCTCGCGAAGGAGTTATTCGCTCCGCATGACGAAGCCGTGCGGCTGGTGTTGGAGATGAACCCCCTGGATGTCGCGCAAAGACGTCAACGCGCCGCCGCCCTCCGGCAACTGGCCGCGACCCGGACGTTGAGCCGTGTTTCATTGAAGCTCCTGGGGGACTTCATGAGGCAGGAGCAGGATCAGCAGGTCTGGCAGGAAGTGATGTGGGCGATCGACCGCGACACCGGGGGCGACGCGGCGGTGATCGCCCAATTGGCGATTCATCATCGCTGGCCCGATATCCGGCTGGCGGGTTGCCGCTATGTCTTGGCACATCCCGGCATGGATCGCGGATTGTGGCTCGCCCCCGTCATCGAAGACACAAACCGCCCCGTCCGGCTGGTGGCTGTGCGGGCGGCGGGCGCGTGCGGGAACCCTCAATTGATCGATGGACTCCCTGTGGGCGATGGTTCCCGCGTGGGGGCCTTGAGGCCACTGCTGCTGCAATCGACCGATGCCGAGCTGACGGAGACCGCACTGGTCGCGCTCTGCCAACTCCGCGACGACCAGGCGATCGCCGAACTGTTGCGTCGAAGCCAGCACGACAACCCGCGGGCGAGATTGCGGGCGATCGAATTGATCCGCGAGACGGGCAATCCGCGTTTCGTCGAGCCACTTATCGAGCAGGCCTGGACGGAACACGCCGACAACGTGACGAGCGAGATCCTCAGGACGCTGGAAGCTCTCGTACCCGCCGAAGACCAGCCGAAAATCGGCGGCACCACCCCACCCACCCGGCAGATGAAAGTCGAAGCGTGGGCCCAGTGGCAAGCCGAAAAAAAACAGGGGCAGCCCGACAAAAAGTCGTCCCGACCATGACTTCTTGGCCGCTTCCCTGTGACTCGATGAAGCCTTAGGTGGATTGTCGCAGCTGTGGCAGCGAGAGGATCATGCCCCAGAGGCCCAGGGCCGGGATGTGGCGGGCTTCGGGGAATTCGTCGGCGAGGATTCCCGCGCTGCCGCCGGTGAGCAGCATCACGGGAGGCTCCGTTTCCGTCGACATGCGGGAAGAGAGTTCGCGGATCGCCCCCACGTGGCCCCAATACAACCCGCTCGACATCGCGGCCCGCGTGTTGCGACCAATTGACGAGGGATGCGGAGCACTCAGTTCCTGCCGGCTCACCAGTGGCAACAGAGCCGTGTATTGATGCAGTGCCCGCGCCCCCAGTTCGATCCCTGGCAGAATGGCGCCTCCACAAAACCGGCCCTGGGCATCCAGCCAATCGATCGTGGTGGCGGTCCCCGCGTCGATCAGAAGAGCCGGTTGATCGGGGCGGCGGATAGTGTTGCCAGCGACCGCGTTGAACAGCCGATCCAGCCCCACCCGCTCGGGAGCCTCGACATCGATCGCGAGGGGAAGCTCCAGGCCGCTCCGAACCACATGGGGCCGGGGCCAGAAATCAGGCGTGCTCATCGAGTTCCCCGCCGCGCCGGGCCATTCGGCCAATAGACAATCCAGCGCCTTTGGATTGGATCCCCCGGCGATGGAATGCAGACCCGCACTTCCCCCTGTTTCCGCCCGCCGCCACCACTGCCGGAGCAACTCCACAGGCAGCGGCGATTGCAGATCGTTCGCGATGAACTCGACCGGTTCATGGAAGAGCTGGTTCGTCTGGTGGCGGAAGAGGCCGAACTTGACCCGGCTGTTGCCGGAGTCGATGGCGAGGATCCAATGTTCGGCCATGAAAGTGTCTCTCAGGGGTCGTCCGTGGAAACAGAATTGACCCGCAGGGGGAATCGCCCGATGATCACAGCCGGATCGCCCGGCTGATCAGGCCGAGTCGAGTTCCGCAGTCATTGTGACCGCCCTCAAGATAGTTGTTTGCCTGCTGACACGGAAGGAAGCCTCATGGCCGAAGGACAACCCGCAACAAGTTCCAATGGTGCCTCACAGCCCAGTATCCAGGAACCCATCGATCTGAAGCCGCTCTACTCGAACTTCGCGCGGGTCGCGGGGACGCCCGAGGAAGTGGTGGTCGACTTTGGCTTGGATCCCATGCCCTTTTCGAACTCCGCCCGGAACATCAAAATTTCCGAGCGAGTGGTGATGAACTATTACACGGCGAAGCGACTCTGGGCGGCGCTGGGCGTCTCGCTGCAGCGCTACGAGCAGGCCTTCGGAACGCTGGAAACCGATGTCTCCAAGCGGGCCAAGCAGCTGCCGGAACCAACCCGCAACAGCTGAAGTGAGGCTTCAACCCTCTCCCGGTCTTCCGGGAGAGGGTGGCCGCAGGCCGGGTGAGGGTCTTCCCGATGGGCATGGCGAGTCCAGCAATGTTCACCGGGAGGGCCCGCGGCACGCAATGAAGTCTCTTGTGTTGAGACGCGTCATCCGTTGGGACTCGCCCTCACCCCGTCCCTCTCCCATCGGAATGAGCGAGGGGGAAGACCAACCCTCGCCCGGTACTCCGGGAGAAGAGGCCAGACTGCCGAGGCTTTGATGTCCGATCGCATGACGACGCTGCAGGCGCTGAACCTCTGGAAGAGTTACACGCTGGCGATCCGCAAACTCTCGATCGAGCAGGCCGAACTGATCCGGCTCGAGAACTACACGGATCTTGTCCCCTTGTTGACGAACAAGCAGCAACTGCTCGATGCCCTCGTCGAACACCGCCGGGAATATGGCGAGGAGTGGCGTGACATCCGTACGCAAGCCCAAATGTTGCCGGAAGCCGAGCGGGGGCCTCTGGCAAGCCTGATTCAAGAGATCACCAGCCTCACGGAAGAGCTTCTGGCACTCGAGGGAGCGGCAACAACAGCCCTTTCCGAGCACCAGAATGAGGTCCGAACGGCACTTTCCGCCGCTTCTTCGGCACTCGCCGCCGCTTCCGCCTACGATTCCGCAGAATTTGCGGAAAACCGGTCTCGCGTCGTTTGGGAAAGTTAGTTACACACCGCTCATCGCTGACGTTCATGTCAGTTCCGCCCATCCCGCCGTCCTCTCCCATCGCCTTTTCACCCGTCTCTTCCGCCTCGTTCCGAGGCCTGTTGACACCGTCTCCCGCCTGTTCGATCCCATCTGACTTTGAATCATTCGATTCACTCCCTTCCCAAAAAACATTCACCTCGCCTGCGTTTGTTCGTTCCTTCAGTCACCGATTCCGCGTGCCGGTTGGTTCATCAAACTTTGTCCTGAAGACCTGTTCCAAAGCACCGCCGCTTTCGTTCGAGAGCAGCTGTCACTTTGTGAATGCGTCTTGCCTTTCTCCGCCGCCTCTCCCCTCGCCTTCCCTCCCGCCTCCCGTTCAATTCCCGCCCCCCTCCCTCCTGTCGAAGATCGCTTATGAATCCCGACATCATTCCATTTCCTCGGCGTGTGTCTGCTCCGGTGGACAGCTCGATCAGCGTGCTGGTCGTCACGAATGATCCTTCGATCGGCGACCGCCTGGCGGCCGATGTCCAGACTGCCGGCTTCCATCTGAAGCGGTGTGCGACGGTGGATGCCGCCGTCCAGATCCTGGCCACCGTCCCGTCGGACATCTGCCTGGTCGGCCCGCTGGGTCTTCAGGACTCAGTGGCCCAACTGGCGGGTCAAATCTCGCAGCGGGGCTGGGCCACTCAGCTTCTGCAGGTGGCTTCCCATCCGGGTGAGCTGGCTCAGCAGTCGATGGTCGCCGGTGTCGAGTATCTCGCCTGGCCGGTCAACGCGACCGTCTTCCATCAGCTGGTTTCGGGTGCCGCCCAACGTGGCCGCCTGAGTTCCGAAAACCGCCGCCTCAAGCGACAGATCTCCAATCGCAACTTGCGGGACATGGTGGGCCACAGCCCGGCCATGCAAACCTTCCGCCAGCAGATCCAGCATGCCGCCGAACAAGTCGGCTCCGTGCTGGTCGTCGCCGAACCGGGTGCCGGTGCGACAATCGCCGCCCAGTCGATCCATGAAGCCAGCCGCCGTGGTTCCCGGCCGTTCATCCGCGTCGATTGCCATGTCCTCTCGGTGGAAGCCCTGGAAGTCGAACTGTTCGGCGCTCCCTGTCCTCCCCAGGAAGATGGCCGCCAGCACCTGCCCGGCCGTATTCACCAGGCCGAGGGTGGCACGCTCTATCTCGACGGCATCGACAACCTCGCCATTCCCGCCCAACGCCGGCTGCTCAATCTGGTCCGCCAGCAGCGCCGCGAGCATCCCCTCACGGGTGAACCGATCCGGGCCGATGTCCGCATCATGGCTTCGACATCGATCCGCCTGACACAACTCGTCAGCCGCAACCTCTTCCGTGCCGATCTGGCGGAAGCTCTCCAGGATTATGTGGTCGAAGTCCCGGCCCTGCGGGAACGTCCCGAAGATATCGCCACGCTGGCCGAACACTTCCTTCACCGCGTTTCGGTGCGGGAAGGTCGTCCTCCCCGCATGCTGACGGTCGAAGCCCTCGATCGTCTGCGTCAGTGGAAGTGGCCCGGCAACATCCGCGAACTCGAAAACGTGATGGATCGCGCCTGCTCGATCGACTGCGGCCACAAGCTGACCGCCGAAATGATCGAACCCTGGATCCAGAAGCCCCTCGCCCAGGAAGAGGAAGACATCATTCCCGGCCTGACTTTGGCCGAGATGGAACGCAAGTTGATCGAATCAACCTTCACCCGGTTCGAAGGGAACCGCGAGAAGACGGCCCGTGCCCTGCAGATCGGGATTCGTACACTTTCGGGCAAGCTCCGCGAGTACGGCTATCCTCCGCGTGGCGGGCCCGGTTCCAACCGTATCGCCGCACCGGCTCCGATGGTGGAAACCGCCGAGCCGATCATCAGCACGTTCGAAACACGGGCTGCCTAGTGGAAGTCATCACCAGACGCCATACCCGCCAGCCGGGTGTGGCGTTTTGGTGTTTTGTCAGTTGATGGTGGGGAGTGGTTGGTTGGCATTTGATATCTGACGTTGGGTGTTTGTGATCCCTCTGGCTTCCCCCTTCTTTCCTTTTCACCTTCTCCCCTCCGGCTTCTCTGCTTCTCTGCTTTTTCGCTTCCTCGTTCACTCCTCTCCCGAGGAACTGTTCATGTTCGACAAGCTCCTGACATCCCATACATCGAACCTGCTCAAGCAGACGGCGAAGTTCGCCGAGTTGCGGCAGGATGTGTTGGCCGGGAACGTGGCCAACATCGATACGCCGGGCTATCGCATGCGCGATCTGCCGGTGTCGCAGTTTCAAACCGCCCTCAAGCAGGCGTATGAAGCCCAGACAGTTCACACGGGGAGTCTGCATCCCCCGTTGGCGAATCCGGTGGATCCCCGAGATTACCAGCAGACTGTCGCCGCCGATGGTTCGCTGAGCCGAACCTTCTTTCCCGATTCGCTCTTCCAGGCGACGGATAAAGGTTCACAGCCGGGGATCACATTCCAGGATGCGAACAACCGCAGCATCGAACAGCAGATGACGCAGATCGCGAAGAACTCGATGCTTCAGAGCTTCGCGACGGAGCTGTTGAATCTGCAATATAGCCAGCTTCAATCCGTAATCAGCGAGCAGGTGTAACCATCATGTTCCATACCCTTGATATCAGCACGAGCGCACTCATCGCCCAGCGGACGCGGATGGACACGATCGCGGGGAACATCGCCCACGTCAACACGACGCAGAACGAAGAGGGGAAGATCGAGCCGTTCCAACGTCGTCTGGTGATGATGCAGCCCACGCCGATCGGCGAGGGCACCTCGACGGGCAGCCTGGGTGTCACCTCGACCGTGGAGGTCGATACGAAGTCGCCGCCGCGAATCGTGTACGAACCCGGCCATCCCCATGCCAACGCGGAAGGAAAGGTCTCCTATCCGAACGTGAATATCGTCACGGAATTCGTGAACGCGATGGAAGCCAGCCGGGCCTATGAAGCGAACGTCACCACGATGGAGGTGACAAAGGAGATGATTCAGAACACGTTCCGGTTGTTGGGATAGGTTGTTAGTTGATGGTTGGGAAGACTCGCACAAGCTGGTGGGGTTTGGCTTTTGAAGTCGATTTAATAGGGCGGTGTTGATGAGTAGTAGCATTTCCCAGCCGTCGATGTTTCCCGTGCCGGGGTTGCAGTCGCCCTTCGGGGCGTGGTCGCAACCGTTGGCGATGCCGTCATCTGCCGCTGCTGCCGTCCCCCAGGCTTCGTTCGCCGAGTTGTTCAGCCAGTCGCTGGAAGCCGTAAATGGCCATCAGAACCGGATGCACGCCGATATCGCCGGCAGTTTGACGGGCAACGACCTGTCGATGGTCGAGACGTTCTCGGCGGCCCGCGAAGCCGACCTGGCACTCAAACTGACACTTCAAATTCGCAACAAGCTGATCGAAGCCTATCGTGAAATTCAGAACATGCAGTTGTAATGAAACCGTTGGCGGGATCACCGAACGAAAACGTCGGATGATCACTTGCGAGACAACAATGACGGGGAGTTCGCATCGGTGAAGCGGTTGATCACCACGATTTCGACGATCACGCTCATCATGCTGCTGCTTTATTGGCCGCTGATGTTCTTCCTCACGCACCGACCTGTGGTGCCGAAAGTCATTCCCCGGTTCCCGGATTACATTCTGCACTTTGTGGGCTATGCATGCCTGGGCTTGTTGTTCGGCGTGCGGGCCAAGCTGCTCCGCCGGGCGACTTGGACGCGCTTCGCGATCGCCATGCTGGTGATCGCAGGCTATGCGGCCCTCGATGAACTGACGCAGCCTTACTTTCGCCGCCAGGCCGACTGGAAGGATTGGCTGGCGGATCTTCTGGGAGCAATGGCCGGCTGGTGGCTGGGATGGCTGCTAGTGGTGCTCGGTCGCTGGATCCTTCAGTGGCGTCGATCTGGCAGAATCCCGCCTCATGTTGAAGTGGGAATCGATTGACAATCTGGTATCAGTCGTATTGGTCGGAAGTCGATCGGCAATTTGTGCCGGAATGATCACGTTTCAATCGTCACAGCTTGCCGACATACCTTAAGAAAGTCGACATGTCGTCATCTTCCGCTCAAGTCTTGGCAGGATTTCCAAAGTATTTTTGAAAATGTACAGGTTGAGGTCAGAAAGCGGCAATTGACTACCGATGTAGATGATGTACGAACTCGTCGGCCGATGCGGGCAGGCGGCATTGTTCAACAAGACGACTTGTTGAGGTTCGTGTTGATTTCACGTGGGGAATGACTGTCCTGTTCGGGCAGGAGTTTCGCCCGCGCCGGAAACTCCTGTGCAAAAGGACTTGTCAAGATGAAGAGTTTCGATTTTGCGAAGAGCTTTGTGGTGGCCGTCGCGGCTGCCGGTGCGGTTCTGCCCGCCGGTGTTGGTAGCGCTGCTCAACCTGTCGCCGCTACTGTCCCCGCCTCGCCCGTGACCGATGTCGCGCTCGCCGGTGGCCACTTGAACGGCCGCGTCGTGGATGCCCAGGGCGTTTCGCTCAACGGTGCCATGGTCGTGGTTCGCCAGAACGGCCAGGAAGTGGCTCGCACCACTTCCGACCGCAACGGCCAGTTCAGCGTGGGCGGCCTCAAGGGTGGCGTCTACAACGTCTCCGCTGGCAACAGCGAAGGGACTTACCGCGTCTGGACCGAACGGACTGCTCCTCCCGCCGCCAAGAACGGCGTGGTGATGGTCTCGTCCGCTTCGCCGGTTCGTAGCCAGGGTGGTGGTACCAACTGGGGCACGTTCACCGCCATCGGCCTGGGTGCCCTCGGTACCACGTTGGGTGGTGTGGCCCTCTACGAAGCCAATAACGACGACGACAACAACACTCCCAAGACACCATAGTTCGCACGCCTGTTCACACAGGCGCACAGAACACAAGAAAGCCATTCCCGGACTGGTTGATCCAGTATCTCGGAATGGCTTTCTCTTTTTCCTTGGGCTAATCCGCAGCCAACCGAGCCAAGGCCCGTCCACAAGTCTCATACGAATCGCAACTTGAAATGGCGCGTTGAGAGTCGCAAAAACATGCCCGCACAAAGCTGCGGGGCATGCCACCCGAGCGCTCCTTCAAATTGAAATGCGTATCAGCCGCTCAAATGACGCAGGTCACGCCCATGTCGTCGTGGCTCATCATCTCGTTGAAGGCCGACGACCATGTCGCCTGCATCTCCTGAGGTTCCGACATCGGCCACGAAGCATCGCGGGCATCATGCGGCGACCACGGATCGTGCGCTGACCACGTCAACCGCTCGAGTTGCGTGGCCGAGAGCGGTACCTGATGGCGGCAGACAAGTTTGTACATCCCCTGCCCCAATTCGGTCACACGCGCAACCGTCGAGACGGCGTCGACGAAGCCCATCGTCGGTTGAGCCGCCAGCAGGCGGACGATCAACCGCTCGCCGGGAAGCCACCGCGCGGGAATTGCCACCGCACAACCGCTGAAGCTGATATCCAGGGCCTCCCCCTGTTCCCCGCGATGGGTGATCAACTCATCGATCACCTGCGGCAAAGGCAATCGCTCTTTGCTGACACGGATCACCGCCACTTTAACGGACAAGTTCATCCGCCAATCGACACGCCGTTCGGCCGGGTCGACAATCGGTGCCAGTTCGTCCGCAAAGTTGTCTTCCTCGTTGGAAGCTTTGTTGGGCAGCGGAGCCGCTGGTGGAATCTCGAAAAGTTGTTCGATGGCGTCCGCCATCGGTGGGGCGAGTTTGCCGCTCTGGCACTCGGCGATTTCATTTCGCCGCATGAAGTCATCGAGAGCAGCCGCCGAAACCGGGCAGAACGTCTCATCGGGCAGGCCGGCCGGTCGCCCCTCGGGCCACTCGTTCGTGGAGAAGCTGGTGTCGCCGAACTTCTGCCGCGAAAGCCGGAGGAGCGAATGCGTCAACCGTGAACTTGTCTCACGATGTGGCAGATCGAAGAATGTGGGCCCTGACATGGCGACCTCGGGATGGAGAGTTGCATCTCGACAACAGGATGTGTTGATGAAAATCTACGTCGGATCGGCAGGGGGTCAAATGGGCCAGATGGGGTCTTCGCCTCGACTTGGCAAGATTGAGGTGTCCGACTCATCCTGCATCCACTGGAAATCTTTGCCTTAAAACCCGCAAACCCGCTATAACACGATTTCAATTCATCCCGGATGCCACAGGAGGGCAGCCGGGCGAAGACTTTTCATTCCGTCGCAAGGATGCGTGTGATGGCCGTGGGTCAGATTCCATTGGAGCTGGAAGTTTCTCCGTGGGCGTTTCTCACCTCCCGCCGCACTCCGTGGTGGCTGGAGACGGAATGCTGGGTGCTGGGGCTGATCGCCTTCTCCATGCTGTGGCTGGCTCCGCTCGAGACACCGCTCTCCCTGCCGGAAGCGACGATCGGCCGCGCCGCCCGCGAAATGCTCCTCACCGGCGATTGGGTCGTCCCCCGCTGCCAAGAGGTGCCGATCCCGCAGATCGCACCCCTCCAGGTCTGGCTCATCGCCATCGTCGCCACCATTCAGGGGGATGTCGACGCCTGGTCGATCCGGCTGCCGACACTTCTGGCCTTCTGGCTGACGGTGCAACTCCTCTATGCCTATTGCCGCCAGTTCATCGGCACCGTCGGCAGTCTCGGTGCGGGACTGATGTTCCTCACCACGGTCGGCGTGCAGATGCAAAGTGGTGTCGGTTCGGCACTCCCCATCACGGCCTTCTTTCTCACATTCGCACTCCTTGTCTGGCATATCGGCTGGATGGAAGATTGGCCCGATCTCATCCAGTGGGTCGTCCCCTATCTCGCCCTTGCCTTGGCGATCCTCTCCAGCGGCCTCTTTCCCGCCGTCGTCTTCGGCAGCAGCCTTGCCTGCTACCTCTTCCTGAGACGAAAAGAGGAATACGCCATTACGCTCGGCCATCTGGCGGCCTTGCTGCTGTGCGGCGGCCTGGTGGGATCGTGGGTGCTCACTTACTCCGTCCAAACCGGCATCAACCCGTGGTGGGCCGGTTCTTCCAATCCCTTGGGGCAGGCAAATCCCTTGTGGGCCCTGCTCGAGCACCTCGTCACGTTTCCACTCCTGGTGGCGGCCACAATGCTCCTCCCCTGGGGCCTATTGTTGGTGGTTTACCTGTTCGACCACTTCCGCCGACATCTGGGCGATGCCCGGCCCGCCGTCCAATTTCTCAGCGTTTGCCTGTTGATTCCCGGCGCGCTGATGTGGGTCGATCCCCGCAGCACACCGGCGGCGGCTTTGCTTCTGCTTCCGGGAATCAGCGTGCTGACAGCGATCATTGTCCAACGGTCGGTCGAAGCCTATCCCACGAGCGATTGGCAGTTCGTTTGGCCGACGTTCCTCCGCTGGGTGGTGACTGCCACCATCGGCGGCCTCGCGCTGGCGTTCGCCGCCAAGTTCTTCCTTCCCGAAAAGTTCGTCAGCCTCCCCTGGGACGTGCTCAACTGGTCGCTGGCCGCACTGGTGGTGCTGGCGATCGTCATCGGCCGCTCAACGGGTCGCCATCCCCGGCAAGGGTTGTGGGCGATGGGAGCCGTGGCCCTGCTGATGACCTTGACCATCGCCCCGCCGATCCGGTCTTTCCTCCAGCCGCCCCTCGTCGCCCATGTTCCGCCGTTCGCCGCCCCGAGACCCCTCGCAGGCCAGATGCCCGAGATCAGCCTGGGTGCCATCCGGGCCGACGTGCTGTTGAAACTGGATCAGCCCCTGCCGCGCCAGCCCTGGCCCCAGGAGCACGAAACGCTCGACGTGCGGCACAACATCTTCTGTTTCATGGAAAGCGACCATCAATCGCGCCGGCTGCCGTTCTCGTGGAAGCTCGTCTCGCGGCAGGAAATCGCCCCCACCCCCGAGTTCCCGCAGAAACAGTGGTTCGTCATCGGCCAACGATCGGAACGAGCCCCCGGCGGCAACCTGTCACCCTGGAATGACACCGGCGACAACTCCTCCAGCAGCCTGCCCCCCGGTTTCCCGCCGGAAAACAGCGCCACCCGGCAGGAACTCCTCCGTTCGCTCTGATCGCCTCCGACTGACTCCTCCGTGTCATCACCCGGCCGCCCCTTGTGGCCGAACCACAGTCCCCCGCCGGACTTGCAAAAACTCCTTCCGGCTGCGATAAACCACTGGTCAAATGGGCGAACCGCCGGGCCACCGGCGTGTCCTCCACCGAC
>PNLE01000160.1 GCA_013822855.1 Planctomyces sp.
TCCGACCGCCATCGAACCGCGGCGCAGCTGCCCTCGCCCATCCGGGGCGAGTTCCTGCGGCAGGCCATCCTGCGGGCACCCGCCACCGTGCTGTCGATCTCCGGGGTGGTGATCGTGCTGCTCGTCGCCCAGACATTGAGCTGGAAGAATGGTCAACTTGCCAGCCGCGTGGAGTACGACCACAACCTGCTCCACCTTCAGGCGAGCGGGTTGGAATCGGTCGAGACGCAGAACCGGATCTTCGCCGCCTCCGACCATTCGCTGTTGTTCGCGATCTCGCTGGCCGATTCCCCTGAGCAGGTGCGGGTTCTCAAAGCGAAGTTCGAGGCATTGCCGCAGGTTCGCAAGGTCGAAGAGCTGGCCACCCGCCTGCCGGAGCATTCGCCCGATGAGACCACGCTGCTCGTGCAGGGCTTTCATGCGCATTTGAAGCATGTGCCCGAGAAACCGCCGGCTCCGAAGACTTCGAATCCCGGCCGGGTGGGGCATGCCCTGGACGACCTGTACGCCCACCTGAGGATGCGCCAGGAGCCCCAGGCCAACGAGTTGGCCTCGAAGCTGGATGGTGTGCTCAATGTGCTGGCGGGCAAGGAACTGCCGGATCAGATGCAGGTTCTCAGCGAGTTCCAGTACCGCATGTCGTACGCCCTCCTGGCGCAGTTCCAGGCGCTGAGGGCGGCTTCGAATCCGGCGCCCGTTTCCCTGGGCGATCTGCCGACCGAGTTGACCTCGCGATTCGTGAGCCAGCCGAAGACCGGCAAGGACCAGTGGCTGCTGCAGGTCTATCCGGCGAAACAAATCTGGGACATGGAGCCGCTCACCGACTTTGTCACCGCCGTGCGGAAGGTCGATCCCAACATCACGGGGACACCGCTGCAGAACTTCGAGGCGGCGCTCCAGATCAAGCACAGCTACGAGATCGCGGCGATGTACGCGCTGGCGGTGATCGTGCTCGTGCTGCTCATCGATTTCCTGCCGAATCATGAGGTCTGGCGATGTCTCATCCCCGGCCTGGTGGCAGCGCTGGTCGTGGGGGCGCTGGCCTTCGCCGCCCAGCAAATTCCAGCCGATTTCGTTCGTCTGACGCCCGCATGGAAGGCATGGCTGCAACAGAATTCGCCGCTGGTGATGGTGGCCACCGCCAGCGTGGTGACGATGCTTGCGGCCGCCTGGCGATCGATGGGGAGCGTGGGGCTGACCCTCTTGGCACTCATGCCTCCGGTGGTGAGCCTGCTCATGACGTTCGGCATCCTGGTGCTGCTCAAGATGCCGCTGAACCCGGCGAACCTGATCGTGCTGCCGTTGATCATCGGTCTGGGGGTCGACAGCGGCGTCCATCTGCTGCACGACTTCCGCCATCGGGCCCCCGGCCCCTACACGGTGACTCCCAGCCTGGTGAACGCCATTGTGCTGACCGTCACGACGACGATGGTCGGCTTCGGGGCGATGATGGTGGCCGCCCACCGCGGCTTGTTCAGTCTGGGGGCGGTGCTGACGATCGGCGTGACGTGCTGCCTGTTCATCTCGCTGGTGCCGCTGCCGGCGATCCTCTCGCTGCTCGCGAGGCTCAGGCCATCGATCCTGCAGGAGCAACATCCCGAGTTCACGATTGATATCGACGAAGCCGACTTCGGCTCCCACGAGCCTCCGTTGCGAGTCTCGAATGGGGACGATGACGAGCAGACGGACGACGGGCCGCGAATCCTGAAACATCCCGCCCATGTGGCATGAGCCGCCCGATCATCTAGAATCCCGGCGATGGGAACAGAGCCAGCGATGTCGGGAAGAGTGATGGATCGGCGGAAGTTTCAGAAGCGGCTGCTCGACTGGTATGGTGCCCATGGCCGGCCGCTGCCCTGGCGGCAATCGCATGATCCGTATTCGATCTGGATCAGCGAGATCATGCTGCAACAGACGACGGTCGCCGCTGTAATCCCCTACTTTGAACGCTTCATGGCCCGCTTTCCCACCGTGCAGGCCCTAGCATCGGCACCGGAAGCGGATGTCCTCAAGCATTGGGAAGGGTTGGGCTATTACTCGCGGGCCAGGAATCTGCACAAGGCGGCCCAGTTGCTCGTCGAGCGGCATGGGGGAACGTTCCCACGCGATGCGGAACAGCTGCTCGCGCTGCCGGGGATCGGCCGTTACACCGCCGGTGCGATCGCCAGCTTCGCGTTCGACCTGCCAGCTCCCATTGTCGAAGCGAACACACAACGGCTGTACGCCCGGCTGACGGGCTACGACGGCGAACTCAAGTCGGCCGCAGGCCAGAAAGTCCTCTGGGGTTTCGCTGAGGAGATCGTCGACTGCAAGACGCCGGGGCTGATCAACCAAGCGGTGATGGAACTGGGCTCGCTCGTTTGTCGGCCGCTCAATCCCGCCTGCGACAACTGCCCGGTGGCGGCCCACTGCGTGGCGTACCGGGAATCAAGACAGCACGAGATTCCCCTCGCGGGAGCGCGTCTGGTCATCACCCCGCAGAGCGATGCCACGCTGCTGCTGGAACATGAGGGAAAGCTTTTCCTGAGGCAGCGGGAGAAGCCCGAGCGTTGGGCCGGCTTGTGGGACTTCCCACGCTACACGCTGCCGGAGGAAGTCGTCGGCAAGGGGGAAGCGGCCTATCCGCTCGAACTCGCCTCCTATGTCCGTGAGCAACTGGGATGGACACCTCCCAGGCCCACGATGTTCTCCCGGCTGACGCACGGCGTGACACGCTACCGCATCACCCTCCATGCCTATTGGTGCGAGCTCGCACCGGGCGTCTCGAAGGCGAAGACATCGGCCGCGATCGCTCATTTGGGTTCGCAGGGAAAGTGGTATTCGACCACCGAACTGGACGCCTTGGCCGTCCCGGTGACCACGAGAAAACTGATCCATCAGTGGCAGAAGCTGAATGCCATGTCGTGAAGGCGGCCTCGTAGGGTCCGCTGTGCGGACCATGTTCACACGCCGCACATCAACAGCGCCTCCTATGGTTTGCCACTTGAAACGACGTATTGAAGATCGGATAAAAGTGCTTGCTCAAAGCTGCAAGCATGGCACACAGATCGCTACTTCAGATGGAAACTCGCATATAAAGTCGGCTGCGAATACTCTCCCCCGCAACCACCATGAATGCCAGCAGCACCCCGGGATCACCGGGGTGCTGCTTTAATAGATCTATTCTTTCAAGCGATCTTCGATGGATCACCATCAGTCATGTTACATCTTGTCGAGGTCTTTGCCGTCGGCGCTCTTGCCAGTGGCGTTGGCTTTGATCTCGCCAGTGGTGGGGTTGTAGATCCAACCGACCTTCTCGTCGCCGACCATTTCGGTCATGTCGGGAGTCGCGGCGACGACGTCGGTCACGATCTTGACGGCACGGCCACCCGAGTAGGGATTGACCGGCAGTTGGCCGATGACGTAGGGGCCGAAGGCATAGCCGGCGGTTCCCGGCGCGGCGGTCGTGAGATCGGCCTTGGAGGCGAGCGTGAGCTGTTCGACAATCTTGGTCGGATCGGTTCCGCCGTTGCCGGGGAACTTGCCGTCATGCTGGAAGCGGAACATCTGGATCTGGCTGCGGAGGAGCGACAGGTTCTGACGGAGGGAGGCTTCCTTGGCGTCGTCCGTGGCGGCGGTGAACTGCGGCAGCACCGTGGCGGCGAGGATCCCGAGGATCACGACCACGATCAGGACTTCGACCAGCGTGAATCCCCGGCGACGCGAGGAACGGAATGGGAAGGGCTTCGCGATTCGGGTTCCGGCAAACATTGAGCAGCTCCTGTGGATGTTGGGACATCATGAAATGAGACGTGATGGGTCGCAGATCGTTGTGCTGCTAACGCCACGTTGACGTTGTGAAACCTACGTTCGCATTCCGAACTGTCAAGCGATTCGTGGTGCAATTACCAAGGTGTAGTTGAAATTTCCGATATATTGATGGCGTCGCAATGCCACCATCCCTACATCACGGAGAAGTAGTTGGCGACGGCGAAGTCGAAGGCTTCGGCCGTCATCTGCTTGGGATAGTTCTTATAGGTGCAGAAATTCTTCACCTGCAACAGCAGGTCGCGCGGCTGGCACGAGCGGAAGGGTCGGCTGACCGCCGCGTAGTGCGTTTTGATGAGATAGGTCACCGCCGCGTCGTCGTACTGAAAGCCCAGATGGGGCGCGAGCCGCTGCATGATGCCGCGGAATTCGGCTTCGGTCGGATCGGGGACCTGGATCTTGTAGGGGATGCGGCGCAGGAAGGCGCCATCCACCAGATCGCGCGGTTCGAGGTTGGTCGAAAAGATAATGAGCTGGTCGAAGGGGACCTGGATCTTCTTGCCGCTGGGCAAATTCAAAAAGTCGTAGCGCTTTTCCAGCGGGACGATCCAGCGGTTGAGAAGTTCCGTGGTCGGCATGCGCTGGCGGCCGAAGTCGTCGATCACGAAAGTGCCGCAATTGCTTTTGAGTTGCAGCGGCGCTTCGCAGACCTTGGTGGTCATGTTCTGCGTGACTTCGAGCTGATCCATCGTCAGCTCGCCCCCGGCGACGATTGTGGGGCGGACGATCCGCACCCAGCGCTGGTCGATGCCGGTGAGATTGAACAGCCCCTGCTCGGCGGCGGGTGTCTCGACTTCATCGTGCAGGCCCGGATCGAACAGGCGGATGATGTCGCCGTCGATGCCCAGTGCGCGGGGAATCCAAATTGTGCTGCCGAAGCAACGGGTGATCCGTTCGGCGATGCTCGTCTTGCCGTTGCCCGGCTCGCCGAAGAGGAACATGCCGCGGCCCGAGTTGATCGCGGGGCCGAGTCGATCCAGCAGCGAGGGATTGATCAGCAGGTCTTTGAAGGCGGCTTTGAGGCTTTCCTCGGTGGCGTAGTGCCGGGTGATCGACTGGGCCTCCATCGCGTGGAGATAGTCGCGCAGCGAGACGGGTGCGGCCCCGAAGTAAGTGCACTCCTCCATGAACCGGCGGGCCCGTTCGCGGCCGACATCGGTGATGCAGTATTCGTAGTCGCCCATCTCCGCCGTATTGCGATAGGCAAGCAGCGTATCCTGCTTGAGGCCTTTGACGATGGGTTCGATGAGTCCGTACGGCAGCTTGAGCTGCGCGGAGACCTGTCGGCCGGTGGCGGTGCCCCGGGCGAGCAGGTACTTGAGGATGAGCCGCTCGATCTCGTCCTCGGTGAGACGGGTCTCGTAGAGCGAGGTGGGCTCGGCGGGGAGAAACTCGTTCTCGCCCTCGGTTTTCTTCGGTCCCAGCAGATTCTGGACGCGTTCGAACAGGGAGTTGAGCCGTCCGTTGTCGGCATCAACGGGGAGCGACAACGATTCGGTTTCACGCGAACTGATGGGGTCGAGCGGCACATTGGGCCGGGTGGCCCCCGCGTTCGACTTGAGCAAGCTGCGGATGTCGGATCGCAGCGCGTTGATCGAGGCATCGGAAACATCGGCACCCACACCCTGCGGGGCGGCGGCGGGATAGGACGCTCCCTTGGCTGGTGATGGATGGGCCGGTGGCTGAGGCGTCACGGAACGGGAAACGCCGATCGGCGATGAGGTGGGAGCCGCTGCCCGGTGTGCGTTGTTCGCCATAGCCGGGTGGTGCCCCTTGTCAGCTACGGATTGTGGTGGTTTTGATGAAGTCGACGCGGAGTTGCCGGGAGGTGCCAAATGACTGGAAGGGGGCGCTGGCGTCGCGCCGAAAGAGTTGGCGACACCCATGCCCATGCGACGCAAATATTCAGCCGGTGAGAGTTTACCTTCCGCCGACATCGAGATCTCCAAGGCTTGGCGGGGGGTGTCGACACTCGTGGCCCGCGATACTCGAGAACGCCCCTCCAGCCAAAACCTAGTTCACTTCTGGCGAGAAACGGGGATTTCCCCCTACAGATTCCACGTTTCCGCACGGATCGTCTTTGACCGGCAAATGCAGCGCGGCCGCGATCCCGGCGTGTCTTCTACCCACCACATCACTCGGATCAGCGGAAAGCGGTTGTGCGGCCCCAGAGATCCGGCGGCCAAGGCCTTGGGGAAGATCGGTGAGTTCGTCACCAAACCCCGCGAATCAGGTGGCATCTTTGAACCCCGAAAGAGATGATCGTGGGGGGCGCCAAGAATCAATTTTGTGGTTTGTGCCCGATGCGCCGCCAGCGAGCCCCTCGCCGGAAAACCTTCAACCGCCAATCTTCGGTGGATCGCCTGCGAGTCATTCCATGATATGGCCACCCATGACCAGTCCGTCGTCGCCAACCTCTGCACCGACAATGCGATCCGCCCGTCGCGGCTTGTGGAGCGGTGTCGCCGCTGGTGTGGTTTGTCTCGGCATGCTGTGGTTCTCTCACCCGGCGTTTGCGGCGGGGGAAGTTCAGCGCGCCAAGAAAGTGCAGCGGGTTTTCCAAGGGAATGTCATCGTCGTCCAGCAGGATGGCGTCATCACCAAACAGGTCTCGAAAGCGAACAAGGATTCGGGGAAGGCAGCTACCACTTCCGAACCGAAGATCATTTCCACCGAGGAGGAGATCCGGCCGCTGCTTGAACAATGGGCGCGTCGGCATGCATGGGATCGCCCCACATTCTTCGAACCACCCCGAGCGGAAGTTCCCCTCGAAACGTTGAAGACGCAGGTCATTCCCCTGGTCGAAATGGCGCACTACGGCTGGTGGAACGATGGCACGGGCATGCTGCGCTACTATGTCGCCAAGTTGACGTTGATCAACGGCGGCGACGCCTCCCTGCTGATCCGGCGGGAAGATGTCGCGGCGACCATCGGTGGCAAGAAGTACGAGCTCACGAGCCTCCCTTCGCGTCTGGTGACGATGCAATTCCAGCACGAAAACCAGTCTTATCCGCTCAAGCCCGCGGAACCCTTCACGGAATGGACGATCCCCGCCAAGGCCGCCAGCACCGCGTGGCTCCTCTTCGCCAAACTGGAGACCGACAACACGGTTCCCGAGTGCTCCATCGCCCTCAACGCATCGACAGGCCCGATCACGGTCGATGTGACCCGGCAGATGCGGGCAGCCCTCATGCAGCGGATCGAGCTGATCGGCCCCCGCTCCTCCCTCGGGCTGGTGACGATCTCCGGTTCGCTCAACACCGTGAACGCCCAGGATCTCTGCCGGGGTCTGGAACAACTCGCCCTCAAGAAGGTAGAGCGAGCCGTCATCACGTGGGACGACAGCGTCAAGAAGACCGATTCGCAGATCCAGAGCTGGCTGATGACCTCGGCCCAGCAGCCGCCGGGGAACCGGCCGCAGATCAACTATCTCCCCGAGGTGCCGGCGGCCATCCAGGAGATCCAACTGGCGAACATCCCCAACCAGCGGGAGACTTCGAAGCGTACCCAGCGTGCCAAGGTGATTCATCTGACAGCTGTGGACGCGATCTCCGCTGCATTGGCGGATGCTTACCGCCTGTTGCCCGCCGATGAGATCCTGCGGGAGATCGAATCGGGGCATCCCCTCGCAAAGCCGGCAGCACTGCTGCACGGCGCGGGCCGACTCCCCTCCTCCGAGTTGCCGCGCGTCATCGCGTTGGCCCGCAGCGACAACAAGGATCTGGCCAAAGCGGCAGTCCTTTCGCTGGGGGAATTCAGCGAAGAGCCGGCGCGGGAGCAGTTGGCGAAGATCATCACGCAAGGGCCGGTGGAGAATGTCGCCGACGCCGCCGAGGCTTTGGCCACCTCACGCTATGCGACCCATCAGGCATTGCTGCTCAAGCTGCTGCGGGAGGTGGATGCGGAGCGTCAAACGCCGATCATCGCGGTTCTCTCCGCCACACCGCGTGCGGCCTGGGCCGATGCGCTCGCGCAGCACAGCCACGATCCGTCGGGACAATTGCGGCCGGAGGTGCTGGCCGCTCTGGTGGTGCTGGGCCATCCCTCGCTGCCCGGCCTCATCGAGGAAGCCATTCGCGGCGATGACGCGGCGAACCGCAAGCTGGCCTTCGAGTATCTGACCAAACGCAGCGATCGAGCGAGCCGGGAGCTGGCACTGGAAGCCGCGCTGGCGGCTCTGGACCGTGGCGAGACCGATCCGACACTCGATCAGTTCCTGCGGCAGGTACGGGATCCCCGGGTGCTTCCAAAACTGATGGCCCGCCTGGAGCCTCAGCCCGACAAGCCGAACATCGACAGATCGGGCACACTGCGCCTCATCGGGGGACTGGCGGATGCCTCGGTGGGGAAGCAACTGGCTGAGAAATTCGATTCGCTCAAGCCGAACGAGCGTAGCAGTCTGATGACCGCGCTGCGGGAAATGCGATCTCCCGAGTTCCTGCCGCTGGCACTCAAGTGCATCGAGTCCGACGACTCGACCCAGGCATTGAACGCACTGCAGGGGATCATGCAGGAATCGCCGCCGAATCTGCTGGAGATTCTCGAGAAAGCCCTCGCCCGTCAGACGAACAAGAACACCCAGCAGCAACTGATGCAGATGATCGGCCAGGTGGGGACGCCCGAGGCCCGCCAGCTGCTTCTCAAGCTGCGGGACGAGGCCAAAGAGGATGCCCGCCGCGACCAGGCCACCGCCGCCCTGCTGAATATGCGGCAACGATCGCCCGGCTTCCAGTTCATCTATCAGGCCCAGGCCTATCTGCAACAGAAGCAGAAGAAATCCGCGCTGGAGTGCTACGAAATCGCGCTGGAAGTCGATGAGTTCCTCCCGGAGGCATGGGCCGGCCGGGGGAATCTGCGCTTGCAGGACAGCAAGATCCCCGAAGCGAAGGAGGACTTCGAGAAGGCGGTCGCACTCGACCCCACCAACGCCATGGGAGTCACGGGTTACGCCATCTGCCTTGTTTCCACGGGAGAGGTCGACAAGGGGCTGGAAACGCTCGAGAAGATCCGAGCCAAACATGCCCAGGACGACCAGTATCTCTACAACGCGGCCTGCGTCTATGGCCGGGCGCTCGAGCAGGCCCGGAAGAACATGGCCAGCGAAGATGTTGTCAGCCGGTACAAGTCGCAGGCAATCAAGGACTTGAAGGCCTCCATCGACCGCGGCTTCGACGACTACGACTGGGCGAAGAAAGACCCCGACCTCAAGTCGCTGGAGAACGACCCCGAGTTTAAGGCGCTGATGGAGAAGGCCCCGAAGGCCGAGTGATCACCGAGTCCTCCCATCCGCTAGTCTTCCCAACCCAGCTGTGGCTTACCGGCGAACCACTGAGTTTACACAAGGCGATTCCATGCGAGGATTCATCTGGGGAGCGGTTGCTGGATTGGCACTCACCGTCTTCGCCGGAAATGTGGCTGCGTTAGTGAATGGCCACTGGCCGTATCACCACGGAAAGGGAGCGGCCTCTCAATCCACGATGCATATCACCAGGATCGCCGCTCCATTCGGTGCACTTTTGGGGGGACTTATGGGACTGGTCACCCAGAAACCTATACGTGCTCGTGAAACACGACGAAGATTGGCCAACGAGGCGACTTTGGATCCAGCCTCTCCAACCTGAGATGATTTTGGGTAAGTGAGAGGAGCACTGCTGGCGAGCTGGCAGGAGTGCTCGTGTCATGCCACACGTGTCTGGGGCGTCCATAAATTAAATCGCGTTTCAATGCGTGGCAATGCATCGACAACGGAACTGGGACGCGAACTCTCTTGAACCAGCGACAAATCTTCGCGCCTTGGCGACAACAACGTTGACCGTAACTGGAGAGCGACATCAATTCTTGAAGATGAATCAACCCAACCTGGCAGCTCCGCCTCATGGAATGATCAGGCCTTCTCTTGGACAACTTGTGTCGCGACAAGAACTGATTCGCCGTGGCCTGCAACAGCCTGTTCCTCGCAACGAACGACTTGGCCAACGCCAAACTTAGCTTCCCTCGGATCATCGATATCCGTGATCTCGTAAAGATCGCCAGGTCGCCACACAGAAGCCGCGACCTGAAAGCCGCCAGCGTCACTGCGAGGGGGGATCAGAATATGGGCCACGATGACGAAGCCATCGATCCAATGATCCACACCGACTCTATAAGGATCGATGGTGAAACCCTCGGGCCAATCCCGGAACCCATTTTGGTCACGCAGGCGCGAGATCGCAGCCTCTGCGTCGGCCTGTGTGGAATAGACTCCGATGAGTTTCACTTCATCGCAGCCGCACCGTTCGTATGCGTGGTGAAGGAGAAAGACAATTGCCATGTCAGCCTAACGGACATCCGGCCACAAAAAGACAATAATAGATACGCTGGTTTTTATTGGTGCAGCGTGGGACTGTCAACAAGCCTTTACCAGACGGCGCGCCATTCGCTGATACCGAACATTGCTTGTGATTCAAAGAGTCACCTCAGCCGTCATTCCGATCCTTTGTGGCACTGCCACCTTGGTAGAAATCGGATTCTCGCCCGAAATGTCCGCTGCCACTCCCAGAGCTTGGGCTTGAATCGATTGTCAGATCTCAAAGCAGCATCGCCAAAAGCCCGACCATTCCTCTGGCTCAGTATACTTTGATCGTACCACCAGTCGAATGGATCTTGTCTGTCGCGACCACCAGACATTGAAGTCGTCCAGGAATGCCTCGCCCTGCCCCATGCGCCAACCAACAGACCCGCGACGGAGATTCGGACACTTGGCCCATGGCGGACGCATGAAGCCTTCCTCATCGTGATCGCCAAGTGATGGATCGGGCCAAGGATCTGATTTGTGGGGATCAAATGACATCACAAAATCAATAGGCATACTCGCCAGTTCAGAGATAGATACTCATCAATATAATAGACACTGTTTTCGCACATCGGGATCAGCCTTTCGGCAAACTATCACTTCTTAAATAGTCGAGGACTGACAGCCAATCCGGAAACCTCTGGGAACCGAACAGAATCAACTCTCCCTCGAACAAATCCTGCCCCTTTCCATTCGGGCGATCATCAACAAGGTAGTCGCCTTTCAAAAGCCCTTTGTTCGGTGAGAGAATCAAGTGTTTTGTGATGTCGTAATCAAAATGATGTTCAATCCAAAGTCGTTTCTCCGTGTATGAATGTGGATTCCGCGTTGATGGAGCAGAGAGCACAAACAGGTCGCACATCAGACGAAGTTCGTTGACTGCCTCAACGGCACCCGGTTTTGGCGGCAGGTTCAAGAAAAATCCCGGAACGCTTTGAGGGAACTGAATCAGAGGTGCGGACAACAGTGCCGCCTTGTGCGCATCGCTGTATGCGCAAAGGACATCATCCATATCGATAAACACGACAGTCTTTGCGATTTGAAGAACTCCCAATTGGATTAGCAGTAGGCGTCATCACATGACGGCCAAAAAACTGTTTCCAAAAATCGCTTTGTCGGCTGACCCGATTCGCGGCATGATTATTGTTCAATTCGTTTATACCACGAGAAAAGGCCGAGTTCTTCGCCTACGCATTCAGGGTCTCGTTCTTCTCGAAAGGCAAACTGGACCTTTGCCGCCGTCAAGACGAGGCATTGACGAGTGTCATAAGCAGGTCGTGAAACGGCAAACGTGACATTTTCAGCCCTCAGCGTCGTTTCAAATTCATCCCGTGGAAGACCTCGCCGAATTCCCCATGGTTCGATTTGGCATGTATCGCCGCCGTCGGTCAGTGAATCGTGATCTGTGAAGATCATGCACAGCTCGTGATTGGCAAAATGGAACTCGATTTCGGAGTACCGCCAGATCGTTGCGATTTCAAGACGTTCTTCAGTCCCCCGCA
>PNLE01000161.1 GCA_013822855.1 Planctomyces sp.
ATGACGGCGAAGATCAACCCGCCGATGACAATGACCGCACCCCATCCCCGCAAGCCGTTCTCAGCGGCCGGATTCGCCCGGTGTGCGGGAACCGCCCCAGACTGGTGGGGGACGGCGGCCCGCTGTGCGCCGGATTTCGCGACCTGTGCACCGGGCTTGGCCACCGTGGCGAACTCTTTTTCCATCGTTCCCACAGCCGCCAACAGTGCGGCATCGTAGTCCTTCGCCCGGAAGCCGGAGAGGAGCGTTTTGGCCACTTCGTCCCGCTGCGACGGGGAGAACCCCGCGTCTCGCAACCGGCGATCGGCGGCCACTTCCAGATGGGCGGGATCCTTCACAATGACAACGAACAGCCCCTTCGCGTGGGTCAACTGGCCGCGATCTTTCGTGAAGTCGACATAGATCTGCTGCTTGGGTTTTCCGGCGGCCAACTGGCCCTTCCAAGGCTCGGGGAGGGTGGTGAACGTCTCGATCTGAACTTCATGCCCCGTCTTGGCTTCGAGCGCTTTGAGCCGATCGAGGGCCTCCGTGCGAGTGGCGGGTGAGAAGAACTCGCCCCCGTCGGCGATCTGGGAGGCGGCCAAGGCTGGCTGCGCCGCCGCCACAGTGGCGATCAGCCCCAAGGCTAGCGAACAGAGCACGCCACGCAGGCCAGTCAGGCGGTGTCGGTGGCTGTCAAAAGTTGAAGTCGGCAAGGCGATGGACATATTGAAATCCTTTCGAGATTCGAAGAGGGGTTTCGTTGAAGAGGCGGAGTTGCGCGGAATCACAGGAAGACGTTCCTTATGGCACATCTGGGAGGGACAACGAAGTCGCTCCCTGGGAAGATCATGAAAAACGACGGTTTCCTTCAGAGTCGCACTTTTTGTGTGTTCATTTGTTCTGTAGAGTGATATTCGCCTCGTGGAAGCGGGCAATCAAGCCATAAGGTCGAAGTCGGGGAACATGTGCGGATGGCCGATGCGTTGATCGACGATTTGCAGTTGATGCTGATTCCCAAGGTTGGCCCGGTCACCTACCGGAAGCTGGTGCGTCACTTTGGAAGTGCGACAGCCGTCATCGAGGCTTCGATCGCCACGCTGGAACAAGCCGGGTTGGCCCCCAACCTTGCCAGCCGGGTTTCGCTGGCTCGCGACCGGGCGGAGGCGAATCAGGTCTTGCGGCAGTGTGAGGAGTCGGGGATCCGCGTAGTGGGCCACGACGACGATGCTTATCCGGCCCGGCTCAAGGAGATCGACGACGCGCCACCGATCCTCTATATCCAAGGCGAGATCACCCCGGCCGATCAGCTCTCCGTCGCGATTGTCGGTTCACGCCGCCCCAGCGTTTACGGCGAACAGATGGCGAAGAACTTCGCCGGTGGACTGGCCCGCGCGGGGGTGTCAGTCGTCAGCGGCCTGGCGCGGGGTGTCGATGGGCTGGCCCACGCCGCCACATTAGAGGCGGGTGGCCGCACACTGGCCGTCCTGGGTGGCGGGATCAATCAGCTTTATCCGCGCGAACACATCGATCTTTCGCGGCGTGTGGTCGAACGGGGCGCGCTGATCACCGAGTACGCCCCCAACGTCCCGGCCATCGCTCCGCAGTTTCCGCAGCGGAATCGGATCATCAGCGGATTGTCCCTGGCGACGCTCGTCATCGAGGCCTCGGAGAAGAGCGGCTCGTTGCACACCGCCCGGCATGCGATGGAACAGCACCGGGATGTCCTGGCTGTTCCCGGACGGGTCGACTCGGAGGCCTCCGCCGGTTGCCTGAAGTTGATCCGCGACGGGGCGATCCTCGTCAGGCATGTGGAGGATGTGCTCGAAGCACTGGGCCACTTGGCGGTTCCCGTGAAACAGCCCTCAGGTCAGGTGGTGCAGCAACCCCGGGAACTCCTCTTGAGCGATCAGGAGAAGCAGCTCTTGAATCTGGTCGGCTTGGAGGCGACCCCTGTGGACGAGGTGCTCACGAAAAGCGGCATCGAACCCTCCCGCGCCCTTTCAACACTCACTGTGCTGGAGATCAAAAAACTCGTCCGCCGCTTGCCGGGAAATTTCATCGTCAGGATCGCGTAATTCGGATCGCCATTGGAAAGGGCGCGTTGAAAGTCGCGAAGACATGCTTGCACTGTTTTCTCAGTTGCGGCTGCGGGGCATGGCACCCGAGCGCTATTTCAAATTGGAGCGCGTATCGAATTGAAATGCGTATCTGTGTCGTAGATCGCTCGATGAAAAACAACGAAGCCCGGGATCGGCTTGATCCTGGGCCTCGTGGGTGAGGGCTTTGCCCTAGTGTCTGGGGGCGGGTGGAATTAGAGAGCGAGACCGGCCCAGTTGTTGATATCGTCGCCGCTGCCGTCTTCGTTGAGCTTGTTGGGGCCGGACGACCAGATGGCGGGCTTGGTGGCACTGGGGACCTTGGAGTTGGGATTCTCGTAGTAGAAGCCTTGGCTCCAGGCGTCGGTGGGAACCTTGTCGAGGTAGGGGCTGATGGCCCGGCCATCGGCATCGGCACCGGGCTTGATGAGGAGCGAGAAGGCCTCTTCCCGCGAACCCTGGGGATACTCGCCATCATGGTTCAGGGCATATTGCTGCAAGGCGTCTTCCAAGCCCTTGAGGCTGGCCTTGGTGGCCTTCACGTTGGCTTCCTTCTGGCGGCCTAGCAGGTTCGGGACGACCATCGCGGCGATGACGCCCAGAATGGCGAGCACGAGCAGCACTTCAATCAGCGTGAAGCCGGAACGACGCGTGGGCGAGAGGCGGGATTTCGATCGGGGGGCGGAGACGGAGATCATGGGGCGGGCCTTTCAATAACCATCGACAGAAGCAGATCATTCAGCTGCGGGGAGCGGGGGCTCCGCGAACCAGGGTGGGCGATTCCAAGGGGAAATCAACTTGTCTATCTTGTCGTAAACACCCCCGCGATGCAAAAGATTCGGTGCCTGGGCCGCGACGGGGCGGATTTTCGAAGTTTGCCGCACCTGCTGCGAGGTGTCATACCGGGAGATTGCGTGCCATTCGCGATGGTGGCCACTCGTTTGACCTGATGTGGCTTGGGCACCAGGCAGGTCGATTCTGGGGGCCGGGAGTTTTAAAGGGGGGAGGGCTCACGCGAAGGGGCGAAGGGGGACTCTTGGGATGATCGTTTCGCTCTTGTGATTGGTATCACCCAGGCGTGCCAAGTCACTTTTGGGTCACCTGCCGAGAGACGATTTATCACGGGTGAGAGGAGCACTGCTGGCGAGCCAGCAGTGGCACCCCGCGAAACGACAGTCCCAGCTGAACCGGCAGGGTACGCAGAGCAATATTTCAAATGGAGTGCTGATCAGCCGAGGATTTCGACGCGGCCGGTGGCGAGGTCGTAGAAGGCGCCGACGGCTTTCACCTGGCCCGATTTGACCAGTGGGGCGACGATCGGGTCGAGTTCTGCCAGACGTTTCGCGTTGGCGATGGCGTTCGCCTTCGTGACGAGCACCAGCTTCTCCGCCGCGGATTTTTCGCCGGGGACAGCCGCCACTTGCCGGACAACGGGCCGGATGTAGTCAACCATCCCGCCGATCGAGCCGGGGAGGGCGTCGTTGGCTTCGATGTGGGTGATCGCGGCCTGACAGGCCCCGCATCCGCTGTGGCCCATGACGATGATCAGGCGGGCACCCAGTTCGGCGACGGCGAACTCGATGCTCCCCTTGAGAATCGGCCCGGAGCCGACAATGTTCCCTGCCACCCTCAAGACGAATAGGCCCCCCACGGGCTGATCGAAGACGAACTCCGGCGGCACGCGGGAATCGGCACAGCCGAGGACGATCGCGGGAGGTGACTGCCCCAGGGCGTCGCGGGCGAAGTCGGCGGGCGTGCGTGGAGCGAGTTTGGTTTTGCCACCCACGAAGCGTTCATTGCCCGCCATCAGCCGGGCCAGGATCTGATCGGGCTGGCGGTCATTGGTCGCCTCTTTTGCGGCCGGCTCGCCTGTCGGAGCCGTATCCTGGGGGGAGGCCTGCGCCGGTGAAGAACTGGTTCCCGCCCAGCCCGCCAGACCGGCGGCGGCACCCAGGGCGTAGACAAACTCACGACGGGCCAATTCCGGGGGCAAGAATTCCGGAGGCTCAGAGCGTTCAAAGTTGGACATGGATCAATCCTTCGGCAGCACATTCAGGGGGGTTCGTCAATGGCCCACACCGCGACGCTATCGCCGCTGGCCTTTGGGAACAAACAAATTTCCGTTCATCATGGTGACTCCAGGTTTGTTTCATCCCCTTTTCCGGACAGTGTTCACTCCTGACCCTAAATCTTGTGCTCATTCCTTGCCCTGAACCCGTTCCACCAATGATCAATGTTGTTGGCAAAGAAAAGACATGGCCGCACAAAGCTGCGGGCCATGCCACCCGGGAAAGACATCTGCCACTGGGCGAAACAGTGCAGAGTTCATTCTCTACCTCGCACGGCGGCCAGCAGTTGATCGTGGGGGAGGCCGATGGAGGCGATGTGCGTTTCTCCCAGGAATCTGTGGGCGAGGGGGTTCAGGAATCCTTGTTTGGGGGAGACGAAGGTGATGGTTGCGTGGGCGATCACACAGCATTCGTCTTCGGCAGCCGGGCCGTGATCGGCGGGGAAGCCGGTGGGTAGGTCGATGGCCAGCACTTGGGCCGAGCTGTCATTGATGGCGGTGACGACCTCCGCCAGTTCGCCCGTCAAAGGGCGGGTCTGGCCAGTTCCCAGCAGGGCGTCGATGATCCAGTCGCTGGGCTGCAACGTGGCCGCCTCATTGAGAAACGAAGCGATGCTTTCCAGCGGGATCCCCAGTGTTTGCAGGATCGAGGCGTTGGCTTGGGCGTCGGGAGACATTTCCTCTTGGGGATGTGTCGCGAAGACGCGCACCGAGTGGCCGGTGACCAGGAGCAGGCGAGCCATCGCGAAGCCGTCGCCGCCGTTGTTCCCCCGGCCGCAGAGGATCCAGAAGGTGGGAGGTAGATCGGCTTTTTCGGGGGCTTCCGCTGGCGCGGTGCGCCCCCGGCACCCGGCGTGCTGCAGGAGCCATTCGACCGCCGAGCGGGCGGCGTGCTCCATCAGGATGAGACTGCCGACCCCCAACGTTTCGATGGCGAACGCATCGACCTGCCGGCTTTGTGCGGCGGTGAGGCAGTCGCCTTCCTTCAGTGAATTCCAGTCGAGGGAGCGTACGAATGCCGAGGTTTTCATGGAAGGAACTTCCCCGCCGCAGGTTCTGCCGATCATTCCGCTCAAGTTTAAACTGCAACGATTGTGAAGCGCGGCGTGAAACGGTTGGCGGGTTGTTTTCACGGAACCCGAAGTGATATCAACCCCTCCCTGCGAGGCTGCCGAATAATGGTCTAGCGGAACGAAAATTCCGGATTTGCCGATACTCACAATTCGATCGAATGGAGCAATGATCATGGATGATCAGCTGAACCCCGAACCTTCACGACGTCGTCTTGGCCGCGGGCTCAACGCTCTTCTGGGGACCGGCCACAACCACGACATGGATCCCGTGATCGCCTCGGGCGACCATTCCGAGGTCCACATCGACCTGCTTGAGCGGAACCCGTTCCAGGCCCGTAAAGACTTCGAGATCAACGCGATCACCGAACTGGCCGACAGCATCCGCCAGCACGGCGTGCTGCAGCCGATCATCGTCCGCCAGGTGGGGGACATGTATCAGGTGATCGCCGGCGAGCGGCGGTTGATCGCGGCCCGCAAGGCCGGTTGCGAAACCGTCCCCTGCCGCGTGCTGGAACTGACCGACCAGCAGGTCTTTGAAGTCTCCCTCGAAGAGAACCTCAAGCGGCAGGACCTCAATGTCCTGGAAAAGGCGCAGTCCTTCCAAGAGTACCTCAACCAGTTTCAATGCTCGATCGAAGAATTGTCCCGCCGCCTGAGCATGGATCGCTCGACGGTGAGCAACTTCATCCGCCTGTTGGATCTGGCGGTCGATGTGCAGGAGATGGTGCGCAAGGGCCAACTCACCGGCGGCCATGCCCGCGCCATGCTGAGCCTGCCACACGAGCAGCAGATCACACTGGGCCAGCAGATCGCGAAGGAAGGGCTGTCTGTCCGCAAGACGGAGGAAGCCGTCCGCACGCTGCTGGCCGCCGACCAAGGCGCGGGCGATCAGAACCTGGACGGGGCGACGGTTCCGTTCCAGCAGCCCGGCGAGCAAGCCCCACCCGGCGTGTCGAACCATATCCTCTCGCTGCAGGAACAGCTCCAGGGGATGCTCGGGGCCAAGGTCTCGATCAAGCTCAAAGGGAAGGCCAAGGACAAGGGAAGCATTGTCATCGAGTTCGGCTCGAACGACGACTTCGAACGGATCCTCGGCTCGCTCCAGCGGATTGCCGCGTAATCTCCAGCGGTGAATGGCCAATGACGAAACAGCCCGGTTTCCACGGAGGAAGCCGGGCTGATTTATTTTTATTCATGCCGCTGAATCGTTGGGAGCGGGATGCTGTCCTGGGAGTGTTGGCGCTGGTCAGGACAATACGAATCGCAAGTTGATATGGCGCGCTGAGAGTCGCAAAAACATGCCCGCACAAAGCTGCGGGGCATGCCACCCGAGCGCTGTTTCAGATGGAAACGCGTATGAGATCAGGCCAAGCGACTGTCGCTTGCGACGGATGGCTGCTGGGTGAATTCGGGATCGAGGGCGGGGGCGGGTTGGCGGTTGAGGCGATGGAGGCGGTGGGGCTGCAGTTCATGGAAGAATGCGCAGCCGCTGAAGCCGCCGAGGAGACCCATTGCTAACAGGCCGAGCAAAAGCGTTCGACGAACCATCTCACTTTTCCTTTCTCGCCTGCGGCGGAGTTCTCGATCACCGGCTGTGAGGCCGGGAAGTTCCTGCTTGTGACGGCCCAAGGGAACCAACTGCTGGTGTTCCCAGAAGCGGGCGGGCCGGTCAAGTTGTCTTCAGGTTTGCGTGAGCTTGTGGCGGGGGGAAACGGGTCGATGCTGCCGGTTGGCTGGCTTCACCGAGCCGCTTCGGCGGAAGCTGCCGATGTTGCGAATACTTTGGCCTGGCTGAAGGTCGCCTTCAGCTGTTCGCCGCCGGTCTTTTGTATCGACTTTTCCGATTGCGGAGATTAGTCCAAGCGACGGGACTTTTTCGTCGATACCAAACAATGAGAACGGGCGAGTCGATCCGGCGATCGCTCGCGCCGCCACGGGAATGATTCCGCCCGGTCCATGCTCCGGCCCGGTTGAGGATTGGTCGCATGTCAGATTCCGACGACTCGCTGCCTCCAGTGCCCACACCCACAAACACGCCCCCTTCACCGGCACTTCAAGCCCAGCGGGAGGCTTTGGCGTCGACGTGGGCCGCCCATGTGCGGGGCCAGCTCGAATCGATCGTGGCGTCGTTCCGCCAGACGACCGAACTGACGACAGAGTTCACGTTCAAGGAGCAATCCGCCGACTGGCTGCGGGAGCAACTGGGAATCGGCACCGAGGGCGCCGCGTGGGGGTCGCTCGACGTCGCGGGGTTGGTTGTCGAGCTGGATTGGCAGGAGTTTCGGCTGCTGGCGCTGATTCCGGAAACGGTCGGACTGCCGGGTTGGTTCGCCGCTCCGGATGTCTCGCAGGAAGCCCGTCTGCAGACATTGGCGCAGGAATGGAGCGTGTTGCTTCTGCCCGAGGAGGTGGAGGTCGAGGCCTCCCGGACGTTGATCGTCCCGCGGATGTCGAGCCATCTCGAAGCGCTCGCGTTGTGGCCCGATCTGCTGGCCGTCTCGCTGGAAGTGCAGTCGACCGGCGAAGGGTTTGTGCCGGAGGGTCAGCCTTCGATCTTGCTGCTGGCACCCCTGCCGAGGACTGCGGCTCCGCTTCCCGCTGAAGCCACACCGCCAGTGGAGGAGACTCCGGGCGAAGAGGTGTCGATCGAGGACGAATGGGAAGCCGCCTCCGCCGAACTGGAACTCGAACGGGAGATGGATCGTGTCGCTGCGGCCGCTCTGGAGAATGTCGCCGATGCCACCGGGAGCGATGCCACCACGCCCGTTCGGGAAGCCACTCCTTTTTCCGAGCCGAGCGAGCACAGGCGAGCGACGGATGTTCCCGCCGAGCCGACGGTCAACAGCTATCACATGCTTCAGCGGCTGTCGGGGGTCAAGGTGCAGCTCAGTGTCCGGCTGGCCGAGAAGCGGATGCCGCTGTCGGCGCTGTTGCAGCTGGGGCCGGGGGCGCTGGTGACGTTCAGCAAGCCGTGCGAAGACCTGCTGGATATCTACATTGGCAACCGGCAGTACGCGCAGGGGGAAGCGGTGAAGATCGGCGAGCACTTCGGGGTGAAGGTCAACCGCCTCGGCCCGCCGCCGGAGAAGCAAAGCAGTCTGATTCTGGATTGAGGGCGGGAACGAGTTTAGCTCTCGCGAACCTCGAGGGCCTTGTGCCATCGGTTGGATGTTTGATCGGGTGCGCATTCAGGGCTTGTTTGCAAAATCGTGGCTCACGCGAAGGCGCGAAGATCGCGAAGGGGTGCCGGGGATCGAGTCGCACGTTGTTTGAGCGCCGGACGCATCGAAGTTGACAAGTTTCCGCGACGCCGCCAGTTTGCGGTGGAATTCGACCGCACTTCGGCGGTTGAATGCCTGTTCGGGACGCACACACACTTCACGACCGTCGTCGATTTTCCGGAGGAGCACCATGGCCAAGTACCTGATCTCGTTTCCCAGCGCGGCGATGGTTATCCCCGAGGGCGAGTTGGGAGCGGTTGGCCGCGACGCGCACGCTGTGATCGACGAGGCGAAAGCCGCCGGTGTTTACGTCTTCGCTGGCGGAATTGAGCAGGACGTTCCGCCCGCACTCGTTTCCGCCGACGGGACGGTGGCCATGGGCGGCTATCCTGGGGCACCCCCGCTCAATGGGGGCTTCACCGTGCTGGAACTCCCCACGTACGACGAGGCCATCGCGTGGGCGGCGCGTCTCGCCAAGGCCTGTCGGTGCGACCAGGAACTGCGCGTCTTCGGGTTTGATCCGCAGGCCTGAGGGGGCATGAAAACGGCGCGGAGGGTTGGGGCTTTAAGGATCGAATCGTGGTTGTGAGGATAGGGATCGCACGGAAGCCAAATGCGGTTTCGTGTGGTGTTTCGTGCAGCGATTCGTCGCAATTCATTTGAGAGCTTGACGAATCGAAATTGACAAGTTCCTGCCGCACCGCCAATCTGCGGTATTGTTCCACTGTACTTCGGCGGTCGAATACCTGTTGTCGGGACGTGCCATGAACACGCAACATCCGCACGAAACGCCAGACCACAATTCATCGTCATCAAGTTCGATGCGAAGGGCGTCGAAAGGGATTGGAACTGCCATACTCCTTGTCGGACTGATGGCACTTGCGTACGGCGCGATTGCGTTTTGGCTTATTAAATCGCTTCCACCCAATGGCGGTGCGAACGGACGGCTCCCAAGCCTATATATCATGGGCGTGGGAGTCGTGGTGGCGGTGATCGGTTTAATCGTGCGAGATCTACGCAGCAATAGCAAGAAGAACGAACCAGCGGGCGAGGCAAGCAAGGGGATTCCCACACGTTACGGACTCTTGCTGCTTCTGGGGATCGTGGTCATGTTCTTCGTCGTCGTATCTCAGTTGTGACATCCAAGATCACGATAACAAACCGTTGCCCACAGATTTGCGGGCCGCGCGGAATATGAAATCAAGGTCCTTCACCGCGACTCGGCGAGTGGTGGCGTTTGTCGAGGAAGTCTGAGATTGCGAGTCATCTTACGAAATCCAATCGCAGAAGACGGACGAGATTTTCGTCACTCGCTTACGGTTGGAAGGGAATACGAAGTTCTCGGCATTGAGGCTGATGATCTCCGCCTTCTGAACGACAAAAATGAACCGGTTCTCTATGACGCAGTCTACTTCGACACTTCGGCCATAGGCGAACCCACATTTTGGGTGTCGACGCAGGGTGAGGAAGGTGAACGGTACGCTGGACCTCTTGAATGGACGAATCCAGGGTACTTTGAAGATTGGCACGACGGAATCACTGAAACAATCGCCGGCTTCTGGGCCGACTTGAAGCGGTTGTATCCGTGGACCGCAAAAATACGAGGCATCATGCGGTGAACTTGAGCGGTGAAACTGGGCGGGGTTTGAAATAGAAGTCACGCGGCCGCCGCCGTTCGATGGTGGAGGATGGCGGCGATGCAGACGAATGTCGGAGGCATGATGTCGCAAGACGAAGAACTTTACCAGGCGTTGCTGTTGGTTCATGACGAAGAGACCTTCCTCCAATTCCTGCTGGCACTACGGGATGACCGCGAGGCAGCGATAGCACTGGAGGAGGCATCGCCAAGTTCGCCCTATGGCCCGGACGCCGGTGGGTGGGAGAACACGACGATCGAGCTTTTCCTAGATACAGCGGTCCGGTGGGCGAGGGATTCGGTGAAGGGCAATCCGTCCTACAAAAGACCAGACAATCCTTGGCGTCGATGCGCGGATATCCTCTTCGTTGCAAAGAGCTACGAGTAGCCTAATTAGCAAAAAGTCGCTGTTGAGCTGAGACATTCGGCGGCAGGAGGGATTCGAGTGGGGGAGAGTCTGCGGTACGTGCCAGCGTTCGCGGTTCTGCGTGTCGATGACGGTCCGTCCGACCATCCATCGCGAGTGCAAGAGTTTGTCATCGATGGAGTGACAGTTCCCACCGCTGGCCCGGCAAATGTGATCGTCAAGGAGGTAGTGATGACTGCTGAGGAGGCGCGGCGGGAGGTGATCCGCTTGAACGCCTTGAATGCGCAGGGTGGGTGCCGATACTACTGGCAGGCGACACACGTCTTCATCGATGGCGGGTCGCACGGTTCGCGGGGCCGAGAGTTGGTCAGGCCGGAAGATACAGAACCAGGCGCTGCGGAAGACGGCCGAGGCAGGTAGGCAATTCGTGGTTCACGGTTTCCCGCAGCCGCCGTGCGGGGGATCTCGGCTGTTAGTCGGGGGGAAGCGATGCCATCCGAGACGGACGAGCTAACTGAATTCCGTTGTCCCGGTTGCGGGGGACCGGTCGGCGGCTTCGACCCTGAAGACACCTGCATGGGTGTCCGCTGCCTGGCTTGCGACTGGGCCGCTGTCACGACGAATACTCGCCATCCTCACTTCCAAATGGCGCGTGACGAGACGCTGTATAACGTTTGGGTTGAGTGGAGCGGTCATGAGCGGCTCAGGGTCGTTGCGGCCGTAGGTAACGCACTGTCCATCGGGGTCAAGGCGGCTCGCGAGTTGATCGATCGAGGACTGCCCATCGCGTCCGGGGTTCAAGCGTTGGAGGTTCAGAGCTTGCACGCCAAGATCAAGGGGATCGGCTTGAGCATCCGCGTGCATCCGGGGTTCCGCTGGCGTCTGGACTGACGACCAATCACTCGTTGTCCAATTTCACATGTCAACTGCGACGCGAGGCCTAAATGATTTACCGCTGTCGGTGTTGCAACTTCGAAGAAGCACGTGGATTGCTGCCCGGCGTCACGAGTGGCCTGCTTTTGCTCGCACAGATGGGTCTTTCCGCTGCCTTGTTGATCCCCGCTGTTCGTTCTCTTCGGTCGCTCGTACGAGCGGCTCGCGATGCACCCATCCCCACCACTTGGCCTGAAATGGGGTGGTTGGGATGGGTGATC
>PNLE01000162.1 GCA_013822855.1 Planctomyces sp.
CCTGTTTCGATGAGAGCAGATGGCAGGAGACCATCGACTGCGGAACTTCCTGGAGAAGTCTCAATGTCCCACAAATCTGGGCACTTCGTCGATCAGAAATCAGGCCCTGCCGTCTTCCACTCTCCGTGATTGCACGACCTGACATCCCTGCTGAAAGCACGCGCCCGGCATCACCTGCTGGAAGGGAATCTGTTCGCCGGTCGACGTGAACGGCTTGACAGGTGTCGTATGCTGATATATCAATATGTCATGGCAAGCAGTCGTTCTTGTCACTTATTTTTAGTCCTTGGAGTTTCCCATGAGACCGATCCCGTGCGCCCGTGAATCCCGCAGAACAGGTTTTTTCCAAAGCGGTTTCCATTCGCCCCGTGGACTGGGGAGCTGCGGCTTCACCCTCATCGAGTTGCTGGTGGTCATTGCCATCATCGCCATCCTGATCGCCCTCTTGCTGCCGGCTGTCCAGCAGGCCCGCGAGGCGGCCCGCCGCAGCCAGTGCAAGAACAATCTCAAGCAATTTGGCCTGGCACTTCACAACTATCATGACACCCACACCGTGTTTCCGATGGGCGTCACCTTCGACATCAGCAAATCGGACTGGTGGACTTATCACGGGATTGGTTGGGGCGCGCGGGTGCTGCCGTATATTGACCAATCTCCATTGTTCAACAATATCAGGTTTGATTCCATAGCCCCCGGGAGGGACGGCCTCAACTATCCGGTTTCCCGCGTTTCTCTACCAGTCTTTCGCTGTCCCAGTGATCCTGGCATCGCGCCATCCACCAACTACGCTCCCACCAACTACGTCATTTGTTCCGGCAGCGCGAGCACGCAGGCCGTCTGGGGTGGTGGGAACATGGGGCGGGGCGACGGAACGTCCGTGCTTTTTGGCAACAGCAAGACGAATTTCCGTGACATCACCGATGGGACTTCGAACACCATGGTGATCTCCGAATGCCTCGTCGGAAAACGCTTCGAAGGCAGCCAGACCTACGATACCACGATGCTGCAGACCTGCTCGGACAACGTGTATTTCAATTCCAGCGCCAGCCACTCGGAGTCCGCGAACACGCGGGGTGGCGCGTGGTTCTACATGCTGAACGATCGAGGACCCAACTACGCCTACACCACGAATTTTCCGCCCAACGCCTTGCGGACGATCAATGCCTGCGCCCGCTCCCTCTCGTTCTACAATGCCGACGCTCAAAGCCAGCATACGGGGGGCGTGCACGTCCTCATGGCCGATGGAGCCATTCGCTTCGTCTCCGAGAACATCCATCTCGCCACTTGGAGGGATCTCGGGAACAAGGCGGACGGCAACGTCCTGGGCGAGTTCTAAAGCTCTCTTCACACCCCTGTGGAAGGGGAGTTTTCACGCGGCTTCGTCGCGGCTCGATCCTCCGCACGATGAATGAAAACATCGATGTGCGGAAACCTCGTCAAGCCGCTTGGGTTTTTTTTGACGGCTCCCTTCACTCCCAGGGGAACGCGCGCGGGAATTCTGGCCACTCCGAGTCTGCATCCGCTCCGTTGTCCGGTGGATGCTCCCGTGCGAAGAGTGGCGAGATCCCACAATCCCTCTCTCCCTCTATGGACTTGTTGCCGAAAGTTTTCTGAAAACAGCTTTTTTTCGAGCCGACCATGAGACCTCCGCTGATCGCCGTAGTGTGCCGCATTTCCCTTCCCCTGCTTTGTCTGATCGCAACCGGTTGCGGTTCTGGTGCTCTTCCGTTCCAGTTGGCGTCAGTGAAAGGAACCGTCACCTACAAAGGAAAGCCTTTGGAAAAGGGACTGATCCGCTTCCTTCCCGACACGGAAGTCGTGGATGGTCAGGTGGCCGGAAAGATGGCCTTCTCCAACATCAGTCAAGGGAGCTACAGCATCCCCGCCGAGCGGGGAGCGACGGTGGGCAAGAATCGGGTCGAAATTGTCGGCTACCGGGAAACCGGAAAAACAACTCAGGTCGAGACCGCGATCATCAAGGAGGAAGTTCAGTTCCTCCCCGAGAAATACAACACGAGCTCCACCCTCTCCGCGAATATCACACCCGGTGAGAATACGCTCGACTTCGATCTGGAGTAATCGGCAACTGTGGCATGCGAGTGCTACTCACTAGGACCAGAAGCGGGAGCGGTTAGCCAGTACCGGCGACGTTAAATATTTCGCTTATCGATAGCCTGTTCAATTCTTTTGAACAACAACCTCGTCCGCATGAAAATGGAGCATGAGTTCCTCTGCTTCATCATCCTCGCCGCCATCCGGAATGCGGCCTGAGCTTTTGTGAAATCGCAAACCTTGCTGTTGTCATCCGAAGATAGTGGCACCCTTCAAGCAGGCGGGGCGGAGAGCTTCATCAGGATCAGTCCCGCGACGATGAGGGTGGCGGCGACTAGGCGGGTCAGCGTGAGGTGTTCACCCAGGAAGAGGATGCCGACGGCGAACGCGCCCACCGCGCCGATGCCAGTCCACAGGGTGTAGGCCGTTCCCAGCGGGATCGTCTTCATCGCCTGCGCCAACAGGCCGAAGCTGAGCACCATGCCGACAAGCGTGATCAGCGTGGGAACCAGCCGCGTCATGCCGTGCGACTGCTTAAGGAAGTAGGCCCAGACGATCTCGAAGAGGCCCGCCAGCAGCAGGCAGATCCAGGGAGTGAGCTGAGACGACATCGCGGCGATCCTCTTTCAGGTCGCCGGGTCGTCCCGGTCCAAGTCTCCGGCTTCAAGCATCCCCACGATGGAACGCGAGCCGGTGGAGGACGTGGCCCCCAAAGCATGTGATCCATCCATTCTAGGTGCCGGGCCACCCCAGGCAAGCCAGCTTATTCAAATGGCCGCGCAAACTCCTTTGCATTCCCGGCGTTCGACTTGGCAACCGCAGATTTCGGCTTCGATCTCTTCATTTTTCCATCAAGTCCAAAGTGCCGGGAATTGGGTACACACTCTGAGTTCCTCGCACCTTCCCTTGACATTCCGTCGTCCAGGCGCTACGTTTTTGTGATAAGGAATGATCTCAATGTTTATTGTTTCCCACAACCTACGCCCTCTCGCCAGCCTGCTACTAACCAGGCACGGGGAGAGACTGTAGTCGTTGATCGACCAGAATTTTCACCCCGTTGCCTGCTGGCACCGGGGTTTTTTTGTGCCCCAAACTCTCCTCTTGCAGTGGTCTGCAAGATGCCGGCAGGTGACACGTTTCGCTCGTTTTGAGCCGCTTTCTCACCTGCCCACCCGAGGATGACGAACATGACTCCCGCTCCCGCCGCGACTTCCCCTGCCACCACTCCGGCTCACAGTGCCGCCGACCGGATCATCATCTTCGACACCACCCTCCGCGACGGCGAGCAGTCCCCCGGCTGCAGCATGAACACGGCCGAGAAGCTCGAAGTCGCCAAGGCGCTCGTCGACCTGGGCGTCGATGTCATCGAAGCCGGCTTCCCCATCGCCAGCCCGGGCGACTTTGAAGCCGTCCGGAAAGTGGCCGAACGCTTCGGCGAGCAGGCCACCATCTGCGGCCTCGCCCGCTGCCGGAACGAAGACATCGACCGCGCGGCCGATGCCGTCGCTCCCGCCAAGCACAAGCGGATCCACCTCTTCCTCGCCACCAGTGCGATCCATCGCGAGTTCAAGCTCAAGATGGCCACCGAAGAGATCCTCAAGCGGACGGCCGAGATGGTCAGCCGCGCCAAGGAGCGGTGCGAAGACATCGAGTTCTCCCCCGAGGACGCCTCGCGCACCGAGCTCGATTTCCTTGCGAAAGTCGTCGAGACTGCGATCAAGCACGGGGCCACGACGGTCAATATTCCCGACACCGTGGGCTATGCGACCCCCTCGCATTACTACAACGTCATCAGCTACCTCAAGAAGCACGTGCCGAACATCGAACGGGCCGTCATCAGTGCCCATTGTCACAACGATCTGGGCCTTGCCGTTGCCAACAGCCTTTCGGCCGTCGAGGCGGGGGCCCGGCAGGTCGAGTGCACGATCAATGGCCTGGGCGAACGCGCGGGGAATGCGGCTCTCGAAGAGATCGTCATGGCCCTCCGCACGCGGCAGGATTACTACAAGGTCGGCACGCGGATCAACACCCAGAAGCTCTCCCAGGCCAGCCGTCTGGTCAGCAATGTGACAGGGATGATCGTCCAGCGGAACAAGGCGATCGTCGGCCAGAACGCCTTCGCGCACGAATCGGGCATCCATCAGCATGGCATGCTCCAGAACCCCGAGACCTACGAGATCATGCGGCCCGAGGATGTCGGCTTCATCGGCCAGAACCTCGTGCTTGGCAAGCATTCGGGCCGGCACGCCTTCCGCAGCCGGGTGGCGGAACTCGGCTACACCCTCGACGACGAGCAGTTCCAGCGCGTCTTCGACGAGTTCATCGTGCTCGCGGACAAGAAGAAAAGCGTGTACGACGCGGACATCATCGCGATCATCGAGCATCATGACGAAGGGGCTTCCGACCGCTGGAAGCTGCAGCGGTTCCACATTGCCGCCGGTACGGGAACCATCCCCACCGCGACGGTTGAATTGCGCGACGACCAGCAGCACGTCCATTGCGATGCCGCGATTGGCGACGGCCCAGTCGATGCGGTTTGCAAGGCGATCGAACGGATCGTGGGCTTCTCGGCGACGCTCGACAACTATCAGGTCCGCAGCGTTTCCGAAGGGAAGGACGCCCAGGGGGAAGTGCTGATCGAACTGATCACCGGCGGCCGCAAGTACCACGGCAAGGCGGTCAGCACGGATATCCTCGAAGCAAGTGCCCAGGCCTATTTGAAGGCCCTCAACAAAGCCGCCATCGGCCGCCCCAGCGAACAATCCGCGCCGGGAGTGTGATGGACGGTTTCAGGCATCGGCTGCCCCTCTCCCATTCGGAGAGGGTTGGGGCGAAAAGAGCCGCTTGCGCGACGACTTACGACACCCCGGTTGCGGCAACGGCGGTCGGTTCCTGGGCGCAGCAGACGCGGTTGCGGCCGGCAGACTTCGCCTCGTAGAGGGCGGCATCGGCGGCGGCGATGAGGGCCTCGGGGGAGGTCGCGTGGAGCGGACAGGTGGCGACCCCCACGCTGATCGAAACGGAAATCAGCGCTGATTCCACAGGGAAGGGGTGAGCATCGATCGAGGCGCGGATCCCTTCGGCGATTCGCAAAGCGCCTGTGATCCCCACGCCTGGCAACAGGATGGCCATCTCCTCGCCGCCGTAGCGGGCCAGCAAGGCGCGGTCGCCGGAGCGGATCTTCCCCATCTGCTCACGGAGGATCTGCGCGGTTTCACGGAGCACCAGATCGCCGGCCTGGTGGCCGTGCTGATCATTGATCAATTTGAAGTGGTCGAGGTCGCACAAGAGCAGCGAACATTCGAGGCCCAATCCCTGTTGGACACTGTCGATTTCGCGGGCGAGTTGGAGGTCGAATGTCCGGCGGTTGGCCAGATCGGTCAGGCCATCGTGCCGGGCCTGGCGTTCGATTTGCAGGAAGTTGATCGATTTCTGGATCGTCTCGGACAGCACATCCGCCGCCCAGGTGATCAGTTCCATATCGACGGGAAGAGGTGCCGAAGACTGTCGCCGTGTGAGGCACAACAGGCCCGCGAAGCGATGCTTGTGACGGATGGGGGCCGAGATGGCCGACTGCATGAGCGAATCGACACCCACACGCTTGAGGTGCAACTGGTCGAAGACGGTCACCTGGCCGTACAGCTGGCCCATGCTGGCCAATGTGTCCTCATGCTGGAACCAGCGAGTTTCCACGCCTGGCGGCAATTGCACGCCGCAGCGGATGAGCGCTTTGCACGTGGAGGCCCCTTCCTTGGGCAGCACATAGAGGCTGGCCCGCTCAGAACCTGTGATCTGCGCCAGGCGGACGATGAACCGCTCGATCATGCGAAGCGGTTGTTCGCTCTGGCTGTCGGCGATCGATCGCAGCTCCAGCATCTCGCGGGTGGACCGCAACTGGTGTGTATGGTGCTCGAGTGTGAACAATTGCTTGAGGGAACCGGCCACACAGGCCATGAGCCGCGTGCTGAGTTCGAGCTGTTCCGCCAAGGGAGCGGCTGTGGGCAACAATTGGGTGGTCGCCAGCACCGCGCAGAGTTCTTGGCCGACACCCACGGGAATGAGGAAAATGCGGCTGGCCTTCCGTTTGTCGGATGGGTTCAGCGAGGCATGGAGTTGGGTCTTGCGGAGTGCCTGATCTTCCAGCGAAGCCGGTGAGCCGGATGCCAGCGTGGCCAGGAGATGGGTATCGACCGTGAACTCGGCCAGCGATTCGTCGGTCAAGCCACGGGCTTCAAAGACCGTGCCGCTGCTGCGATCAAGCCGGATGATGGCGGCGAAGCCCGAGTCGGGGTCGGGAATGAAACGCTTGAGAAGAACGGCGTAGGCCCGCTCGGGATCGTTCTGGGTGAGGATTTCCCGCAGGACAACGTTTTCGAGGCGGGTGATCATCTTGTCGCGGGTCAGGTTCATGACCTCACGCTCCAAGCCTTTGACTTCGCCCAAAATCCGGCTGGTACTGCGATCGGCTCTTTGCCTTTGCAGCACATGAATGCCGTGTTGGAACAGGCAGACGGTGGCGAGTGCCAAAAGTCCGGCGGTTCCCGAGAGGACACCTTCCAGTTGTGCAAGTAAGGAGACCAGACCTGTCATGAATGGATTCGTCCTGCGAATGCTACGCGCCTGGAACCAGCCCCTCACCTCCAACCACAGGTTCTCCGATGTTGCCGATCGGCAACACAGGCCCGCACGTCTCCGAAAGTTGATCCACAATCAAAGCGACCTGTGGAGGGGCATCTTGCTGAAACCTAGCATGGGATTCCGCCCCGGTATCGAGAATTGCCCAATTCGCGGCTCACGGAACAATCTTCAGTCGATTCATGACGTTTTCGAGAACTGTTGGTGGCGAGATCGCCGGATCGGAGAGATCTGAAGCAGGTTTCGCCGGTTGTGGATACTTCTTGAAAGTTGCCCAAAGCCCGTCTTCTGTTGTGCCGATCTCTCCAGATGAAGCGTCTGGCCGTGGCGACTCCGTGCGCACTCAGTGCGGACTTGTCGCGGAGACCGGCGATTCTGTTCAGGGATGATGGGTGAGGCCGACCGAAGGGCACGCACGGATGTGGCGGCGTGAGCGGATTCTCCGCTGGCGATGGTTGAGCGTGGTGATCGCAATGATCACTTTGCCCGGCCCCGGTTGCGCCCGCTACCGGCCCACTCCGGAACCGAACGTCGCCGTCGACACATCGCATTATCAGGCGATGGGGCGGCAGATCGAGTACCCGCAGATCCAGCAGGTCGCGGGTGACGAACTCCTCGCGGCGACGACAGCACCCCTCTCGCTGAGCAGCGAGACGCCCACGGAATACCTCGACCTCACGCTCGAGCAGGTCATGCAGATGGGCCTGGCGCAGTCAAAAGCCTTCCGCGATCTTGGTGGTCTGGTCCTCCGGTCTCCGGAAATCGTCCGCACCAAGAATGATCCGGCCATCGCCCAGACCGATCCCCGTTTCGGGATCGAAGCGGCACTCAGCGCCTTCGATGCCCAACTGGCCGCCAGTGCCAATTGGGAAAAGAACGATCGCGCCCTCAACAACCAGTTCTTCGGCGGCGGTACCCGCCTCTTGACCCAGGACTTCAACGTCTATCAGGCCCAGGTCTCGAAGACAGCCGCGACCGGTTCGACCTTCGCGGTCCGCAACTACACCCAATACGACGCCAACAACGCCCCGGGCAACTTCTTCCCCAGCGCCTGGACGACCTGGTACGAAGGCGAAGTCCGTCATCCGTTGCTTCAAGGCGGTGGAGTCGATTTCAACCGCATCGCCGGCCCCAACGCGCAGCCGGGGCTGATCAACGGTGTGGTCATAGCCCGGATCAATTCGGACGTCTCGCTGGCCGACTTTGAGATTGGTGTCAGGAACTACGTCAGCGACATTGAGAACACCTATTGGGATCTTTCGTTTGCCTGGCGTGACCTCGAATCGAAGATCGCCGCCCGAGATGCCGCGTTGGAAACCTGGCGCCGCATCCAAGCGTTGTACTCGCAGGGTCGCCGGGGTGGTGAAGCCGAAAAAGAAGCACAGGCCCGCGAGCAATATTATCGCTTCCAGGAAGAAGCCCAGAACTCGCTGCATGGCCGGTTGCTTGACGGCACGCGCACCAATAACGGCAGCACAGGCGGCACCTTCCGCGGCACCGGCGGGGTGTTCGTCTGCGAACGTCGATTGCGACTGCTGATCGGCATGCCCATCAACGATGGCCGCCTCATCCGCACGGCGGATGAACCCTCGTCTGCCAAACTGGCCTACTCGTGGGAATCGACCCTAGGAGAAGCCCTCTCCCGCCGGGTGGAACTTCGTCGCCAAAAGTGGCAGATCCGCAAACGGGAACTCGAACTGCAGGCGAACAAAAACTTCCTGAAACCACAGCTCGATGCCTTGGCCCGCTACCGCTTCCGGGGATTCGGGAAGGATCTGATGCCCAATGGCACAGGTGGCGAGTTCGGCGACGCCTATTCGAACCTGGCTTCCGGGAACTTCCAGGAGTGGCAGCTGGGGTTGGAATTCTCGATGCCGCTCGGCTTCCGCCAGGCGTACGCCGCCGTTCGCAATGCGGAACTGCAACTGGCCCGAGATCGTTCGCTCTTATTCGAGCAGGAGCGATCGGTCGTCCATGACCTGAGCAACGCGATCGCCGATGTCGACCGCTCCTATCAGATCGTGGAAACGGCATCCAACCGCCGGATGGCGGCCCGCGAGCAGGTTGAGGCGGTTCAAGCCGCCTTCGACGCCGACAACGCGACGGTCGATCTGCTGCTGGAGGCGCAGCGGCGGATGGCCGACGCCGACGTCTCCTACTTCCGCGCGTTGATCGAGTACTCGCTGTCGATCAAGAACGTGCAGCTCGAGAAGGGGACACTCTTCGACTACAACGAAATCACACTCGAAGAAGGCCCTTGGCCGGAGCAAGCCTATTGCGATGCCCTCGAACGACAGATCCGCTCGCATCCCGCCAGCCGGTTCGAGCATCCCAAACAGTTGGCTCCCCAAGTGAGTGCCGGCCCGATGTCGCAGTCGCTGGCACCGAGTGGCAACGAACCTGCGGGAACGACCTTCCCGCCGCTCGACGGCAGTCCCACCACATCGGGCGGGTCGGCCATCTTCGCGCCGGGCGTGGAAGGGGCACCTTCGATCTTCGATGGCAACCTGACGCCACCTGCGGGCGGAACCGGAATTCTACCGGTTCCCGCCGCACCGGAAGGTAGTGAAGGGCAAGCCATCGATCCCGCGTTCCAATAGATCGCAGTCGATCGGCTCAGAGGCATGCCCAGCAGCTTTGTGAGGGCATGTTTTCTCTCAGAGGATGGCGCGACGTGCACTGCGACAGCGGAAGCCGCTGACTAGGCCTGTCACTTCATCGCGGAATAGTCGGTCGGGGTGAGGTAAACCGACTCCACCTTTTCCACGATCTTGCCGTCGGCCTCGGAAGCTTCGCGGGCGACCTTCCACTCGGGGTCTTCGCGGAAAGCCTTCCACGAGGCGGCCGCGGCGGCTTCGTTCTCATGCGCGATGAGATAGACCAGCGTGTTCTCACTCTTCACCGGAGTGAGGTAGATCACGTTGGTCATGCCGTGCTTGGCGAAGAGCTTGGTCGTGTGGTCGCGAAACCGCTTGTTGAGCGCATCCAGGCGGCCGGGCAACGTCGTGTAGGTTCGCAGTTCGTAGAGCTTCGGCGCCTTCGCCGGGGTCGATTCGGCCCGCAGTGCCTGCACCGGCAAACATGTGGCCAGCCAGCCACCCGCCATCGCCGCGAAGGCCCAGACGAGACAAGTCTTCCAAGTGCAGGAACCCATGCCGCGTGCCAACATGCCGCCTTGGGGCGCATGCTTCACTGCGAGATTTTTCTCTGTGAAATTCCCGTCGTGCTCTTCAATCAACGGTGTCGTGGAATTCGGTGCGGTCGCCTCGTTCATGGAAGTCGCTCCTGTCGCAACGGGTGCTGATGACTGATCCAAGCTTCATTCCCCACTCTTTCAATGCTCGGCGCACGGGGATCGTGCGCGGGAGTGGTGAAGCCCGACAGTTCGACAGCTTAGCTGGAACGGAGTCGATTCGTACAAGGTTCGGCCCGCTGAAACCTTGTTTTCGGCGTTGCGGAAGACTCCAGCCAAGTCTCCAGTGCGGCGAGAATCGGGAAGTCTTCCAGGTTCTCGCACGTGCAGAGCTGGGCTTGTTGCAGCTCTAGTTCGGCAGGAGCTGCGTGGGAGCCATGGCCGTCGTGGGGTAGCCGACGGGCTGAGTCGAAGCAACGGTCTGCGTGCCGCCGAAGTTCATCCCGGAAGCGTCGGCTCCCTGGTAGAACTGGCCGCCACCACCACCGGCGGGGGGATAGAAGCTGGGTGAGCAATTGCCTGTCGAGCAGGGCGAAGGAGCCTGGCCGCAGGGAGAGCAGCGGTTGGACGACATGCCACAGCAGCAACCCGAGGCGGAAACAGCGATCGCCAGACCAGCCAGAGCCAAGGCCATACGAGTCAACATGAAAAGATTCCTTAGAGAGACGGAGAGGGGGGATGGGAGTTGACCGTTTGGCGATATGCCCAGGCCAGAGAGGGGATCGTGAACGAGTGCTGGTGGTCGACGGACAGTGACCACGCGAAGTGTGGATGCGTTGCGGAGACCGGCATCGTCCGCACGGGAGTGACCTCGCCGCTTGAACAATTCCGATCCCGACAGTGGCCATGCGGGGAACATCGCCAACTGCTCGGCGGGGTGTATCGGAAGATTTGGCCGGTGCAAAGATCAGTTTTTCATTTTTTCGACGGATTCCGCCCGCCCCTACAAAGTTCACTCAAGCCGCAACGGTGGTTGCAGCCGCGCCGTTGACTTGGGCAAGAGTCGATACAGATTGCAAATTTACTGCGACGCCTGAAGAGCGGGGGTGGGCCGGAGTGAGCGTCTTCGCGGACTTTCAGTTCGTGTGGACACCGCGTGGGGCAAGCCTCCACCACCCATCGCGCACCGGTATTTTCGATCCGTGTCAGGTACCAGATCATCCCCACGCAGTCACAGACGATCTCCTGAAAACTCACTCAGAACTTGGGAGCCGGAAGACGTAGTGAAACGGTGAAATTCTCGTGCGGGCATCAGCGGTTTTACGGTGCGCTCGAAATCTGGGCCACGAGCCTGCTAATGAAGTAAGCGACGTTTCATCATTGAAAAACCGGAGAGGTGGCCGCAGGATCCATTCCAGTGGCTTCCGGCCGGCATTCGGCCTGAATGTCCGAATTTCCGGAGCACGCCCCATGGAAGATCAACCGCATTCGTGTTGCGGCACGACACCTTTGCTGCCGATTCTCACCCAAGATTCGGTGGTCGATCCGGTCTGCGGCATGACGGTGGATCCCGCGACGTCGGCCGGTTCGTTCGCTTAT
>PNLE01000163.1 GCA_013822855.1 Planctomyces sp.
CGGGAAAGGGACTGGGAGCCAAAAGTTCAAACTCGGCGTAAGACACATCGGGATTCTAGACGCTTCGAGGGTGTCTGCGATGGGGGCGAAACAAGAGTTTCTCTGGAGAAATCGCCCGCAGCGAATCTGCGAGTGACAAAAAACGCCGCAACCTATTGCCCAAAATCATGTTACATCCCAACAATCAGTGTTGGTGACTTGGTTTTGACGGCCGCATGCTGCATTCGGAACAGCTCCGGGCCTGAGGAACAGCTTGCCATCAGACGAGCGGGGCGATTTTGCGACGAACTTCGCCCATGGTGAGCAGGTCTACTAAGAGCGGGAATTGAGAACGCACCTCCCCGACAATGATTCTCAGCACTCTCTGTTGTTGTTTTCCGGTCGTCCTTGTGATGAATAGCCGTTCAGCTGGTTGCGAGACTCGTTGCTCGTACTCTCCGGTGGTGACAGTGAAAGATGCCCGAGAGTGTTTTGCAGTTGCGACTTTTGTTCCTTGTGGCCACGATAGTTTGTAAAGACCACAGAACGTGCGGACAGGCTTTCCCTACTGATGGGTGAATACGAAATGCTCGAACGTCTTCGATTTTGGCGATCATCCATGATGCAGTCCGGCAATCCGAATTCACGCGGTAAGGTTCGCCAAGCGTTGGCGGCGACTTTGGCCTTGGGGATGACAGCCTTGGCTGTCACTGCGGGCTCGTCGCTTCTGGCTCAGGAAATGGAAGCCAAGCCGGATATGGCTGGCAAACCAGCCATGAAGGCCGGAGAAATGAAAGCTGGTGACGGCAAGCCGGACATGACGAAACCGGGAATGATGAAGCCTGGCATGGAGTCCATGGACGGCCCCGCGATGGATGCACCAGCCAAGAAGGCGGGCGTGACTCCCGAGGAGCAACCCGGCCGTGTGAAGCCTGTCGCCGCGAAGCCAGGTGTGCGGACTGCGGCCGCCGATCCGGTGGTGGCGTTTATCAATGAGTCGCTACGTCAGGGTTGGAAGGACAACGATGTCGAACCTTCCCCCATGGCCGACGACACCGAGTGGATCCGGCGAGTTTACCTCGACATTGTTGGTCGCATTCCGTCGGCGGATGAAGTCCAAGACTTCATCGCTGATAAAAACAAGATGAAGCGCACCGAACTTGTGGAAGCCTTGCTGGAAGATCCCGGTTACGTCCGCAATTTCACGACCATCTGGACAAACCTGTGCATCGGCCAGCGAACTCCCCGCCGGGTCAGCCGGACAGGGATGCAGAAGTTCTTCCGCGAAGGGTTCGCCAAGAATCGCCCTTGGAATGAGATGGTGTTCGACATCGTTTCAGCGGAGGGACATTTCGAGAAAAACGGAGCCGTCAACTTCATCCTGGCACAGATGCAGGACAATGATGATGGCGTGCAACTGACGGCCAAGTCGACCCGGCTTTTCATGGGGATGCAGGTGCAGTGCACCCAATGCCACAACCATCCATTCAACGAATGGAAGCAGGATCAATTCTGGCAGTTCAACAGCTTCTTCCGCCAAGTGCGGAAGATGGATCACCAGAAGCTCGATCCACGCACAGGTCGACAGGTCGACGACTACTCGGAAGTCCTCTTCCGTGACTTCAGCGGTCCCGTCTTCTTCGAAAAGCGCAGTGGCCTGATGCAGGTCGCCTATCCGATTTATCTCGGTGCCGAAGTCGACGCCAGCGAAGGGATTGACCGCCGGACGGAACTCGCCAAGCTCATGACGAGCGGCGACAAGCCACTGGTGGCGACAGCCTATGTGAACCGCATGTGGGGCCACTTCTTTGGTTACGGGTTCACTCGTCCGGTGGACGACATGGGGCCGCACAACCCGGCATCGAATCCCGCTCTGCTTGAGCGTCTGTCGGAAGAGTTCGTGAAGTCAGGCTACGACTCGCGACAACTGATCCGCTGGCTAGCCAACACCGAGGCGTATGGACTCACCAGCCGGGCCTCGAAGAAGAATGAGCGAGACAACCCCGCCGCTGGCGAAACTCCTTTGTTCAGCCACATTTACGTCAAGCCGATGCGGGCTGAGCAGCTTTACGATTCACTGATTGTCGCCACGAATGCCCACAAGACGGGGCGTGCTGGCTGGGAGCAGTCCGAGGAACAACGGCAGGAATGGCTGCAGCAGTTCGTCCAGACTTTCGGCACCGACGACAACGAGGAATCGAGTGGTTTTGACGGCACGATTCCCCAGGCCTTGATGATGATGAACGGCCCGCTCACCAAGGACGCCGTGGCTTTGAAGCCCGGCTCTCACTTAGCGGAAGTCCTTTCCGGCAAAGGAAATGAGCGACAGAAGCTGAACACGCTCTATCTCTCCGTCCTCAGCCGGATGCCCACCTCGGCGGAATGGGCGAAGTTCCAGAAGTATGCAGCCGGTGCTGGTGGCAATCCGATTGCCGTCTACCAGGACATGTTCTGGGCTTTGCTCAATTCCAACGAATTCATCTTCATTCACTAGAACATTTCAGTTTCTGGTGGCGTTAACTAGTGACGCCAATCGAAGATCGATGTGTTCAATTGTTCTTCGATGAATTTCGACAATCCAACCTGCGGCTGGTTGAGCCGACTTCCGTTTCCAATCAAGTAAACCAGTTCCCAGTCAAGCTTGTTCTGAGCCAAACCAGTTGCCGGAGTTTTTGACAATGAGCCTGTTCAATCCCGAAGGTATGAGCCGCCGACATTTCGTCCGGCACTTGGCAGCAACCGCCGCCACGATCCCAGCCCTCGAATTCATCTCTCACGTGCGGGCCAACGCCGCTGAGCTGAAGAAGAATCAAAAGTCCGTCATCCTTATGTGGATGAGTGGTGGCCCCCCCACCATCGACATCTGGGACTTGAAGCCCGGCTCGAAGAACGGTGGCGAGTTCAAGCCGATCTCGACTAAGGGTGATCTGCAGATCAGCGAACACATGCCGAAGACCGCCCAGGTGATGAATCACCTGTCGGTTGTCCGGGCAATGAGCACCCGCGAGGCCGATCACGGCCGCGGCACCTATTTCATGCACACCGGCTACGTTCCCAACCCAACGGTGGTGCACCCCTCGTTCGGTTCAGTCGTCAGCTACGAGCTGGGCACGAAGCGAAAAGAGCTTGAAATCCCCGCCTTCGTCTCCATTGGTGGCGGTCGCGAAGGAACCGGCCCCGGCTTCTTGGGGATGTCGAACGCTCCGTTCGTCGTCGACTCCAACGGCGGCATTCGCAATGCCGATCTGGGTGGTGTTTCCGCTGGCCAGTTGAGCCGTCGCCTCGACATGCTCGGCTCCGTCGAAGAAGGCTTCATCAACTCGCAGCGTGGCGAATCCGGTCAATCCCATAAGGAGGTTTACCAGAAGGCTGTCAACCTGATGACCTCCAAGCAGATGGAAGCCTTCAAGGTCGCTCAGGAATCGCCCGAGACCTTGGCTCGCTACAGCCCCACACCGAATGGTGGTATGGGCATGGGCGGCATGGGTGGGGGGAATGGCTTCGGCCGCAGCCTGCTGATGGCTCGTCGTCTGGTGGAAGCCGGTGTGCCGTTTGTCGAAGTCGACTTCGGTGGCTGGGATCTCCACAACGATGTCTTCAACACCCTGAAGAATCGCATGCTGCCTCAGCTTGATGCCGGGATCGCCGCCCTGACGACCGACCTCAAGGAACGCGGCATGCTCGACAACACCGTGGTGATCTGGATGGGTGAGTTCGGCCGCACGCCGCGGATCAACCAGAACACCGGTCGCGATCACTGGGCTGCCAGCTGGTCGACCATGATCGGTGGCGGTGGTCTCAAGGGTGGCCTGGCTGTGGGTGAGACCGACAGTGACGGTATCGCCGTCACCAGCGGCAAGAGCTATCTCCCCGGAGACATCTGGGCAACCGCCGCCCACGCCCTCGGCATTCCTCTCGATACGGTCCACACCTCGAAGCGTGGCCGTCCGATGAAGATCGCCAACGGCGGCACTCCCATCAAGGAATTGATTTCCTAGTCCTGTCGACCCTCTTGTAGGGTTGGTCGGAACGGTTGAATTCACGGGGAGTTTGGTTGATCCGAACTCCCCGTTTTCATACCCATGCCCGCCCACCCGACTCGGTCAATGTGAGCTTACGATAGCAGTGCGGCGAAGTCGTCATATCCCAGTGAATCAGCGGCATGAGCGAAGCAGCTTCCGAAGAACCGCCTCTCGACTTGGCGACACCATCATCCCCCGATGATGGCACAACTGCCGCTGCATCTCAGGCCGAGTTCATCCAGCTCTTCACGAAATCGCAACGTCGGCTTTACCTTTACATACTCACGCAGGTGCCTCATCCCGTGGAGGCGGAGGAAGTCCTCCAAGAAGCGAACGTGATTGTCTGGAGTAAGGCGGCGCAATTTCAGGCGGGAACCAACTTCTTCGCCTGGGCCTGCCAGATTGCTCACTACGAAATATTGAAGTATCGCAGCCGCCAAAAGCGAACCAAACTCCGATTCAGTGACGAGTTTATCGAACAGGTCGCTGTGGAAGCGGTCGAACAGGCGGATGAACTCGAATCGCGGCGAATGGCACTCAAGCAGTGCTTGGGAAAACTAAGGGACAAGGATCGCGAACTGATTGAATCGAGGTATGCCCCCGGCGAGCGGGGCAAGGATCTGGCCGACCAGATCGGCCGTCCGGCGAACTCGGTTTACCAGTCGCTGGGACGAATTCGAAGAACGCTCTTGGAATGCATCCAACGCCAACTGGCGGTTGAACTCAGATCTTGAAAACTTTGTGATTCGATGATGAACGCTCACGACGAACTTTGGCCACTCTTGGAAGCCCTGTGCGAAGATCGCATCAGCGCCGAAGAAGTCGCACGGCTGGAGTCGCTGGTTCTCTCATCGAAGGAAGCCCGGCAGCTTTACGTGCGCTACATCGATCTGCATGGAGCGCTCTACTGGAATGCCGCCTTCGCCGCTCGCACTGAAGACGTACTGCCGACTTCCGGCGAGTTCGAGACATCGGCCCCTGCTCCCGAGCATGGCCTGACATGGGAGCGTTTCGCCGACTCCGCACTGTCGGATCCATCAGCCAGTGACGAGGCTGCGAATGTCTCGTTCCTGCGGCAGGAACTTCCTTCCACATTGACCCCGGTCCGCTCAGCCTCCGCGAAATCTGAAATCCTCTCGCCGAGACGGACAAACGCGCGTCGTCAGCGGCGTTCGAGGATCCTCAACCGATCGTTGGCAGCTGTGGCGTCCATTGTCGCCCTGCTGGGCCTTGTCTATTGGAACGCGGGCGATGGCCTTCGCTTGGCCAGCTTCTGGGGCCCAGCGCATGAGTCGATGGCCACACCGGATGGCAAACCCCTGCTGGCCGAACATACCCACTCGGGAAGCAATTCTGACCTTAGAAACACGAATCTGGCCGCACACGATCATCCGCGATCGCCCAGACAGCCGGTGACACTACCTCTCTCCACCCAGGGAGAAGCTGTCCAGAATGTGCCACCTGGAAATCTCGCCAGTCTCGGATCGAACTTGGAAAAGACCGGCACTGCACCTCAAACTCTGGTCGCTGAGCAGCAGGCCCTGGCCGATGAAGCCGCCCGCGTGCGAGCCTTGGCCGAATCGGTCAGTGCTTTTGTTAAGGCTCCGTCAAAACCTTCGATCACGCTGGTATACCCTGCTGGTGGCCTGAGTTCTTGGCAGGTGATCCAGAAGATCGATTCCCAGCTGGCGAGCACTTGGAAAGAGCGGGAAGTCACTCCTGCTCGCATGGCCACGGATGCCACTTGGCACCGCCGGGTCTACCTGGATCTGGTGGGGCACATTCCCACAGCAGCGGAGTCTGAGGCCTTTCTTTCCGACAACGCCCCCCGCAAGCGGGAGCGATTGATCGACCGCCTGCTGGACGATCCCGGCTTCGCGCGGAATCAGGCGACCATCTGGACGAACTTGCTCGTCGGGCATGCGACTCGTGAAGAAGCTGATCGAGATTCCCTCTATGACTATCTCCGCGTCAGTTTCGCCGGTGGGCGGCCATGGAACAGGATCGTCGCCGAGTTGATTTCGGCCAAGGGACGTTCCCATGAAAACGGTGCCACCAACTTCCTCCTGGCCCACCTCAACGAAAATGCCATTCCGGCCGCCACGATGACCTCCCGGTTGTTTCTGGGACGACGGGCTGAACATGCGGAGCACCTCCAAGAGGCCTTCGGAGAGTCTCGCCCAGCCAGCTTCTGGGAGCTCAACAGCTTCTTCCGCCAAGCGAGTTCCCGGCCTGTGCTCGTGCTGGACAGGTCGAGTGGCAAGCAGGTGCAAGTCGCCCACGAACTCTTCGATCTGCCTGTGAGTGGCCCGGTCTACTACGAAGTGGCAAATGGTACTTCGCTGGCCGCTTTCCCTCGATTTGGAGGCCAGGAAGTGGATGATGCGGGAACGACGAATCGGCGACAGGAACTGGCGCGGATCCTTGCAGAGGATGCCGACCGGCAACTCGCGCGGGCCTTTGTGAACCGGGTCTGGAGCCAGTTCCTTACGCTTGGCTTCACTTCTCCGGTCGATGACATGGGACCGCACAATCTGCCAAGTCATCCCGAGCTGTTGGAACTATTGACCACGAACTTCGTTCGCGAGGATTACGACGTCCGCGAGTTGATCCGCTGGATCACCAACTCAAAGCCCTATCAGTTGGCAGCCGTCTCAAACTCCGATTTTGCTGGATCGAGCCTTATCGAACGCGGCGAAGGGCATGACTTTCAGCACCACCTTTCCCGTCCGCTCACGCTCGAGCAGACATTCGATTCGATCCTCGTTATGGAAAGCCCTGTACCGGGCCAGCAACAGTTCTGGGCCGAAGCCTACCAGCGACGCCAGTCCTGGTTGAGCCAGTACATTCTTCCCGTCGAAACGGAGGAAAACACCGAGGTTGAAATTTACTCCTCTCTCAATGAATCCCTTTCCCTGATGAACGGCGAATTGACCCGGGGCCTCTTGGCTGCGGAGCCGGGAACACTCCTGTCTGAGGTGCTGCGAAATCATCCGAAGGACAGCGACCGTGCTCATGCCCTGGCGATGTCGATTGTCTCTCGCCCCGCCACCGACGAGGAAATCTCGATGATCCGCCGGGCTGCGGTCAAAAAGCCGAATCAGCTTCGCTCGCGCGAAGAGCAGGAGGGGGCCACTCTCGACCTGTGGCGCGACTTCGCCTGGGCCTTGCTCAATTCCAGCGAATTCTCGCTCAACCATTGAACGATCTCTTCCATCCCCGTCTTCCCATTGGCGACCTCCCGCTCGCATCCCATGGCACAGCACTTCCAGACTCGCGGCCTATTCATCACTGGCACCGATACCGACGTCGGCAAGACGTATGTCTCCTGCCAAATGATTGATTCCATGCGGGCCCAGGGACTCTCCGTCGGCGCCTACAAGCCGGTCTGTTCCGGAGTCTTGCCGACGCTTGGGGAGTCGGGCACATCGCAGCCCCGCTGGCACGATGTCGACGAACTCTGGCAGGCCACAGAGCGGCTGTTCCCGCGAGATCGTCTCGCGCCCCAGTGCTTCCGGGCACCGCTCGCCCCCCCTCTGGCTGCCGCCTTGGAAGGGAAAGAGGTCTCCCCACTGATGCTTCGTGAAGGGGCCGCATGGTGGCATGGCCGGGTGGAATGGCTCGTCGTCGAAGGAGCGGGAGGGATCTTCGCCCCCATCTCGCGGGAGGATGTCGTTCTTGATCTCGCCGCTGACCTGGGTTATCCCGTCCTGATTGTCGCCCGCCCGACTCTGGGAACGATCAATCACACGCTGCTCACCATCGCCGCCATTCGTCATCGCTGCCTCGCGGTCTCCGGAGTGGTCTTCACCGCCGCGCAGCCTTTCGATTCCGTCGCTGCGGCTGACAACGCGAGGCTCATCACCGAACTTTCCGGCGTCCCCGTGATCGCCACCTTGCATCCCGGCCAACCATGGCCGGTCAATGTCGCCAGCACCACCCTCTTCGCAAACCGTTCGACATGAATTGCCGTTTCCTTCTGAAGTCTGAACGATGAAATGACCGTACTCCACCAACCCATGTTCTCCGGATGTTTCAGCGAGTCCCGGATTGGCATGCGTCCTTGGACTTGCGTATCTTGAAATGGAACGTGAGCAATTGGCCAGCGATGGAAAGTGCGTGGTATGCCGTTCGAGATCGTCTGCGAAGCCTGTCAAAACCCGCTACTCGTCGAAGAGTCGGGAGTCGTGGTGGAGTGTCCCGAGTGTGGTGCCCATCTGGAAATTCAGGATGAAGCCCATGACGAACCCACTATCGATACAAGTTTCGATTTCTCAACTTTGACGGCCACCACACCGGATGCGAAGGCGACAAATCCACAAAAAATAGACAAACCAGGCACTTCCCCACCCCCTTCCGAATTCGGTTTCCTTAGCTCGCTTCAGACGACCCCGACGCCTTTGGACAGCCTCTCGAACCTCCATTTTCCCGCCGAAGCCGCTGCGACCTCGTTGTCCTTCACAGTTCCACCCGAGCATCTCGCCACACTCCCCGCCGAGCTCATGAAAGCGACCACTCAGTCGCCGCCAGTTGTTTCCGAGGAGTCGATCAACCTCGATTTTCTGAAGGGAACGCCCGCACCACTCCCACCGGCGAACGTCGACCTTGGCTTGGCCTCGATTCAGTTGGCGGAGCCCCTACCGGTCGCTGCGAGTTTGTTTGACCTCAGCGTTCCCGATCAGATTCCTAACCATTTGTCCGAAGTCGCGGTCGAACAAGACTCTTTGGTTGCACCTCATCCGCTTGAGACATCCGTTCCGCCCGAATTGATCTTGGTCACAACTTCAATTCCGAACGCTGACGAAATGGAGGCAGTGCCTGCGGGCTTTCCCTTGCCGGATTTGGCCTCCACTCTGGAAGCCGGAATGATTGAAGTTGGCGCGATACTCGGGAAGGAGGGGGTCGTTCCAGATCCCGCCGACCCCAGCACTGATGAAGCCGATGACGTGCATTTCGCCGCGATGGAAGCCGAACATTTTTCCCGCTCCTCGCCACAGCTGGCGGAGTTGATCCGCCAGACAGCGGTGGCCGGTCACCCAATCAGTTCCGGTATACAGCACCCCTTAGACCCTGGGACGACAGCCGATGACACTCTCGGGACATCCGGCGAAGTAGGTTCCGACGACAAGCCAGCCATCACTGAGTCATCAGCCCCCCTCTCCCAACCGGCCTACGACGACATGCCCTCTTCGCCGGGAAGCAGCCCTCCCGCCGAGAATGACATCGACTTATCAACTCCCGAACTTCGTCATGTCCCAGCCGTCGATCCCGATCTTGTCGCCCAGCATCTTGCCGGGTTCTCGAAAGCCGTCCAGCCGTTGCCTTCTCTGGAAGACCTCACAGGCGTCGCCCCATCTCCTTCCGGCGGAAAGACTCCCGCGGCCCGCGTGGAATCGGGGGATTTCAGTTTCGGCAAACAGCCTGTGGCGGTCGATCTTCCCGAATCGGCACCCCTCCCAGCCGATCGGGGTGAAGCGAATGACTTGCGGCTCCCGCAGGAAGACGTCGTCTCGCGGCAGCTCTTCCTGATGGTTCTGGGCTATGCCAGTGCCGCCACATTGGCCCTGCTCTTCTTCATCGTGCAGTATCTCCGTTTGCCTTATCATCAGCTGGAAAGTCTGCCGGATATCAAGCCGCCCGCCACCGGCATCTCGGTCAAGTTGATTGACCCCGACAACGGCGTGGCACCGTTGCACACGCTGAGAATTGGAGAACATCGCCGCTTCGGAAACATTGAAGTCACTCCGCTGGGTGTCAGTCGTGGCCCGGTGGTCGTCACCCAAGCCGACCCCCAAAAAACCGCATTGCCAAGCGAACCGGTGCTCAAGCTCCACCTTCGCTTTCGCAATGTGAGCGAGAACCAAACGATCGTCCCGCTTGATCGGGAACTTGTCTTCTTCAAGGAAGGGCGGTTTGGTGGCCGCTCGAACCAATTCATCAAGCGGGATGGAGTTTCCGCCAAAGAGACCGGAGTGGTGCGCCTGTTCGACATTCCGATTCGCTCGCCTGAATCGATCGAGAACATGCCCCTCGGTGTCGCGCTCGCTCCGGGCGAATCGGTGGAGACCTTCCTCCCCTCGGATACAGGCGGGATCGATGAACTGGAAGGCCAGCTCATCTGGCGCCTCCAGTTCCGCAAAGGCCAGAACCCCCAATCGGGAAATCCCGTCACGACCCTCGTCGATGTCAAGTTTGATGCCGACTCCATCGAGCGGGTAGCGGCCGCAGGCTGAGACAACCTCCTCCATGTCGGCTGCGGCGGCTCAATATTCCCTCGCCTTCCCTCTCGATGATCGGACATCCTTACCATGGATCTCTTCAGCGGTGCGGTCACGAGCCTGATGAGCGCCTTGGGGCTTTCAGCGGCAAGTGGCCTCAACGCCTACATCTCGCTCCTCACCCTGGGAATCTCGCATCGCATGGGGTGGGTCGCCTTGACCACTCCCTACGACTGGCTGGGGAACGAATATGTCCTTCTCGGCATTGCCGTGATCGGGCTGATCGACTTGATCGGCGACAAGATTCCGGCGGTCGATCATGCCCTGCACACCGTGGGCATCTTCATCGCACCGGTCGCGGGGGCCATTCTCTTCGCGGGCCAGTCGGGTGCTGCCACAAACATCCATCCCGTGATTCTGCTCGCCGCCGGCTGCCTGGTCGGAGGTGCGGTGCAGTGGACTCGAACCGCCGTGCGACCCGTCGTCACCGCGACGACGGCCGGAGTCGGCAATCCGGTGGTTTCGGCAGGCGAGGATCTGGTTGCATCATTCCTGGCCATGCTGGCGATCTTCGCACCGATCGCGGCGGGAGTCTTCGCACTCATCCTGCTGTGCGTTCTCGGGTGGATGTTGCTCCGGGTCTGGCACTTCTTTCGCGGTCGATCTCCGCAGCAACCTCTTCCCCGAACAGACGAACCAACCAATTATTCGCTCTCAGCGGATCGACTCCCAGCTTTTCGCAACCATCGGCCACCAGATCCGGTCTGACAAAGATTGACGATGTCGATCCGGGAGTCATCAATTCCGACAACCGCTTGAGCTCGTTGACCTCGACCAAGCTCAAAGCATGGGCTTGGCACAACTGCATGAACAGGCTTTGCGTGGGCCGGGCCACCGACTCGGCGGTGATCTTGAATCGATCAACCAGATAGAGCATCAGCCATATCACCAGCACGGCGACGATCGCACCCCAGAACCAGTAGGTGTTCACCATCGCCAGTGAGTACCCTGCCCCCAACTGATGCCATGGTCGAAGTGGTGAGGTGGCGATCTCGGTGAGGGATAAGTGGGGGCTCATTGTCGCCCCTCCTTTGAATCGCGTTTTCGGTTGGATGTGCCACCACCCGCGTCCTCATGCACCCACGCCAGAA
>PNLE01000164.1 GCA_013822855.1 Planctomyces sp.
GGCAGACCAGGCAGTTTCCTTGATCCCGCCGAAGCACCGGCGGATCGATTTCATTTTGTTCGAGGGTATGGAACACCTGCCCCTGTTCCGGATCGGTCGACATCACCTCCATGACGTCACTCCGGGGAATCCAACCCACATACGATTCGTCGTTGAAGTAGATCGCCCGAGGTGTTCGAGGGGAGATGCGCGCGCTCTGCAAACTGGTCTTGGAAAAGACCAGGATCTGCGAGGAAACGGGGATATCGAGCTCTCGGAGCAGACTTTTCAGATAGCCGTGCTCCGGAGTGTGGGTCAGCAGCGATTCCTTCCGCTCCAACCGGCTTTGAAGCTGCGTGGCGGGATCGTCGACGGGAGTGGTTTCGTAGTTGATTGGCGCACGCTCCAGATCGAACTGCGCCCCGACACTGCCGGAGCAGACCCACCAACAGAAACCGATCAACAGAGACAGCCTCCCCGGATTGTGACCAGTCCTCCACATGACGGAACTTCGCTCCCGGGAAAATGGATGATGGAAGTGGATGATCGGAAAGAAGGACGAAGCCCACCCGCAGGCAAGGTCCGAACCGCGCATCCTCTTGGCGACAGTCGGCCGATCTTCACCAAACCTCACCAAGCCAGGATGATGACATACAGATCATGAGGCGCGACCCCTTCACTGAACAGCCATTTCTGGAATGCGACCTCACTCCTCCCCTAAAAGGCCCCCTGTTCAATAAACCAATTCACATGCTCATGGTCCAATCGATCATGACATGAACCGGCAACACCTCCCCATCAGCCGGGGGCATTTCTCAACGCCAAGTGGCATGGCCCGCAGAACATTCAAGACCGACCAGGGCGGTCGCACGCCGGATCAATCTCCGACCGCAAGACCTCCACATGCCAACAGGCTTCTTCCCGTTCAAAGATGTTTCGAAGGCCAGCAGCTCTCCAAACGGCATCAAGCAGCTCTCCACACTTGATTCTCGACGTCCGTCTTGGACGGGAATCTGAATTTCTCGTCTCGACGATTTCATAACGCTGGCAAACACGGAGCCTCAGAAATCGAGAAAAGCGAAACCTGCGCACCTTGAGATTCTTCACCACTCTTTGAGATTTTTTTCGGCTGCCTTTCGGATTCGACAGCGGAGAGTATGTGATGAGGGTCGTCGGACGAAAGGCTGCTTGCATTGACCTTATGCGAACACGCCCATCGCATAAGCAGAAACACTCACAATAATTAGCGTCCACACTCTTTTCAGCGAGTTGAAGAATGGTGAAATTGGCATAAAACAGCTTTAAAAAGCTTATTTATAATTGTACACAATTTTAGCTTCTCCCTGGCGCGGGATTCGCTATCACCAACAAATGTCTCATCTGTTGACTCCATGCACGTTCGTGTAAACTGGAGTCTTGTTCACCCTCCTCTTTGGGGATCTCCCTATGACCTTCTGTCGACTCTCTGGCTCTTCGAAACGTGGTTTCACATTGATTGAGTTGCTTGTCGTGATTGCGATCATCGCGATCCTGATTGCACTCCTGTTGCCCGCCGTGCAACAGGCTCGTGAAGCGGCTCGCCGCACACAGTGCAAGAACAACATGAAACAACTCGGCTTGGCGATCCACAATTACCACGATGTTCACGACCAAATGCCGTTGGGAACGCTGAATCGGCACAACTGGCGGATCGCCATTCTGCCAATGCTTGATCAGGCACCCGCCTATACTCAGCTGAATTTCACCAGTGCGGGCTTCCGTGGTGACCAGACGGACGCCAACACCACAATCCTGCGGAATTGGAAGGTTGCAGCCTTTGCCTGCCCATCCAGCCCTCTGGAAACCAATCCCAACTACGGTGGCTGGAATCCCAATCGCTATCAGGGACATCACTACGCCGCGGTCGCTGGCGCCAACAACACCGGCTACGGGAATTGCCTCGATTTTTACGGTGTGATGTGTGACAACGGCCCCTTCCAGATCAACCGCAAGGAACGCCTGGCTGACCTCACGGACGGTTCTTCGAACGTGATGGTCGTCGCGGAGCAGTCCAACAAAGTGGCTTGGACTGGCAGCCCCGGCTGGGAATTCGAAGGAAACCGGACCCAAGGCCCGTCGGGCATGCGTGGTGGATGGTACGGGCCGGAAAATCTGGATGGCCCCACGGGAACCTATGGCCAGACGGCCGGGGTCGCCACGGTCATCTACAATCCAAATGCCGCCTGCGGGGACTTCTTCCAGTGTGGAGTGACTTACTCGAACTCCACGAACCTGGCATCCGCCCACACGGGCGGTATTCATGTGCTGATGGGTGACGGTGCGGTCCGATTTGTCTCCGACAACATCGATCTCACGACCTTCAAGCGGGTCGCGATGCGTGCGGATGGCAATGTGGCTAGCTTGGAGTAGCGTTTACGACGAAAGGACGGTTTGCCTCAACAGTGGCAAACCGTCCTTTTATTTGCCGGGAGTACCTCAGTAGCCAAGCATAGGTTGTGATCGAGAATCGACACTCTCCGCAACAATGCCTCCACCACTCATTGCACTACTTTTCAAGTCAGGACTATGACGCGTATTGCTTTCACGGGTTTTTCACGACTTCACCTCCTTCATGGTGGAGTGTTTCTATTGACCACACTTTTAAGCATCGGGTGCGGCTCCGCCTCTCCAAAGATGACAATCGTCAGTGGCCAAGCCACGATGGATGGTGAACCTCTCACTGGCATGGCGATCCAGTTTTATGAGCCTCGACTTGGCCAGGGCATGGTGGCGAACTTGGATGCCAGTGGAAGATTTCGGTCTTATGTACCGATCACTCTGGGAACCTACGAGATCGCATTGAGGCCCAGGCAACCCGATTCCACGGCAGGGCCAGAAGCGCCGATCGCATCGCCCCTTCCTCCGAAGGGTGTCCCCAAACTGTATCTCAATCCCAACACCAGCGGGATTCGCGTCACTGTGACGGAGACCAAGGACACGTTCGATATCGCCTTCTCCAAGGATGGCCCCGAGGTTGTCCGAGACCCCAAAATGCAACTTCGCTCCTTCCGCCAAGGTGAGTGAGTTCTCGGCTGCCGTTCGTCTATCGCGCCGTTCATGACAAGTACGCACGGAGACAGTGGCGACGTCAATTCATTGGAGTCAACGTCGCCAATTTCAGGCTTCTAGCAAACTTCTCGATACGAATAGGAGATTACCTCCGACTTGTTCGGGCCGTTTACCTTCCATTCGAGATGAACGATCTCATCACCGAAGTGCATCACTGCGGAGTAGCAATCTTCGCTGCAGAAATGAGCCGCCGTTGATCGCCATTCGCCTTCACCGGCAGCCGCTAGCTCAAAGAGAGACACAGGTCTCTCGTCCCCGAAGCGGAGATGCTCCAGACTCAACAACCCCGAGGACGAGTATCGCGTCCAACGGTAGGAATTGGTGAACGCGAAGGAGGTACCGGCAGCGGATTTCCATTGCCCCTGCTCGCGGTAGACCAGCGTCTCTTCGCTTGGGGCCTGAACCTCCACCGTCCCTTGCCCCACACCTTGCCACCCGGTCGCCGTAGTGGCTGTGGAACGGGCTCTGAATTCCAAGGCTCGCACGCCAGCCAACCGCTGCCAGACGTCTTCCAGGTCCATTTGAATCCTCGTCGTGCACGCCACACCAATCGATCCGTAATCATCCATGATTTCAGAGACAGGATTAATACGCGTTTCAATATGAAATAACGCTCGGGTGGCATGCCCCGCAGCTTTGTGCGGGCATGTTTTTGGAACTCTCAAACCACTATTTCATCTTACGATTCGTGTAAGTAGATCCTTGATCAACTGTGATCGCCACGCCTGATTCCTGACGATACTTATCAACTGGCCTTTCCGAACAGATCCACCACCCGAACCGCATCCGGAAGCTCACCCTGGGGAGTTGAGGTCGCTGGCAGGTGCGTCGCCAGTCTCCCTCCCGTCAGCTGAATCGTTTCCACGAGGGCTTTCGCCAGGGGTTGCGAATGCAGGCGGGTGGTGAAGGCCTGGCAGAGTTCGTTCACCGCCGTTTCTCCCAACGCCGTAAGTGCCGCCCGATCCGCGATGACGGCGGCCATGCGCTCCGTCAACGAGACATAGAGCAGCACCCCGGCCCGGCTTTGCGTGTGATGAACCTCGACTTCCTGAAACACCCGCCGGGCCGCCGCCGCAACCTCCGCAGCCTTCTCTCCGCGGCTCGTGAACAATTGGCCGATGACGGGATACCGGCTCGCCAAGCTGGCCCCGCCGACGAATCCCACGAACAGCGCCGCCACGAGTGCCACCAGTTCCCACCATGGCGCGCCCGCCTCCCATGAGCCCGCCACAGGCTCCGGACGCGGCACAAGGATCCAAGCCACGATCAGAGCCATTGTCCCGACCACCAGACCGAAGAGATCTTCGCCCCGGTCGTAGCGGCCGGAGATGGTGGCGATCACCGGGACAATCTCAGCCTCGGTGGCCATCTCCGCCTGTTGGACGGCGTGATTGATGGCCGCTTGTTCTTCGCTGGTGAGCAGTTGCTGAAGAGTGGGCATGACGAGACGGCTCTCTGACAAGAAGTAGCTATAGAGATTCAAAACACAGCGATCATGATTCTCACCAGGAGCCTGTGGCCCCGCCACCGCCCGAGAAACCTCCTCCGAATGAACCGCCCCCATAGCCGGAACTCCGGCCGCTGCGTCCTCGCGACGAGAGGAAAGCGACGACAACAGCCACGATCACGGCGGCCACCACACCCCAGAAGATCCAGGCCCAACCGCTCGTGCCGCGCCGGGCGAGCGAGACGATGGTGAAAATCGCCAATCCCAGCACCCCGATGCCAATCAGGATCTCCGTCGTCGTCCAGGGCCGCGAGACCTTCTGGCTGGCGGGAAGTTGCAAGTCCCGGGCCATCGCATCCAGACCGGCCACACCCGAACGGATCCCCAACGCATACTGGCCGGTGCGAAAGTTGGGGATGATCTGCTCATCCATGATCCGCAGGGCGGTGGCGTCATGATCACGCCGCCAGCCTGCCCCAAGTTCGATCCGGGCCTTGCGGTCGTCCCTCGAAACGAGGAGCAGCATGCCGCGATTCCAGTTCTCCCCCGCCACTGTCGCGGGGCCGATCTCCCATTGATCGAACAAGAAGCGGGCGAACGTTTCGATCCGCATCCCTCCACCACCATAAGCGGCCATGGAAGGGATGGTCACGACAATCAATGGAGCCGCCTTGTTACGCAGCAGCTCGGCAGCCGCCAGATTGATCGTCGACTTGTCTTCTTCCGAAAGCAGATGTGCCAGATCAACGACGAACTCCCCCTCACCGGGCCGCTCGATCGCAATGCGACCCGCCGCATTCGGCTCTTGGGCGAACACTGGCCCCCAGGTCGGAACCGCACAGGCCAGCGCCAGTATCAACCATCGAAGGGATCGCACCATTCCACAAACCTCGCCCATCACTAAGACTTCAAACCACGCAACGCGGCTCATACGCGATTCATCAGGCACTGGATCATTCTCAGACGACGATTTCCACAAATGACGGGTATCTTGATCAGCACATCATTCAGACAACAGGCGGCGAGGTCTTGCTCGCCGCCCCATTGTTGGCCGTCTTTGCCGACGCGGATCTGGCCCGCAGGAACAACATCGAGCCGGTCGTTGAAATCAACACAATGCAAGCCACCTTCCAGACCAGCAGCCACCAGGGCCGCCACCACGCGCCTGACCAGATCTCGACGGCGTCCGACAGTCCGAACACGAAGAGACCCGCCGCCAGCCAGCGGTGCAGGACGACTTCCCCCGCCAGCAGGGGCCGCGTGAGAACCATCACGGCCATGCCGCTCCAGATCAGCACCTCGACGGCATTGACCGCCACTGCGAAATCCCAGTCGTCCAGCCCCATGCTCGCCTCCCGCCATCCCCTCTGGAGTTGACTTTTAATCCACAATATGGCGTATTGATCGAATCTTCATGAGTTGATCGCAATTCCTGAAGAAGCGGAGCCTAACCTCATCTCCAGACCCAAGCGATACTTTTCCCACCCGCTCACCTCTCCTTTGCGGAACCCACTCATGACTGACAAACTCGCCATTCCCCATTGGAACCGTCGTGAGTTCCTGGGGGCCGCCGCCGGAAGTGCCGTGGTTGCCGGAAGCGTGGGACCGCTGCTCGCGGCGGACGCCAAGGCCCCCGCCGCTCCGCTGCGCGAGGTTATCGGGCCGGTGCTGGGGCATGTCGATCATGCCTCGGCCCATCTCTTCTGCCGCGTGCCCGGCGGGTTGGAAGTGACGCTGGTTCTGCGTGGGCTCGACGGCCAAGTCGTCAGCCGCCAGACGACGACATCTTCCGCCGCCCACGACTTCTGCGTCCCCTTCGCCATCAAGGATCTCGTCCCTGGCCAGACCTATCGCGGCCAGCTCTCGACCTCCGGCGGCACAAACCTCTTCGGTGAAGAGAACAACGACGGCCAATTCACCTTCACCACACCAGCCGCCCCCGAGACACCGGCTACCGTCACCCTCGGTCTGGGATCCTGCGTCTCCAGCACTGAATTCGACGCCCTCTGGAGCCAGATCGCCGCTCAGAAAGTCGAAGGCTTCTGCCTGCTGGGGGACACCCCCTATATCGACACCAACGACCTGGCCCGAAACCGGGCCGCCCGCCGGAAGTTCTGGGGCACGCTCCCCACGCTCCGCACGTTGGCCACCCAGATCCCCTTCTGGAACACCTGGGACGACCACGACTTCGGCAAGAACGATTCCGACGGTCTCATGCCAAAGAAGGAAGACATCCGCCAGGCATTTCTCGAATACAACGCGCTCGCCAGCTACGGTGCCGACGACGCCGGGATCTACACGAGCTTTCGCCGGGGGCCGGTGGAAATCTGGTTGATCGACGACCGCTGGTTCTCGCAGACCGGCCCCTCCTGGGCCGATCCTGCACAGAAGACCTGCCTGGGCGAGGCCCAATGGCAATGGCTGCAGGAAACACTCAAGGCCTCCACCGCCCCCTTTAAGATTCTCTGCACCGGAATGGTCTGGTATCCCAAGGGGAACAAGGAGAAGGACCACTGGGAGACCTATAGCGCCGAACGCGAGGCGATGTTCGCCTGGATCAAGGAGCAGAAAATCACCGGCGTGATGCTCGTCTCGGGCGATATCCACGTCAGCCGCCACCATACCTACGGCCCCGAGCGGGTCGGCTATCCGCTCCACGAGTGCGTCGTCTCGCCGATGCACGCCTCGGTCATCCCCGCACTCGACGTCCAGCACCCCGCCCGCATCTGGAGCAAACCCGAACCCAACGTCTTCCTGAAGCTCGTCGCCACCAACAAGGGCAAAAAACCAAAACTCACCGCCACCTGGATCAATATCAAAGGCGAGACGATCCATGAGTTCGAGATGGGGGCGTAGGGACTTGGCACGTCTACACTTGCTCCTCTACCAACGTCATCTGATCTCATTCAGGTTCGTTATAATCGAGGAAAACAGTGGGTTGACACCCAAAGCTCGCCTATTTAGCGCTCTTGCTCTTTCCTGACTTTCGCCACCTGCAAATGCAGGCAGGCGAGGTCGAGGAGACTGAGGGAGTCATTGTTTGTAATGGAGCGGTAGGATTTCAGGTCGTAGAGGATCTGGTCGGCTTCGTTGGGGCCGCCAGCTTCGAGATCGGTCATGAGCGAGGCGGTGAGCGTCGAGTTCGGGTTGAGCACCCGGTGGCTCAGGTCTTCATAGACATGATCGCGGGGCGGATAGCCCGCCGCTGTGGCGATCGAGCGGCATTCCTCCATGAGGCGGGCCGTGACCTCACCGCCGCCCGCGTTCACGATGTCTCCCACCGAGCCCCTCATCAGGCAGTTGATCCCCGCCAGCGTCGCCAGGAAAAACCACTTCTCCCACATCTCCAGAATGATCTGCCGGCTGTGGTTGGGGCCGAACTTCACGCCCTCAAACAGACCGTCGATCGCGTCGACCGCCGCCGCCTGTTCGGGAAACCGCTCGCCATAGACGAAGTCGTGCACATTGCTAAGATGCACAATCCGGCCCGAGGCGTCGAGACGGGTCGAGATATGGCATTTGCCACCCAGAACATGCTCTTTGCCAAAAGCCTCATCGAGCCGCTGAAGATGCCGCATCCCGTTGAGCATGGGAATAATCAGCGTCCGGGGGCCGACGGCGGGGGCGATGTCCGCGATCGACTGTTTGAGGTCGTACGACTTGCAGGTGAGGATCACGACATCGAACGCCGCGTTGTCTCCGCCTGATGACGCCGCAGCCGCAAGTTGTGCGGCGGTCAGCGTCGGGGGAGAGGGGAGCAGGACTTCGCCGAAGGGGCTATCGATGGGCAGGCCCTCAGCGGCGAGGATCTCCGCCCGCCGGGGCCGAACCAGAAACGTGACACCCCTCCCCGCTTCCAAGAGCCGCCCGCCGAAGTATCCCCCAATGGCGCCGGCGCCCAAGACCAGAATTCGCATGCGTGATCACTCGCAAGAAGACCGTGGAAGAATGTCGTGAAACGGTGAATTCGCAGTCCGCGGAGGCTCACAGATTGGTCTCAAAGAATGCCGTATCAGGCCATCAACTGCCAGTCGGCCCGGTATGGCTGCGGGATGCGAAACCGTTGATCCCATGAGCCGATGGCGAAGGTTTGTGGCCGAGTGCATTCCATCAGGCGTTGAAATTTTCGCCAACCTTTCCGTTCGAAGAGCCCCACAAGTGACGGCTTCTTTCTAGAAATCCACTCTCCATCAGTCGACGCAACCCACTTCAGCGGCAAGAAATGCGCTTCGTTCGGCAACTTCTCACTGGGAAAAACCCGCACAGGGGACTTGACGCACAAGATTCGCCTGGATAAATATCACCACACAGGACGATGATTCTTATGCGACGCATGGGCCAAGCGCTTTGGCGACCCGACATCCGGGAGCCCTGACTGTTCAGTGAGTCCAAGAAAACGGTTTGACGTCGGGGAGAGATCCGGATCACGGAGTCCCCCCACACTTCGCGGACGACTTCCTGCCTCCCAGGTGAAACGCCGCATCGCCACGAAATCACGGTCGCTGACGCATCGCCTCCCGCCAGCTCGGCGACCACGAAGCCCTCGGAACGGATCACTTTTCATGCACCTGCACACCGCTCACCGAAACGACGCATCGATTCACCGCACCCGCGCCGCCTTCACCTTGATTGAGCTGCTCGTGGTGATCGCCATCATCGCCATCCTCATTGCGCTGCTGCTCCCCGCCGTGCAGCAGGCCCGCGAGGCCGCCCGACGGACGCAATGCCGCAACAACCTCAAGCAACTGGGGCTCGCACTCCACAACTACCACGACATCACCAACCGTTTCCCGATCGGCTATCTCGATACGCTCACCACCAACACGGCCGCTGGGCAGGATGGCGGCTGGAGCTGGCAGGCCTCGATCCTGGCCCAACTCGATCAGACACCGCTCTACAACAAGATCGACTTCCGCTATCACCCTCATGGGAAGGTCGGCATAGGAACTGTTCAAAGCAATCTCGATGTGGTGTCAACTCCCCTGGCCGCTTTCTCCTGCCCGTCTGACTTGAAGCCCGCCACTCGCACCATGCACGCCCCTGCGAACAATGGCTACATCGAAAACATCGCCACCAGTTCGTATGCGGGCGTCCTGGGGGCCTTTGATGGCGAGCCCTGCGAATCCAATGGGGCCAGCTCCTCGTCGATCACCACCCGCAACAATGGTCTGTTCGTCCCGAACACATCCCGCCAGATCCGCGATATCACCGATGGGACGTCCAATGTGATCGCCGTCGGAGAAGTGACTTGGGGTCCCGGTGCCGACGGTGGTCAATCGTTGAACAACACGCTCTATGGCAGCGTGACTCAAGCGGGTGGTACCAACTGCGCGAATGTTGCCGGTGGTGATACAGCTGGCCCCTTCCAGCACACACGATCCACCCGCAAGAAGATGAACGGCCCCAACGGCCCGGAGCGAGCCTTCCACAGCCGGCACACGGGAGGCGCCCACTTCCTCTTCGCCGACGGCTCCGTCCGCTTCATCAGCGAAAACATCCAGCACGACAACACGAACTTCACCGCCGCCAATCCCAACATCAACGGCCCGTTCGGCGTCTACCAGCAAATCGCCGCCATCAACGACGGCCAAGTCACGGGAGAGTACTAGCCATGCCGACTCTCCCGCCCCCCTCACCGCGAAACCAGTACTCGCTCGCCCTGCTGGCGGGCCTCTCCGCCAATCTGCTCACCGGCTGCGGCTACGACGACGGCCCCGAACTGGCCCAGGTCATCGGCACGATCACACTCAACGACCAGCCCGCCGTGGGTGCGGAAGTCACCTTCGTCTCCACCCGGCCGGATGGTTCGACATCGCACGGCAAAACGGACGCCGCAGGCCACTACAAGCTCAAATTCACCCGCGACAAATGGGGCGCGATGCTCGGTGACCACATCGTCAAAATCGAGTCGGGCGAGAAACGGAGATCCTCGGACGAGGCCCCCAAAGATTCCGCCGACGATGCCGGTGAACCAGCTCCCACACCCATTCCCCGCCTCTACGGCCAGAAATCGAAACTGACCGCCACTGTGAAGGCGGGCTCCAACGTAATCGACTTCCCGCTCACGGGCCAAGTCGCCAATTCCGGCAAGAACAGTACGAATCGAGGGCAACGGTGATTGCCCCGGAGGATCCCAGCGTGAACATTGTCGAAACCGGCTCTTCACAGGCGGCAGCCACGCATTCGCGGGTGGATTCGACCAACGGGGATCCCCACGGCATTCCCGCCATCGCCGCCCGTTCCAGCAACGGTGATGCGATCCCCGCCCTTGGGGAAACGAAGACAACCGAATCGAACGCTGGGGAGACCTCGTCGGGGACATCCACGGCGGGGGCAGCGACTCCGGGCGAGTCACGCGGAGGCGAACCCTCCGTCTTCGAGCACATCCGCACAGCGGTTCGCTCGCTGAAGTTCGGGCAGGTCACAATCACCATCCACGACAGCCAAGTCGTGCAAGTCGACTGCACCGAACGCCGCCGCTTCACCAAACCGCGCGGGTAAATGAAGGCCGAAAGACATCCTCACGCGAAGGCGCGAAGGTCTCCAAAAAGAGATTCAGGGGGATCGGCGTTCCAGAAGCGAAAAAGTCTTTTCCCTCTGGCTTCGACCCTTCTCTCCTTCCCACCTTCTTTCCTTTTCCCCCCTTCCGGCTTCTCCGCTTCCTCGCTCCCACCCTTCTCGGCTTTTCCTAGCCCGGCCCCATGCCCAGGTCATACGCCTTGAGGTTCTGGCGGTAGACGGCGAGAGCCGCGTGGAGCGTCGCGCGGTCGATTTTCCACTGCGGGTTGCCGTCGGTGAAACGGTTGCAATGCTCGACCAAC
>PNLE01000165.1 GCA_013822855.1 Planctomyces sp.
CGGTGAAAGCCCGACGCTCGGCCACGAAGAGCATGAGCGCGTCATCGCCCTGGTGTGCGAGCATGCCGCCGGTCGCATCAAGGTGATGGCCGGGACGGGATCGAACAGCACGCGGGAAGCGATCCAGCTCACAAAGTTTGCCAAGTCGGCCGGTGCCGACGGCGCGATGATGGTCGCCCCGTATTACAACAAGCCGACCGGCGAAGGCTTCTTCAAACACTATGCCGCTGTGGCCGAAGCGGTCGACATCCCCATCATCCTTTACAACATCCCCGGCCGAACGGCGAAGAACATGGAACCGGAGACCATCGCCAAGATGGCCGAGATTCCGAACATCGTCGCCATCAAGGAAGCCACGGGATCCATGGACCAGGCCTCGCGGATCTTGGCCGAGACCAATCTCACGGTTCTCTCCGGCGACGACAGCCTGACCCTCCCTCTCTTGGCGATGGGAAGCAGCGGGATTGTCTCGGTGGTGGGGAACATTGTCCCCCAGGACATGCTTAAGCTGCTGGCGGCTTGGAAGGCGGGCAATCTTGCCGAGGCTCAGGCCCAGCACTTCAAACTCTTCACCTTGTGCCGGGATCTTCTGGGGTTGGCGACGAATCCGATCCCCATCAAGGCCGCAATGAAGCTGCTCGGCCGGGATACGGGCGAGATCCGCCTGCCGATGACCCCGCTGGGATCCGCCGAGGAAGCCAAACTGGTGCAGACCTTGAGGGCTTATGGCCTGCTATAACGCCCATCTGTTCCTGAACGCACAGTATCGGCAGTGATCTGTTGAACGAAGACCAAGAGCAGGAAATTGCCTTGGTTACCTTGAATTGAGTTTTCGATCAGAGTGTTGGAAAAGGATCGTTCATGATTTTCGGCATGTTCGGCAAGAAGCCCTCGGGAAGTTCGGGTGGCGAAGATCATGACGAAGAAGAGGAAGTCGATCTCGTCTCGTTCCAAGGGGCCCTCAACGGAAAATCGGCGGATCTTCAGGCCAATGCCAAGCTCGCCCAGATTGGCCTCATTCCCGCGAAGGAGTTCGTGACCGACGCCCTTTCGCGGCGTGCCGAACTGGTGCGGATCGACATCAAAGGCGAGAAGGCCCAGTCGACCCTTTCGGTCGATGGAGTGGCCTATGCTGGCTCACGCATGCCCCGGCCCCAGGCCGTCGCCATCACGCAGATCATGAAGCTGTTGGCGGGTCTGGATCCGAAAAACAAGGCGTCGGCCCAGTCGGGTGGCCTGAAAAGCGACTACGAGGGACACCCATGGGAGATCACGGTCGAGACCACGCCGCAGGCGGAAGGTGTCGAACGTCTGACCCTGCGTTTCCGTGATTTGAAGGCCAAGCTCACCACGCTCGATGAGTTGGGGTTCCCCGGCTTCGTCCGACAAAAGATTCGCGAGCGGACGCCCCAAAGAAAGGGCCTGGTTATTGTCGCCGGCTTGCCGGGAAGTGGCGTCACCACAACCACCTTCGCCGTCATTCGTGGCGTCGACATGTACATGTACTCCTGCATGTCGATCGCCAAGCTGGGTTCTCGGGAAATCATCAACTGCACCCCCTTCGTCGAACAAGAGGGTGATTCGCTGGCGCAGACGATCGCCCGTGTGCAGCGGGCCGAGGCGGATATCCTCTTCGTCGATCCGATCAAGTCGGCCGAATACGCGAAGCTCCTGGTCGACAATTGCGACGCGCTTACACTTGTCGCCGAGATGCCTGCCAAGGATGCCTCAGCCGCCGTTGCCCAACTGGCGGTTTGGGTGGGGGACAACGCGAAAGTCGCTGAATCGATCCAACTCGTGTTGAGTTCCAAACTCATCCGCCAGCTGTGCGATGATTGCAAGGAGGCTTTCCGTCCCAATCCCAAGCTGCTCGCCAAAGTCGGTCTGCCCCCCGAGACCAAAGTGCTCTACAAGAAGGGTGACACCCCTGTCGACGAAAAAACGGGCCAGGAAGGCGAGCCTTGCGGCAAGTGTGGCGGTATCGGTTATCACGGCCGAGTGGCGATGATCGAAATGCTGGAGGGAACCGACGGGATGCGCGAAGTGATCCAGCAGCAACCCACTCCCGACGCCATCAAATCGCAGATGCGAAAGGAAGGGATGCAAACCCTCCAAAAGGACGGCATGCGACTGGTAGTCGAAGGCAAAACCTCCTTGGAGGAACTCCAGAGAGTCTTCAGTGCCGGCGCAAGCTGAATCCGTCGCTCGGCGAATTCGTGAAACCAAGGAACCCCCGCTGATGTGCCATGGGAGTTTTCCTCCCAAGATCACTCATCCGTGCGGCGGTTCTTACGGGTTTCCGACCGGTGCTTTTTCTCCTTGAGGCGGCGGGCGTTTGAGGCCTTGGAAGGCTTGGTCGGGCGGCGAACCTTGGGGGGAACCGCCACCGCGCGGATCATCTGCACCAGACGGCTTTCGCACGCTTCGACATTCTGCTTTTGATCCCGGTGCTCGTCGCTGGCGATCACCACCTCCCCCTCGTTGGTGATGCGGTTGCCGAATTCGGCCCGCAACCGCATCCGCACTTCAACCGGCAAAGCCATCGACATCATCGCGGGCCAGTGGAGCGTCGCCTTCGAGTTGACCTTGTTCACATTCTGCCCGCCCGGCCCCGAACTGCGGCTGTACGTCCACCGGAACTCCGTCCGGGGAATCTGAATCCGAGGCGTGACAAACAGCACATCACCGGAATTGGATCCCGAAGGCTGGGTGGTGGATGTTGGTTCGGCAGGCATGGCAATCACTTCAGACGTTGGTCACAAGATGCAAAAGCATCGTGTCTTGTGGATGCTTCAATTCTCCGGCGGGAAACCCCGCATCGACACACTCCGCGGCGGAAGGTTCACTGCGCCCCATGGTTTCGCCACAACCAACCAAGCCACATCTGTCCGAAAGTTCTTTTGTCGGCAATCGAGCCAACTTCACTTCTGGAACCGACTCTGGAAGCTTACTCTGGCATTCAGCTTGTTTGCGAGGCGAAACGGATACGACTCCCCACGACGTCGCGACAAGATCGAGCTGTGCCAATGAACCACCAGACGCGGCGATCCACACACAACAACCTTGGCACGGCGACATCTCGAAGCAGTCCAGCAGGCTTCACGATGGCATTGCAACCGGCCTCGCGAGCCCCTGAAAACTGAAGGCGATCGACCATGCGAAAGATCACCAGCGGCGGCGGCTGGCCTGCCGTCTTTTACACGTTTCGCAAAGCCCGAGAGATGGGGGGCGTCTTCAAGCTGTGGCAGGCGATGCGGTCAAAGAACGCCTGCAAGACGTGCGCACTGGGCATGGGTGGCCAGAAGGGTGGGATGGTCAACGAAGTTGGCTCCTTCCCGGAAGTCTGCAAAAAATCGCTCCAGGCCATGGCGGCCGATTTGCAAGCGGGGATCAAACCGGAGTTCTGGCAAAAGTATTCGCTGCCCCAACTGAAGTCACTCTCGCCGCGAGAGCTTGAGCATTGCGGGCGGTTGGTGGAGCCGGTCGTCCACAAAGCCGGTGCGAGCCATTACACACCCATCACTTGGGAAGAGGCGTTCACCCGCATCGCGGAGAAGCTCAAGGAGCTTTCCGCCGACGAAACGTTCTGGTACTTCAGCGGTCGCAGTTCGAACGAAGCGGGCTTCCTGCTGCAACTCTTCGCCCGCATCTACGGCACGAACAACGTCAACAACTGCAGCTTTTATTGTCATCAGGCGAGTGGCGTGGGCCTGGCCAGCGTCCTGGGAACCGGGACAGCCACGCTGATGCTCGAGGATGTCGAGCACGCCGATTGCCTGTTCCTCATCGGCGGCAACCCGGCGAGCAATCACCCCCGGTTGATGTCGACACTCAAGCACATTCGCCGCAATGGTGGCGAAGTGATCGTCATCAATCCGGTCATCGAGACGGGACTGGTCAACTTCAGCGTCCCCAGCGACCCGTGGAGCCTGATGTTTGGGACGAAGATCGCTTCGCTCTACGTGCAGCCACAAATCGGCGGCGATCTGGCTCTGCTCACCGGGATCGCCAAAAAGATCGTCGAGATGGGGAAGCATGACATCCCGTTCCTGACAGCTCATTGCGACGGCTGGCCGCAGTATCAGGAACACTTGGCGAACACTGCCTGGAGCGAGATCTGCGAGAAGTCGGGCATCGGCATCGACGAGATCACCGCGATGGCCAAGCGGTACGCGAAGTCGAAGCACACCGTTTTCGCGTGGACGATGGGCATCACGCACCACGCGCACGGTGTCGAGAACGTTGAGGCCATCGCGAATCTCGCTCTGCTGCGCGGCATGGTGGGCAGGCCGCACGCGGGGCTCATGCCAATCCGAGGGCACTCGAACATTCAAGGGATCGGCACGGTCGGCGTCACTCCCAAGCTGAAGGACGCGATCTTCGAGCGGCTGCAATCGACCTTTCAGATCAAGCTGCCGACCACGCCGGGCCGCGACACGCTGGCCTGCATGGAAGGGGCGATGAGCCGCGAACTCAAGTTCGGGCTGTGCCTTGGGGGGAATCTCTACGGCTCGAATCCCGATGCCGCCTATGCCGGAAAGTCGCTGGCGCAGCTGGACCAATTGGTTTACCTGAGCACGACGCTCAACACTGGACACGCGCACGGATTGGCACGGGAAACGATCATTCTGCCGGTGCTCGCACGCGACGAGGAACCCGAACCGACGACGCAGGAATCGATGTTCAACTATGTCCGGTTGAGCGACGGTGGCCCGGCGCGGCACGCGGGGCCGATGTCCGAGATCCATGTCGTCGCCGAGATCGCCGACCGCGTGCTGAAGCAATCGGGGCCGATCGTCTGGCAGGAGATGAAAAGCGCCCAGACGATCCGCGAAACCCTGGCGAAGGTGATCCCCGGACTGGAATCGGTGGCGACAATCGCCCAGACAAAGGCAGAGTTCCAGATCCCCGGTCGAACGTTCCACACGCCGACCTTCCCCACACCGTCGGGCCGCGCTCAGCTACGGACACACGAACTGCCCACTCTGGCAGGTGCTCCCGGCGAATACCGCTTGATGACCCTACGTAGCGAGGGCCAGTTCAACACCGTCGTTTACGAGGATTTCGACCTGTACCGCAATATCGACCGGCGGGATGTCATCCTGATGCACCCGGATGACCTGCAACTGGCAGGGCTGTTTGAAGATCAGCGGGTCATCGTGAAGAGCACCACCGGCGAAATGCAGGGGATCCGCATTAGGGCCTTCAAGAACGTGCGGCCTGGCAACGTGGTGATGTACTACCCTGAAGCGAACATCCTCGTGCCTCGCACCGTCGATCCCCGCAGCAAGACCCCCGCGTTCAAGGCGATCCCGGTGACGGTGAAGGCGATGTAAGCGGGAAAGCCCAAAAGCAGGGAAGCGGAAAAGCCAAAAAGCCGGAAGAGAACTCCGCAGGACAACTTGAACACCTCAGATTGCCGATTGTCGCTAGAAACCAACTGACCACGGACAACTGATCAACTTCCGGCGTTCAAAGCAAGCGCTGGTAGCCACACTTCACGAGTTCATCTTTGCGATTTTGGGCGCGATGGTTAGCATTCAGCCAATAGGTGTTTTGCGCTTCAACAGCTTCCAGGGACGGAACGAAATGCGCCGTATTGCAGTCATGAATCAAAAGGGAGGCGTCGGGAAGACGACCACCAGCGTCAATCTGGCAGCCGGTCTGGCTCGGGCTGGAAAACGCGTGCTGCTCATCGATCTCGACCCGCAGGGCCATGCGTCGATTCATCTGGGAGTCGAGGCTTACGGCCAAGTCCCCACGATTTACCAAGTGTTCACCGGCCAGAAGAGGTTGCCGGAAGTGCAACAATTGGCCTGCGAGAACCTCTGGCTGGCACCAGCCAGTCTCGATCTGGCGGCAGCCGAACTGGAGTTGGTCGACGCCCGCGACCGCGAAGTGATTCTGCGGGATGCCATCCTCGCCGCTGGCGATGAAGCAGCCTACGACTACATTGTGATGGATTGCCCTCCCTCGCTGACGGTACTGACAGTCAACGCCCTGACGGCCGCAACGGAGGTTTTCATTCCGCTGCAACCGCACTTCTTCGCCCTGCAGGGGCTGTCCAAACTGTTTGAAACGACGGCACTGGTGAAGCGCCGGCTGAACCGCCAGCTCAAGGTGGGCGGTATCGTATTGTGCCTGTACGAGACCGGCACACGACTCGCCGCCGACATCACTGACGACCTGACCAGGTTCCTGGAAGAGAGCGATCCCCAGGCACCTTGGGCCCAAGCCCGGATCTTCTCTTCGCGGATCCGCCGGAACATCAAGTTGGCGGAAGCTCCGAGTTTTGGCCAATCGATTTTCGATTACGCCCCCAAGAGCACCGGAGCGGAAGACTATCAGGGGTTAGCCAACGAAGTTCTGGCCTCCACCAGCGCTGCGATCAAGCCACAAGCCGCGTAAGATCAGCGGTGTTTACGGCGAGTTCCGCCGCCAGTACGACAGGACATCCCACCGGCCCCCGTGGATCCGTGCCATGCAGCGATTTCTGACTTCCCGCTGGAATGGCGCGCTCTGGTTGTGCGTGGTGATTCTGGTCGTTGATCAATGGACCAAACTCTGGGCCGTGGAAACTCTCGACGGGGAACAAGTCTGGCAGTATTTCGGGGACACGTTTCGCATGCAGTACGCCCTCAACCCCGGTGGCTTTCTGGGATTGGGAGGCAATCTCTCCAGCGAATGGCGGAAAGCTCTATTCATTGGCTTGAACGGCGTCGGTTTGCTGGCGCTGGCAATTCTCCCCTGCATCAAGCGGCTAACGCTCTCGACCTTTTTCGCCTGCTGGCTGATCTTCGCCGGTGGAATCGGAAACCAGATCGACCGCATTCGGCTGGGTGGATACGTGATCGACTTCCTCAACATTGGTTGGGGGCCAGTCCGGAGCGGCATCTTCAACGTGGCTGATATGGCGATCACGCTGGGAGCCATCCTGTTGTTCGTCACGGCCATACGAACGCCAGCGATCGCCAAAGTCTCCGAGAGCGATCCCACATCAGCGACATCAGTTCCTGGGGGAACTCAGCCAAAGAGCCTTTCCTAACCGCTAACCGGGATTTTGGCTCCGCGACAGGTTGCTGTTTCATATGACTTTGCTGGCCAGGGAGCTATCCAGTTCAGGTCGATGTCGCTTCCGTCCGCTATCCTGAGCCAGAATGCCCCCCTTTCGAGAAGTGGTGAGGCCGCTGAGGAAAAGTCATCCCAATCCACCCAAAGCTCCAAATGTGAATCACAAGCGCTTTTCGCTGCATCGCTCCCGGCGAGTTTGCCGATTCCTCCTTTCGTAGCGAATGTGCCGGGAATCGGAGCTTGGCCGCTCGCTGCGGATGGAAGAGTTTCTCGCCACAGCCGGCATCCCTTAGGACCAACAGATCCAAGGGAAAGCGGCGGCCCAAGTCAGACTCGGGGGAGTCTGCGGTGCCGTCGTGCCACGCTGTTGGCGTCAGGAATTCTTCCCTCCGGTTGATGACCTGGAAGGGAGGGGCCGCCGGATGAGAGATCTCGGCGTGAGGTATTGTATTGCCCTGTTCAGCGTCACTGCGCTGTTCGTGGGAACCGGGATCCTGGAGGGGGACGAGCTTCCGCAGGACGACGAGGGGATTGTCCAGACGCAATTCCAGAAGAGCAGCGAACCCGATCCCTATGAAGAAATGGGGCTCAAACAGATCAAGCCGGGTTCGTCGAGCACAGCTCTCCGCAAGGAAGCACTTGCCGATCTCCCCCTGCAGCGGCTGACACCGGAGCAGCGGACGAAGATTTCGGGAATCACCAACTCGGTCTCGCTCTACCGGCGACTCCCGACGGTGCAGTTCGAAGTGGACGCGGACGCCTATCGGTTCTTCATGCAGCATCCCGATGTGGCTGTCAGCACGTGGCGGGCAATGGAGATTTCCAAGTTCCAACTCCAGGAAACCGCGCCGAACTTCTACCACGCCGATGCCGGTGACGGCTCGGTGGGGAACATCGAAGTCTTGTATCGCGAGCCGGAAGACACGCTCATTCTGTGTGATGGGCAGTTCAAAAGTCCGGCGGCGGTAAGGCCGATCACGGCCAAATCACTGATGAGATTCCAAGCGTCGTTCGCCAAGCAGGCCGACGGCCGGATCATCTGCACCCACAGGGGCGATGTTTTCGTCGAATTCCCGCAGCATCTCGTCGATGCGGTGGCCCGGGTCATCTCGCCAGTGAGTCATTCGATCGCCGATCGGAACTTCAAGCAGATCACGCTCTTCGTCCACATGATGTCGCAGATGATGGAACGCCAGCCGACCTGGGTGGAAGGACTGAGCCAGCGGATGGATGGCATCGCCGATTCCCGCAAGGTGGAATTGGTTCGCCTGACCGATGTGGCGTATCGAAATGCCCAGGATCGACTCCGCACCACCGGATTGCCCACGTCGCCGATCTCCGTCGAGAAGATCATCCAACCGATGAAAATCTCGGACTCAGCCACTCCCAGTGGAACATCGGCGATGCTGCCCGGAACGGCGATCATCAGTCAGGCGGGGGGGCGGGCAGTCACAGAGCCAGCCTCCGTGACCCAAGCGGATCATGCCGCGAGAACGCCGACGCCGGTGGGGTCGGCTAGCTCAGGAACTCGTCGGTAACCATGTCTCTCGGCCAAAATAGCCTTCAACAAAAGTCGGGACGTGTGGGCCGAGTGATTTCTCATTGCGACTGAGAAATCCCCGCTCACACGTCCCGAACTCTTGACACATCCCAGTTCATATGCAAACCTGTCTTATGTTTTGAGTAGTCAAAACTTATTTCAGATACATGCATAACTGGGGATTTGAATGCCAAGAGTATCAGTCCGGCAAGGGTTTACGCTCATTGAATTACTGGTGGTGATCGCCATCATCGCCGTCTTGATTGCCTTGCTCTTGCCAGCCGTCCAGCAAGCGCGCGAAGCGGCCCGCAGGACGCAGAGCAAAAACAATCTCAAACAGATCGGCTTGGCACTGCACAACTACCACGATGTGCACCGTGTCTTTCCGGCGGCCTATCTCGCCAATACGCGTCATCCATCGCGCGATCCCGTCACCTTCGACGGCCCCAATGGCTTCGCCTGGGGGACGATGCTCCTCCCCCACCTGGATCAGGCCCCGATCTACAACAAATTGCGAACTGACCTCCCCTGTTGGGATCCGGTCAACGCCGCAGCAGCGGCGATCAACCTGCCGGTCTTCATGTCCCCATCGGCCACCAACTCGAACGGCCCCATGGAAGTGAAGGATGGCTCAGGCACCGTATTGGCTCGCTTTGGAAGAGCCCACTACGTTGCGAATTCGGGCAAAGAAGAGCCTTGGGGTTTCACGCTGGAAGATTACGCCACGATCGCGGACGGCCCGATGTACCGCAACTCGCGAACTCGCACTGCCGACGTCACTGATGGCCTTTCCAATACCGTCTTCATGGGTGAACACAGTCAGGTCAGCGACAAAACTTGGGTGGGCGTGGTTCCCGACGCGCAGGTTTGCACGATCGACCCGGCCAAATTCCCGATCACGGCGTGCGATCTCGCGGCGACACTGGTTAGCGTCCACGCCGGGCCCGCTTCGGGAGAAATTGACCCAATAACCGGCTTCGCCCCCATCCACCCGCCCAACAGCCCCCTTTGCCATGTCTGCCAGATGTATTCGCCGCACACGGGCGGAGCTCACATCCTCCTAGGCGACGGCAGCGTGCGGTTCGTCTCGCAGTTCATCCACCAACCTACCTGGGCCGCCCTTTCTAGCTGCCGCGGGAACGAGGTCGTGGGCGAGTTCTAGAGTCGCCGGTCTTCCATGTGGGCGACACTTCAAAAGTGGCCTTCGGATTCTGTAGATCGGTTGGTTACGGAGTAGGATCTGTGCGCGCAACTGCTCAAGACGATGAAAGCAATCTTCAACGCTACTGGTGGGGAGGCGGTACGGCCCTGCTGATGATTGTCTTGACCGTATGGGTGATCCGCTGGTGGGGCACGCCCCCGGCCGTCGAATACGACAATCTCAAATACATCCAACTCCTCTGGACGGCGGTCTCCTCCCGCAACACCGAATGGGTGGCGAAGGTGGAAACCGCCGTCGAGCAGCGGCATGCCGCGGGTGAGATGTCACCCTCGGCTCTGCGGGAGTTCCAGCGGATCATCAGCCTCACAAAAGCGGGCGATTGGGATCTGGCCTCGCGGGAAAGCTACGAATTCGCCCAAGGACAACTCAGCCGCAACCATGGCCCCTTGCCTGAAGAACCGCATGGCCACAATCACGCACCAGGCCATGCCCACAAGCATTGACGCCTTGTCGTTGAACAGGAATTGCTGCGACGGATCAGTGACAACTTGGGCGACTTTCCTTTTTGATGTCGAGTTTCCCTCATCGCTGGTGATCACCCGCCATCTCTCCCAAGAAGTTCTTTCCTAACTCAGTTCAATTCGGTATTTTTCGTGTGTATACGCACGATCCAAGCTTTTCGGAGGATGGCATGTCGGCCCAGGATGAATTGCCGCTGGCACTCCGGGCGGCTTACCTGACACTCCACCGCCTGTCGGACGCTCGGTTTGCCGAGTTCGGTGTCACAGCGGATCAGTTCGTTCTCCTGGCGACATTGGCACGTGGTCAGGCACTGACTCAGCGTGAGCTTGCCGTTCGTATGACATCCGATCCCAGCACCGTGCGGGCGATGCTCGTGTTGCTCGAAAAAAGTCAGCTCGTGAAACGTGACACTCATCCGACCGATGCCCGCGCCCGCACCGTCTGCTTGACAGCGGCGGGAAGGCGGGTCTTCCAACAACTGTGGAAGGCCGGTGATTCCCTCCGGGCCAGCATGATCCAGTCGCTTCAACCTGGCGAAGCCGAACTGCTGGTAGATTTCCTCCGGCGGCTCTCCAGCAGCCTGAATTCCGAACGTCTTACCGAAGATCCACCAACCATCAACACGGCTGTCGAGGTGCGAACATGAAAACAAATACGGATCGAAGAATTTTCATCATGGCCATCGTGGCGAGCGTCATTCTTCCAATAGTAGCGGCCGCCGAGATGGCTCAGGCGGAAGAGATGAGTTCACCGGTACCTCCCGCGGGATTCGACATCCGGCGGGACGAGATTCCACACGGCCAACTAGAAGTGGTGGAGTATGACTCGACTTCGATTGGCATGCGACGGAAGGCACGCGTCTACACGCCTCCGGGTTACGCATCAAGCCAAGAGACCTTTCCTGTCTTGTATCTGCTCCACGGAATTGGGGGTGACGAAAACGAGTGGGCACGCAGCGGCGTCCCCGACATCATTCTCGACAACCTGTATGCGGACGAAAAACTCGTGCCCATGATCGTGGTACTGCCGAATGGTCGGGCCGCGAAAG
>PNLE01000166.1 GCA_013822855.1 Planctomyces sp.
CTGCGGACGATTCAGCAGAAATTCGTCGGTGGTTGGCACCCAATCGGTGGCGTTCGCATTCCACGCGGGCAGGCGCTTTACGGGCCATTCAAAACGAAACGCAAACAGGCTGGGAATCACTTCGCACGATATCCATCGGGGTCGGGAGTTCTCACAAACGCGAGTCACTCCTGAATGATGGAATCCGCCGCCTCGATTCGCAAATACAATGAGGTAAACTTCCCTATGGCTGGGCGGGGAAAGGAACCAGCCGAACCGGTTCGAGAGGCAATCCGCCGACTTCCGTCACGGGAACCGGTGCCCGATCTTCCTCGGGAACTTCCGGCGGTGGGGGAGGGGGAAACAAGCCAATGACCGACAACCCCGAGCCGGGAATTTGCGCGGAGTTGTCCATTCCCACCACTGCGGGAGTACCACCCGAGAGCTTCAAATACCATTCGGCCAGTTGGGGATCACCCGCCTTCAACTTCTCCAGCGAATTGCCGATCCAGGTTCGATCTTCTCCGGCCGATCCCGTGCGAGGTCGCCAGTTGATCGAGATCGTGCCATCGACCGCATCGCGGATGTCGATCCGTCCGCCGCCGATATCCGCCTGGATCTGCCGTGGCTGCGCTTCATTGGAAGGCCAAGCCGCACTGGTCTGGGGAATCGGCACAAATCGGGGCACGGCGGCATCATGCCGGGGCGGCAAACGCTTCGCACCGTCATCGGCGGGGGGGGCGTTTTCATCGGGCAAATCTGTTTCGAGGTCGCCTTCGGGCAAGGCATTCGGATCAGCAGCCCGTTGCTGCCTGGCACGTGCCAACGCCCGTTGGCGGGCACGAGTTGCGACTTCGCCCTTGAGGAACTCCACAAAGGCTTCATAGCCTTCCGGCTGATTCGCTTTCAGATCGGGCAGGCTCGTGGCACGCCACACTTTGACCGAAGTTCCCTCGGGCGAAGTGATTGTCACAGAGATTTGAATCTCGCCCGTCGGGTCGCGTTTGACGTTGACGGTGCGTTTCTCGATCGATCCCTGTTGACCTTCCGGAGCGGCGGGTGCAGGAGAAGCCGCATTTGCCATGGGTTCCGCAATAGGTGCCGTTGGCGAGGATCGCAAGATCAGCACCGGTTGAGCAGAGGGTTCCCATGGCTGGGGCACCTCTTGGGCGAGGAGCGAACCCGTCGCACTACAGGCTATGGCGCCAGCGGCAAATAGAACGCGAAGAATACGCGAATTGGCCATGAGAAGACCCCGTCCGTGGGAAGTGAAGCCTCATCCTACATCCTGAATTTCTAGCCGAACAGAGCAGAATCCTCGAGTTCCGCAATTCCACAATCTTCGTTTCTGAAACTCTTGTCGGCAGGGCGGTGATCGGCAAATTCGGCAGGTCAAAGTGGCTTAGCAACCTATCGGAAAACCACCATCTGAGCGATCTTCGATGTATCACTCCACCGGTCAATTGGCTTTGGGTACGACCCTTTTGGCTTCGGCTTCCTTCCAGAGCGGGCCGTACACTTCCTTGTCGAACGGTGGGCAGCCCGTGGCATACTGGCCCCAGGGATGATCCTTCGTCCGCATGAGATTGGTGCAATAGGAGAACGTGCGGCAAACCGTCTTGCGGTTGAGCGCTCCGTGCTTTTCCAGATTGGCGGCGAAGTCGGGCTGGGAGAGCGAACCGCGTCCCAATCCCACGAACTGGCAGCGTCCGTCCCGGACATTTGCCGCACCCGCCTCGAAGGCGTAGTCCTGCAACCAGCTGTAGCCACTCCCCACCACAGGTACATTCCCGGCTGCTTTCTGCACGGCTGCCGTCGCTTCGAAATGCCGAAGCACACCCAGGAGGGGATGTTCCGGCGCGTGGTAGCCATCCACCGGTGGCATCTCGGCGGGCCGCACATAATGCGGGCAAGCGTACGGATTCCCCAGCGAAACATTGATCAGCCCGATCCCGGCATCAACCAACCGCCGCACGACTTCCAAGGGTTCCGTGAGATCGAGTTGCGAGGGATCATCCGCCGCCGCGCCGAATGAGGTCTCGACGGGCAACGATACTGTGATGGGCTGGCCGACGAATTCATCCCCCTGGCCCTTGAACGGGATGCCATCGAAGACATTCATCCGTGTCGCCAGCACGAGATCGGGGCACTCGCCGCGGATGGCGCGGATCACGTCGAGGATCAGTCGAAGACGGTTTTCGAGTGAACCTCCAAATTTCCCTGGACGGATTTTTGCTGCCAGGAGTTCCGACAGGAGATACCGGTGGCACTGCTTGAGGTCGATGAAATCGCAGCCGATCTTGGCGGCCCGGATGGCGGCTGTCACATAGAGTTCGCCGATCCGTTCGAGTTCGGCATCAGTCAGGATAGGCTTGTCGGCGGCGACGAGCTTCCCGGTCGCCTTGTCGATCGTCACCAGATCAAGAATCGGATCACGCATCGCCATGAGCGGCGTTTTGTGGCTGTACCGCCCCGAGTGCGTCAACTGCAGACCCAGCAGCAGATCATTGGTGGAGTAGCCCGCATCGACATGCGCCTGCCGACAATCCGCCAGCATCTCTTCCAGAGCCGGCATGGTGGCTTCATTGATCAACAACTGCCGCGGATTCATGCGGGCCCGCTCTTCGATGGCCGTCGCCTCACCCCAGATCAATTTCGCACCGCCAGCCCCGAAACGAACATATCGCCGGTAGGTCAGTTCATCCGGGAAACCTTCCGGAGTGCCGTCGCAGCCTTCCATCGGCTGCACACAGAAGCGGTTTCCGACCGTCCGCCCACCCACGTCAATCGGCTGGAACAGCGGTGACAAGTCGCTGGTCGCCTTGAGATCGTGCCCCAGCTTGGCAGCGTCTGCACAGACATCCGCCGACGATTTGTACTTGAAGTATCGGGCCATGTTGAACTTCTGAAGTTGTTGAGCGGCGATCTTGGGGACGAAAGCAGTCAATACTTGAAAAGGGCCATCACCACTTTTTCGGTCGGAAGGCGAGAATGCGCTCGGGCCGGGTGTCGAACACGGGCCCGCCGATCAGTTCGATGCAATACGGCACCGCCGCGAAGACGGCATCCAGGCATTCGCGGATCGCCTTGGGCTGGCCGGGAAGATTGATCACCAACGACCGGCCGCGCACACCCGCCGTCTGGCGGGAGAGGATGGCGGTGGGCACTTTCTCCAGCGAGACCTTCCGCATCAACTCGCCGAAGCCGGGAAGCATCTTCGAGCAGACGGCCTCTGTCGCTTCGGGGGTGACATCCCGCAGCGCGGGGCCGGTGCCGCCGGTCGTCACGATCAGGGCGCATTCCGACTGATCGGCGAGATCGATGAGCGTGGCCTCGATGATCGGCCGCTCGTCGGGAATGACCCGGGCATCGATCTCGAACGGGCCGGCGAGGACATCGGCCATGTATTCGCGTATGGCCGGGCCGCCGCGATCCTCGTAGACGCCGGTGCTCGCGCGATCCGAGACGGTGACAATCCCCACCCGCAGCATGGGCCGATCCTTGAGCGAAACCATTGATTGTCGCCTGTGCCTGCGATGATGGGCACCAGTGACTTTCTCTGGATTGTGTCGTTCAAGGAGCCTTTTGCCCACCCAGTCGCGCTTTTGCCCCACATGGTCACGAGAGTCGAGCCGCTATTCGTCCGCACCCAGATAAGAGCGGTCCATCCCGAGCAGAATTCGCAGCGAGGTCGCGGCGACACCAAGGGCGATACCGATGACGATCGCCCGCTGGCCGGAGGTGTTGATCACGCTCATGATCACGAAGTCGGTCAGCGAGGCGAACGAGTAGGTGTCGCCCAGCGGAGCGGAGAGGACCGTTCCCGCATACGAGCGTCCCAGCAGCACAATGAGCGCCGTCCCCAGGAGCAGGGCGGCTTCGGTGGTCTTCGCCCGGAAAGCGCGGAACGCGGCGGAAGCCACGAAGAACGACAGCAGGGCGAACATCGTGCTTGTCGAGGGCTGGATGATGTACTCGTAGAGCCACCAGATCGCCCCCGGTGATTCTTCGTAGCTGTTGGCCCACGGATGCTTGGGGTATTGCTCGCTGAGGGGCACGCCCAGCTTAATGAGACCGACAAGCAGCGTGACCAGAAAGCCTGTCAGCGTGATGGCCGAGTAGGCCCAGCCAGGCTTGAGGTTCGTGATCAACGTCAGGTGGTGCATGCAAAGATTCACGCCACCCAGCACCATGGCCATGGCGGCCAGCACGAGAAACCACGACTCGACCAGCCCGCCGATCCCTTCCAGCCGGGGCGAAAAGTGGGCAGCCACCATGATGAACCCGGTCAGCATGGCGATCGCGATGGGTATCTGCCGCTTGAACATCAACCGACTCTCTTTTCAATCACTCGCATATCACCCGGCACCGCCAAAAACCCTGACGGCCATTTGCCAATCATCCATCCACCGCCAGGCATTAATCACGCCCCAGAATCTGCTTCGTCAACACATCATGGGCCTGTTTGGGAAACGGCCCCAGACTTTCAAACTGCATGAGAGTGGCGAGCAGACAACCCGCGAGCAGCATGGCCACCGCCAGACCTTTTCCCAAGTCCTGTCCCTGCAAACTCCCCAGTTGCTGCGGCTCACCGGAAAGATAAGCCGAGGCCGCGAAGAGTTCCTCGCCCAGCAGGGTGTAGTCGCAGGCCGCCACGAAGAAGGGAAGCTGCGAAGACTCCGCCGTCCCCGCCACCTGGATCGCCCCCACCGAGTTGCCGTTCTCGGCCAACAGCAGCGACTCGGCGAAGAACTGCCCCATGTAGAAACAGGCGGCGGGCTTCTCCCGCTGCGTCCAACCGCAGACTTCGGCCACATAGGCGAACTGCTCATCGGTCACATACCGGATCGAGTCCTCTTGATAGACATCGGGCTTGCCGGCATCGATGCACGCCGCCTGCACGACTTCCCGCGCCGCGGTCATCACCAGTGAGCGGGAGGTGGGGACATGGACGCTGTTCTCGTAGGCCGCCGCCTCTTTGGCCACCGACGAAAGCACGCTCAGCCCGGCGACAGTTTGCAGTTCGTTCAAATCCATGATCCCCGGCACGAAGAGGATCGGTCGCCCCATCTCGGTCGCTCGACCAACCGCATCCTCGATCGCCTTGAGCCCCGCAATCGGCCGCACGTAGACATAACCACCCAGCCGCGCCCTCAGCGTGCAGCCCAGGACACCTGCACAAACCAAAGACACCAGCACCAGTGTCCAGATTCGCGAAAAGTCAAAAAAAACATTTGAGGTAGCGTGCGGAAGGAAAGGATTGCCGAAGAATAGATATGGGATCAGAAACAACGTCAGTAGAAGCAATGGCCCCACAAAGAGAATGGAGATCGCTATCCAAAAAGTACGGTTTTGGAACATGAGGTTACGTCTCCAACAGTTCGACATTCGCGCGGGGAACCGTCACGCGTTTTCCATCGGCCAGTTCGACAATGAGCACGCGGGCCTTGGCGCCAGATGCCAACAACATTGGCTCATGCGGCAGGCTGGAGACCTTCCCCAAAACGCCAAAGAGCGGATCGCGGATGATTCGCACCGGGGCACCATCCGTCAAAAAGACCGGCTCCTGACCGCGACCTGTCTCTTCACCGCCACTGGCGGCGGATTGATCGGCGAAGGGAATCACGACCTCGGGCCGCATCACCCCCGCCCGGATTTGGGTCGCCCCGTTGCACGACGCGAAGTGTCCCGCATTGGCCTTGAGCAGTTCGAACGTGCGGCCCGCCATCGGGATGTCGCCGAAGCCTTCCGTGATGACGAGCGTGGTGCCGATCTTCTCCGTCCCCGTGATCGCCACACCGAGGTCGTATCCCAGAATATTCCGCAGATCTGAATCATCGATGCCACCGGAAACCAGCGCCGCGATGCCGATCTCCGCAGCGACGCGAACCGCTCCCTGTGTCATCCGGCCGCCACCCACCACGATTTTTCCCGCATGACCGGGTTTGAGGGCGGCTTCCGTGAGGAGTTCATCCGGTCGTTGCGCGACGATGACCACGTCCCCATAGGCTTCCGGCCCGATGCCGAAAATCCCCTGGACGACCGCCGCCCGGCTGGCAATCACGACCCCTTCCTGGGGCACCACCTCCGTGACGACACCACTGAGATAGGCCAGCACTTCGATGACTTGGGGATTGCCGCGAATCAGGGCCTGACCCGTGATCCGCGAGATCGATTCGATGATGCCGCCGCAGGGGGAGCTCGCGGAGCGGGGCATCCAGCCGAAAAGGCCGCCCGTCCAAGCCAGCTCTTCGTCCTCAAAGACACGGTCACCCACCTGCCGGGTGGCATACTTGAGGACATCGCCGGGTGAGACCTGCAATTGACGGGCGATGTTCACCGGGTAGGGCTCGCCGGGAAGTTGTGCGCGGGCCACGGGAGTCTGGGCCGTGACCTGCTGGCCCACCGAGACGAGCACCTCGCCTGGAATGGGAAGCAACCGCTTCGCCTTCCAAGTCGTCGCACGACTGATGGTCAGTCCGGGCACATAGGCTTTCGCCATCGGCAATATCCCTTGGGAAATGAGCCCTTGTTCTACAGAGTCGTCCGCCGCCATACAAACGCAAAACCCGTGGATGGGTTCATCAGCGTGGACAATTTGTGCATCGACCTTCCGCTCTTTGGAACATCCTGTTTTTGTGAGGCGGAGATCCCCGGCCAGCGATAGACTCTCGCATACAAAATGATTGATGCCTGAATCGCCGCTGCCCAGCCAGACCTCCACGCGAAAGAGTCCATGTCCGAAGTCACCATCCGCACCCGCGAAAACGGCCCGTTGATTGTCACCGGTCCCTTCACGCTGGTCGATCATCAACACACCCGCTTCGAGATTCCCGCCGGTAAGGACGTGGCCCTCTGCCGGTGTGGGGCCAGTGCCAAAAAGCCCTTCTGCGACGGTGCCCATCGAGGCTGTGGATTCGTTGCGGGCGAGCTATCCCCCCATGTGCCCTGCGCCGTGCCGGAATCTCCCCAAACACCAAATGAATCCTGAGCCACTGACCGCACCGTGCGATAACACCAATCTCACTTCTGCAGATTCACATCCCGAGCCACCCATGCCCCACTGTTCTCCACTTCATTCCCGGCCCCCTATTCGCTTCTTTTGCTCCATTCCATCGGGGTCTCGGACGGCATGCTTGATCGCAGTTCTGGGGCTCGGCTCTCACACCTTGGCCAGCGCGCAGAACACAGCGACTCCGACCACTCAGACGTCGGATTCCCAGCGGGCGAAGCCTGAACTGGTTGATCCCGCGACCTTGCCCGAACTCCCCGAAGTTCAGCAACTCCGCGACGCCTTGACGAAGAACACTCCCGAACTGGCGCGGCCCGCCGAACGGGCGGATCTCGACGTCTTCGGCAAGGCAATCGACTGGACGCTGCGGCACGGGGAGATCCGCACCGTTCCCCAGCGGGAAGCACTCCAGCGAGTCGCCAAACGGGGCTTGGAACGTTTGACGGCTGCAGCGGCAGGCCAGACGCCGTGGGTCTCCCAATCCGGGCGGCACGTGCTGGGCTATCGTTCGGAAGTCGATGAATCGATTCAGCCCTACGCCCTTTCGATCCCCGCAGGCTACACCCCGGATTCCAGCGATCGCTGGCCTTTGGAAGTGGTGCTGCATGGGCGGGACAACGATCTCAACGAGATCAAGTTCATCGATACCCACGACGGCAAAGCCGTCAAAAATCCACCGGCCCACTTTCGATTGGAAGTTTTCGGCCGCACCAACAACGCCTACCGCTGGGCGGGCGAAGCCGATGTCTTTGAGGCGATGCGCGATGTCGAGCGGCGGTTCCGCATCGACGACCAACGGGTCAACCTCTGGGGCTTCTCGATGGGCGGGGCGGGAGCCTGGCACCTGGGTGTCCATCACCCCGACAAGTGGGCCTCCGTCGGCGCGGGGGCGGGATTCGCCGATACGATCACCTACCAGAAGCTGAAGGAACCGGTGGAGTCACCCCGCCGCGAGTTGCTGCGGATCTACGACGCGGTGGACTATGCGGGAAACGCCGGGTTGGTGCCGCTCATCGGCTACGGCGGATCGGAAGATCCCCAGTTGGCAGCCGCCCAAACGATGCAGAAGGCGGCCCGGGAGGCGGGCTTCGAGATCCCGGTGCTGGTCGGCCCGGGAGTGGCCCACAAGTGGCATCCCGACTCGCAGAAGGAGTTCGAGGCCTTCCACGAGAAGTATCGCCAGACCGGTCGCCGGCGGTATCGGCTCGCTCCACGCGTGCAGTTTGTGACGTGGACCGTCAAGTACCCCGAGGCCGACTGGCTCAGGGTGATCCGTCAGGAGTTCCCGTATGTCCGCTCGACGATCGACGCGCGGATCGTCGCGGAGAAGGACCTCGTGGAGGTCACCACATCGAACATCGCCATCCTGGGTGTCGATCGTCAGGCGGGCGACTCGATCAGCATCGATGGCGGCGAACCGCTGCCACTCCGCAATGCGGCGGAGGGACTGCTGCCCGATGTCTACTTCGAACTCCGGGCCAACGGTTGGAAACAACTTGAATACAAGGCCTCCCGCGATGTCGAGATCAACGACATGCGGCACAAACATCATCGCCTGCAAGGCCCGATCGACGATGCCTTCACCCAGCCGTTCATCCATGTGACCGGCAGCGGCCGCCCCTGGTCCTCGGCCCATGAAGACCATGCCAAGTGGTCGCTGGAGCGAAGCCGCAACGAATTCGACAAATGGTTGCGGGGACAGCCTCCTCTGACGGTCGACAACCGGGTGAGCGACGAGGTGCTGATGGACAAGAACCTCATTCTCTGGGGTGATCCCGGTTCCAACTCGATCATCGCCCGGATTGTCGATCAACTGCCGATCGCTTGGACGAAGGAGAAGATCACAGTGGGCGGCAAGGAATACTCCACCACCAATCACACCGTGGCCCTGATCGTACCCAATCCGCTCAACTCGCTGCGGTATGTGGTGATCAACAGTGGCCACACGTTCCATGAGCCCGATTTCCGGGGCTCGAATGCGCAGCTTTACCCCCGTTTGGGCGATCTGGCCATCATTCGCTTCACGCAGAAGGCCGACAACTCGTACGCGGAGGAGGTGATGGAAAACACCATCCTCGACAGCCGTTGGCGTCTGCCGACGACCAATGCCGATACGGAGAAGTAGGGCAGGGCAGCCCTGGAACTCGCAAATCATCTTCGGGACACGCCGCTCGCCTTGGGCGGGTTGAGTCCGGAGAAAGAGTCACGTTTTCCAAATCCGCCGAACTCTGACAATCATCCAATGAAATCCAGTTGCACGGGGTGGGGGATGATCTTGTGCTCGTAGGCCCGGGCCAGAAGCAATTTCACCGCCTCGCGGCCCCGATCGCCGAAGTCGATCGTCCAGTCGTTGACGTACATCCCCACAAAGGTGTCCGCCTTCTGATCATCCAGATCCCGGCCATATTTCTTGGCATGGTCGAGGGCTTCCCGGCGGTGCTCCAGGCCGTAGACGATGCTCTGCTTGAGCAGGGCAGTAACCTCCTCCATCGCCTTCTGCCCCAGATCGCGGCGAATGGCATTGCCGCCGAGGGGGAGGGGAAGACCGGTCTTCTCCAGCCACCATTTCCCCAGATCCACGACGAGGCTCAGGCCTTGGGAAGCGTAGGTCAATTGGCCTTCGTGGATAATCAATCCCGCATCGACCTCGCCGGCTTCAACGACATTCAGAATTTCATCGAAGGGATAGAGGACCGGCGTGAATCGATCGCCGAGAAGGAGCCTGAGCGAAAGGACAGCCGTCGTCAGCTTTCCGGGGATCGCGATCCGTTTGTCAATCAGTTGATCAATGCTCATCGGCTCGCGGGCCACGACCATCGGCCCGTAGTTGTCACCCATGCTGCACCCGCAGGCACACAGGGCGTACTTGTCAGTCAGGTAGGCGTAGCCGTGCAGGCTCACGGCAGAGAGTTCCAACTCCCCCTTGAAGGCCCGCTGATTCAGGGTTTCGATGTCCTGAAGCTCGTGCGTGAAGCGATAATCTCCCGTGGGAATCTTGTCGTTCGCCAGGGCGTGGAACATGAAGGCGTCGTCGGGATCAGGACTATGGCCAACACGGATGAGCGTTCGATTGTCCACGGATCGTCTTTCGGCTGGAATCAGAAACGGCGGCGATGGGCGACAGAGTTCAAGGATCCACCCGCCGCGCGGTTTGGTTCTCTTGGAATTCCGTCACAAAGTCCCCAAAAAGTTATAGTCTCTCGTCGGATGAACCGCACATGACCGCCGCCAATTAACTTCCCTCATGCGGAAAGCGTCAGTGCGGGTTGTGGTCGATCCTCCCTTGCCCAAGTCGTGCCTCAATTCTTGACGTTTGTTGATTCCTCCAGGTGCCCGCTTGTCCAACCCTCCGCCTCCCCCCGTCGATCTTCCCTCAACCGTCGTGCCTGCCATTGGCGAAGTCGCGATCAGGCAATTGGTGCAGCGGTTCTATCAGCGTGTCCAGCAAGACCCGGTGATCAGCGTGATGTACCCGCCAAACGATTGGGCGGGAGCCGAGGAGCGTCTGGCCGACTTTCTGGTCTTTCGTTTTGGAGGTTCGGAGGCTTACCTCGCCAAGCGGGGCTCGCCGCGTCTGCGGATAAGACACGCCCCCTTCGCCATCACCAAGACAGCCCGCGACCGTTGGGTAGAACTCATGCTGGCCTCCCTCCAGGAAGCCGACCTGCCGGAGCCGACACGGGGGATCATGACGGAGTTTCTCGGCCAGACGGCAACGTTCCTGATGAACTCGACCGACGAGACCTGATCGAAACTCGCGGCGGGCCTTCAAAGATCACCGGCTGGCAGGGCCATGACAGAGTTCATGCTGCTGGGAGCGGAACCGAGCGATGTCGTCCGTGCGCAGCGAGTCCAACAACCCCTTCAACAAGCCCACTTGCCGCGGAGTCACGGGGATAATCACATCCGGGGCCGGACTGCGACGCATGATCTTTCGCGAGATCACTTCCAGCAGCGGTGCCAGCCCCTGGGAAGTGATGGTGGAGATCGGCAGGGCATCAGGCCAGTGGTTGAGGACTTCGCGGTTCATCGGGAGATCGCATTTGTTGAGGACGATGATCGCCTCGCTGAACTGGCCCGCCAACGCGAGATCGCCGGCATTCAAAGGTTGGCTGGCATCAACGACATGCAGCACAACATCTGCCCCCTCGGCAGAAAGCATCGTCCGCTCGATCCCGGCGGTTTCAAGCGGATCCGTGCTCACGCGGACACCCGCCGTATCGGCCATCTGGAGGAGCCAGCCTCCCACGGCCGTCGACGCCCGGACGACATCACGGGTGGTGCCCGGT
>PNLE01000167.1 GCA_013822855.1 Planctomyces sp.
GAGATCGACTCGGTCTTCGAATTCCAGTTTTGACGATCCATGATGAGCAGTGGATTTCCCGCCAGATCGAAGGGCACTCCCACCGGGTCGAGAACCTTCTTGCCCAAGGTCATCGCCAGGGCGTCGAGAAGGGTGATCTCCTTGACGAAATCGGCGATGTCGTACGGGACGACCTTGTTCGTCAAGTTGTTGCCCAACCGCATGACCGTCCAAATGGTGGCGTCGACGGCGATGGGAAGAATCTCGGCCCCTTCGCCGATCTCCTGCGCGGGGAAGAAGGCGGCTGTCGCCTGTCGATTCAATCGCGCGACGTCGTAGCCGACCATCTGAGAAAAGCTCAACGTCAGCGGGCTGTTCGCCAATCCATCCCGGCGGATCGTGATCCGCACCGCATTGGTGAAATGCTGACCGATCGGCGGCGATGAGGTCACATATTGACCCGACGACTTATCAAACGAAGTCGTGAGGAATTCAATATCCTTCGACGCGAGGCTCAGCTTGGCTCCATGCGCCGCTCCCGGGTTCAAAGTGGTGATGGCACGGGCGGTTGACGTTGCCTGGTCGAAATCCGCAGTGAGCGACGTGGGCTTCATCGAGTGGACGAGACTGTGGGCCGCCGAGAGCGCGCCGGCATCCGCCGCTTGTTGAAGCTGGGCGTTCGTCATGCAGATCAAACCGACATCCACCACGAGCGCCACGAAGAGCAGGATCGGCAACAGGCAGATCGCCGCATTGACAGCAATGGCTCCACGCCGCATTCCCGATATCCGATAAATGCGTTTTCCTGCGTCAGGAGATCCGCAGGCCCCCATCATGAAAATGCCTGAATATCCTACGGAGATTTTCCGCCGATGATGAAGCCAAAGTGTTGTTGAATATAGCATGGTCAACGCCCTTACCGCCGCACGAAGAACAAGCCCGGTTCAGGGCCCGATGGATTTGCTCAAATCCCGAGACGATTGATCCGTCTTGCCCGGACTTCACTCATGAGTCATCGAACATTGGCTGCGGAGGGTGACGGAGGAGAGAAACTCCCCAGGCGTGTATTGGACATGCGAGATCGGAATGGCGGCCTTGATCGTGACGATGTCACCCGGCCGGGCCTTCTCGATCAGGTTCTGGGCGGCGGGGCGATCAACCCAAACGGTCACCACGAAGGTGTCGACAGTGGGGCCGATGGTCTCGCGGACCTGCTTGCGGGTCTGCTCGATGACAGAAGCCGTCGTGGTGCCATCGATGATGGCCCGTCGGCAGTTGTCCCGCGTGGCGGTCGTCAGCAACTGACTGACGGAAAGCGCCCGGCTGAACTCGATCGTCCCGAGGATCAGCAACACGAAAATCGGCAGCACCAACGCCGTTTCCACAGCGGCGGCGCCACGCCTCGCCATGGGCCCTGGCCCGTGATTGAGCGAAGAACTGCGTTGGGCAATGACATCACGACAAAACTTGAAGACGGGCCTGTTCATTCTGCTCTCTCCCTGCGACTTGGGTCTCCGGGAGAAACATACTTTGGCGAATGTTCGATACTGATCGTCGAAGAACTAACAACTCGCAATCTTGAAATTGAAGTGAAACAACGCACATTCCCATGAACGATTGCTGGTCATCACCGACAGTTCGACCGCTCGATAGACAACGAGGGCCGGCTTTTCGAAGGTCTTTCGACCCAAACGCCCGCTTATTGTTCATAGGAAAACCTCATTCGACGGTGAAACACTCACCACTTCAAAGAGATACGAACTTCGCTATTCGAGCGAATTGTCCTCGCCCATCACCCCATATTGAGGCAATTACGTTAGTTGATAGTCGCCGGACGTTGCTGGTAGGAACAAAGAGGGAGGGAAGAAACGAAACTGCCCGCTGCCGGAGTTTTCGCTCCAGCAGCGGGCAGTGTTCTGTTTGGTTCCCGTCAGCCAACCCGCTCAAAAAGAACAGGCCGACGACCGATGATCAAACCCAGAATCGACTGATCCCCGCGAGTTGGCGACTTGCGTAGCCATGTTTTGAGGAAGTCGATCCTGAGGAGTGATTAGCGACGACCACCGCCGAAGCGGCTGCCACCACCACCGCCGCCGCCGAAACCACCGCTACGCTCTTCGCGTGGGCGAGCTTCGTTGACGGTGAGGGCGCGGCCATTGACGTCCTTGCCGTTCATGGCGTTGATGGCGTCGCTGGCGGACTGGGCATCGCCGAATTCGACGAAGCCGAAGCCCTTGGAGCGACCCGTTTCGCGGTCCATGACGACCTGGGCCGAACGAACTTCACCGAAGGTGGAGAAGAGCTGCTCGAGCGTGCCGTTGTTGATGTCATACGTCAGATTGCCGACATACAGTTTCGTACCCATGACTTACAGTCCTTTACAGAGGCGGCCTGCAGTACCCGACATCCGAAAGGACCGGTCATTGCGAGACTCGACACAGAAAACAGCTGACACGACATTCGCATCAGCATTGGAAAAGCGATACCCGGAAGGCATCACGTAACACTTGGAGGAGACATTCATCACCCCATATCGCTGATATGGATGAGGAAGCCGGGCGGGATGAGCGGAGACGATGGCTGCCTGAGCCAGCGACGAATTGCCATGACCATTCACGGCCGACATTTGGGCTTGGATCCGCGTCGCCGACGAAGCTGAAACACTTCCATTGACTGGAAGTTCCCAATGTCGCTCCGAGCGAGCTGGATGACAAGCATCCTGAGAATCACTGCGAAATCGCATGAATTGCGTTGGCCTGTTCTGCACGACGAACTGCACTCAACCTGACAGCCATTTCCGCCATGACGCGGAAGGTATTGGAATCGATACGGCTGAAAGTGGCAGACGGTTCTTTGATGCCGCTCGTGGCGGGCTGCTGTGCGAACGACCGCAGGAGAGAAATCTCAACCGGCGGATGAGGCATTCGGTATCGACCACACCCCTCCAGCGAGAAGTTGATCGATCCGGCAGATACAGAAAGAACTGAAACGCAAACTTTCGACAGTGATCAGACATTGGGAAGAGTATCGATCGTTGGTGAGACTGGATAGCCCAGAATTCCCACAAATTCCTCGAATGTTCAAAATCCCGCCAAATCGGTACCCAAATCGAAGGCCCATCAAGTTCGACTTTTGATTCCTTCGGCAGCAATGGCCGCCACCATCGCTTCCACCAGCAGAGTCACTTCACTCTCCGCCAGCTCGCTGTGGAGGCTCAGGCGCAATCGCGAAGTTCCTCGGGGAACAGTGGGCGGACGAATGCCGGCCATAAGGAAGCCAGCCTCCTCCAGCCGCGCGGCTGCTCCCATCACCGGCCGCGGCTCACCCAAGACGATGGGAATGATGGGACTGCGGAAACAATTCGCATCGATGAGGCCAGCGCTGAGCAGCAGCCGACGAGTTTCATCGACTCGCCCCCACAAGCGGTCGCGACGCTGCGGTTCATTCCCGATGATCTCCAACGCGACACCGGCGGCAGCACAAAGCGCCGGTGGCAGCGATGTGGAGTAGATCTGTGTTCTCGCTCGATTCAGCAGCAATTCGCAGAGCGTATGGCTCCCCGCGACAAAACCACCCAGACACCCCACGGCTTTGCTGAGCGTGCCGATTCTCAAGGCGACGCGATCCTCCACCTGGAAGTGCTCGCACACACCCCGACCGGTCTCGCCGAAGACTCCCGTGCCGTGGGCTTCATCCACAATAATCAAAGCATCGTAGGCTTCCGCGAGATCGCACAGCTCCGGCAAGGGCGCGATATCCCCATCCATGCTGAAGACCCCATCCGTGACGATCCATCGTCGGCCTCCATCGAACGGCTTCCGCAATTCCCGCGAAAGCGTCTCCAGATCGTCGTGTCGATAGATCCGCAAGCGGGCGCCGCTCTGGCGGCATCCATCGACGAGACTGGCATGGTTGAGCCGGTCGCAGAAGACGACATCTCCCTCTGCCACGAGAGCCGTCAACGTCCCGACATTGGCCGCCACACCTGTGGGGAAGACCAACGCGTCCTCGCACCCCTCGAAGGCGGCGATGGTGCGTTCCAGTGCTTCGTGCCAAGGCGAGCGACCACTCACCAGCCCGCTGGCGCGGGAACCGACCGTTTCCTCCAGGCCCCGCCGGGCCGCCTCGATGACCCGCGGGTCGTGCGACAGGCCCAGATAATCGTTGCCCGCCAGATTCACCAGCACTCGATCGCTTGATCGAAGGCGACCATCTTGAAGCGGAGTGAATGTGCGACGGGTGCGTCTCAGTCCGCCTGCTTCGAGTGCGGCCAACTCGCGATCCAGGGATCGCCGCCAGTCGTCGAGCGCGCTGGCCGCATGCGTGGTCATGGCTGCGATCCCGTCGCGGGGGCGAACGCAGCCGAGTCCTTCGATACACTGGCGTCGGGCTTCTCAGCTGCCTTTTCAGCGACAACCCGCTTGCCGTAGAAGCCGAATTTGCGGCCCGCCACCGTCACCACCCCCGCCATATCGTTGTGTTCCTTCGTCCACAAATAGGCTTCAGCCGAGATCTGGGCATTGGCGAGGAAGATTTCGATCCGCGCCTGGTGCGGCAAGGCGGAGACATTGCCGGAGATGTCGTAGGTATTCTGCGATTCACTCGAAACGAACTTGCCTGTGATCCGACCTTCATCGTCGACCTTGAGCGACCACTCCCCATTCCAACGATTGTCGGCGTTGATGATCCAATCGCCCGCGAAATCCTGGGCGGTTCCTTCGGCACCCGAGGCCGAACGCGTGGAAGCTTCTGTGGGAGGCAAGAGAGATCCCGGCAAACTCACCATCACCGCTGGGGGTACGACTTCCAGGATGCTCTCAGCGGAAAAAGAGATGTCTCCGCCCGATTTGGGGGGCACCACCTGGCCGATGTCGAAATCGTATTCAAAACCCGCGAACAGCAGAATGTCGCGGCCCGTCGCCGCCGTCATGTCGGGACGATCGCCGCGGTAGGTGACGAACCGCTCCAACAAGAGGACGGGAATCCGCTCTTCACCATTCTTGCGGAAGCCCCAGCTGACGAGCATCTTGGCATAGTTCCCTTCGCTGGTTTTCACCACTAGGCACGGCGTGCTGATCGTCGCCGAGAGGGGTCTCAGCTTCGAAGCCTCCTGCATGGTGATTTTGGGAATCGCGGGAAGTTCGCCAGCAGCCTGCTTCACGATGGAGAAATCATGCTTGTCGAAGACATCCGCCGCGAACGTGTGCGGGTGGCCCATTAGCCCCCCCGCAACCATGGGGATCAACAGCCAGATTCGAGACCAACTCACAAGCCACTCCTTTGCGACGTTCTTGTTGACTGCCTGGGACTTCACAGGATTCTTGCTCCGGGATACGAACCGCGCGCCACGAACGTGTGACCAACTTTCGGGCTGTTGATTGAGAAGTTTTCCAGTGGAGTGGACGGGGTGCAGAACGGCTTCCCAAGTGGCAACACGGTTCCGGATCGACTTGAGCACTGCCGGAACAGACTCCAGAGTACTCCTCAAGAACCAACCACTTTGGGCGTACAAAGAATTGCCGAAAGAATCCGCCCACGCCTTGGAATCAGGTCGTCCAAACGACAGGAGTGTAACACAAATCATCGCTTTTCGAGGGGAAAATGGCTGGCGCCCCCCCTCCGCCAACCGGCAAATCCGGCAGATCTTTCCCACCCCCGTCGAATTGACCGATGTTTCCCCCGCCGCTAGACTCTCGCTCACTCGGGATGTAGCTCAGCTTGGCTAGAGCACCTGGTTTGGGACCAGGAAGTCGCAGGTTCAAATCCTGTCATCCCGATTTTTCTGCAAGTTTAGAGTCCTGCCAGGAGTCGCGAAAGCGGCTGCTGGCAGGACTCTCGCATTTTCAGGTATGCCCCGACATCATCACATCGTTTGCAATCAGGGCAGAATTGGCGTCCCGAATCAGACAAGAACACCTTCGCCCTTGGTGCGACGGTGACGCAAAAGCCGCCACGCGACGTTTTGCGGAACGCCCACCGAGTTCGTCCTTCCAAACGGTTGTGCGGAACATTGCCCACGAACGGCCGTTAAAACTGGATCGTCCAGGATGGTGACCACGAGAACTTACGCGACTGGCACCGACACTGAATGGATGACGATTGACGACCCCTTGCCAAGGCAATCACCAATACGGATCTTGGTTTTGCCAAGCATGCATCCATGCAATGATGAAAATAAAAAATTGACATCAAGACAAAGCCTCAATGTCTAACCTAAAATATTCCTCACACCGGATAATATGCTCGGCTACCGCTCGACGCAGATGTCGTCAAGATTTGTTGATTCTTTTTCGAAATCATGAATTCCGTTTTTAACAGAGAGCAGCGATCAACAAAACTCAATAACCTCTCATGGCGTAGACAATCGAGGACATATTTATGAAGTTTGGCCAAGTCCATGACCCAAGAAAGATCGACTTCACGATTCCGCCAGACCATCCCGATACCGCGAGGATGCTGAAAGGAGCCCTGAATTCGAACAACTTGGAAGTCTATGTCGGGTGTGCCAAGTGGAACAGGAAAGACCTTAAAGGATTCTATCCGAAAGAGGTGAAAGACGAACTTGCATATTATTCGATGCATTTTACTTGCATCGAGTTGAATGCAACATTCTATCGCTTATTCTCCCCCGCGATATTCGACAACTGGTACAAGACGGTACCGGACAATTTCAGATTCTTCCCCAAGCTCGAACAATCGATTTCACACTTTCGACGATTGAAGGAAGTCGAAGAGATCGTCGATCACAATGTCGCCAACATGTCACACCTCCATGAAAAGCTGGGAATGCCGTTTCTGCAGATGAAGGATGACTTCGGACCAAAGGACTTCGATCGTGTCGTGGCATTTGTCGAGAACTGGACATATGAAGTGCCCTTGGCAATCGAATTCCGTCACTCGGACTGGTACAACGACGCAGCGGTTTCCGGCAAACTATACGAATTGCTCGAAGCCCACGGCGTAACAAATGTTCTTGTCGATACCGCTGGTCGTCGCGACCTGATGCACATGCGTTTGACGACGCCTTCGGCGTTCATCCGCTGGGTCGGCGCGAACGAGGCTGAATCCGATCGTTCGCGTCTCGATGACTGGATCGAGCGAATCTCCGAATGGAAAAAGGTCGGGTTGCAGAAACTCTTTTTCTTCGTCCACCAAAACGACGAACAGGAATCACCTGCTCTGGCCTCGTATTTCATCGACCGGCTCAACAAAAAGATCGGCTCCGCGCTGCCAATTCCCAAAACGTTGGAAACCAAGAGTCTTTTTGATTGAGCTGAATTGGGATGCAAACAAAATATCGCAGAACCTGACGTTCCAGCCCTGGATGCCCGGCTGGAAGAAGTCCATCGTCGCCTGACGAACCTGTTTTCCACGACATTCCATTCCACCGGTGGTTGCGACAGCTGTCTTGGGCATTATTTGAAATGCTCGGCAGGCCCCCCCAAAAAACACCAGTTCAGAATTTTGTGAAAAGCCTGACGCCTATGTCCATTTCGGCCTGCCTCATTCGATCAATCCGCAAGAGGCGGCCTTCAGTCAGGCCTCCCGGACCTCGAAAGACGATCGTCGAAGGGAAGTCGCCATGAAATTTGTGTGTCTGGGATACATTGATGAGGCAAAATTTGCACAGATTCCTTTGGAAGAGGCCCAGCGAATGATGGAGGAGTGCTTCGCCTACGATGATGTGCTGCGGCAGGGAGGACATTTCCTGGGCGGAGAAGCATTGCAATCCGCTCTCAAGGCTGTGACCCTCCGATCAAAGAACGGCAAGATTCAAGTCACGGACGGCCCCTACGCAGAGACCAAGGAAATCCTGGGCGGCATTCTGCTGCTGGAAGCACAGGACTTGAATCACGCGATCGAACTCATGTCAAAACATCCCGGCGTGACGGTGGGGCCGTTCGAGATCCGGCCCGCCGATGAAGCGATCAATCTTCTGATCGCGGAGCGTAATGCCCGATTCGCTTCGTGAAGCTCTAAAAAACTTCGTCCCGATCATCGAGGAAGCCGGCTATGTCCCACACAAACACAGTGCTCAGCACCGAGAGGGTGCTTCTCCACACGCCGCAAAGGATTTTCGCCGCGTTCGAGCAACCCAATCAACTTGCTCAATGGTGGGGGCCGAAGGGCTTCACCAATACTTTTGAGGAATTTGAATTCCAGGAGGGCGGTCGGTGGGTCTTTGTGATGCACGGCCCGAACGGCACCGACTATCCCAACGAGAGCCTCTTCCTGGAGATTCAACCACCATCAAGAATCGTGATTGGACATGTCTCGGCTCCACGTTTCACCCTCACAGTGACGCTGACCCCTGCCGACGGCCAGACTCTACTGACGTGGGATCAGGAGTTTGAGAGCCCTGAAGTCGCAGCGAAGGTTCGTTCCATCTGCGAACCAGCGAACGAAGAGAATCTTGACCGGCTTCAAGCACTGCTAGAGAGTCTGGCCTCCTGATAGGCACCTGGTAAATATAGTTCACAATGATAAAGACATAAGCATGGAAAATCGTTATGGAATCCAGCCGGGTACTTCGGCGGCCTGCTTGACCCATCTTGACATTTGCACTTCATCCAGCGGATCGTCTTCGTAAATATCGAGCCAGCGGGCTTCCTTACTTTTTAGCGTCCCGCCGGGAGGGATGGGTTCTAGCGACATCCCGCTGAAGAAGGTCACCTTGACATAGCGGGTCAAGACGTGGAACGACAAGAACCAGCCCTGCCCTTCAATACCATAGAAGGGTGAATTCCATTTCACGGCCTTCCGCACGTCAGGAACAGTCCGCACGATGAGGGTGTCCAGCCGCCTTCCCAAATCGCTCTTCCAACCCGGCATGGCGGCAATGTAGGCCTGAACGGGAGCGTCACCGTCCCCTTTCGCAATTTGTGGATTTCCACCTGAGAGAAGGACAACTTCCCCGGTCTTTTTGGATTTTGCCGGCGGGGCGGGCTTACTATCCGAATCCACTTTCATGCCTGCCTTAGGTTTCGTCGCCCCCTTACTCGGCCCTTTCGACTTCAATGCGTCGGACTGAAGATTCTCCGCGACTGCGGCCCGGATCAAAACCGTGAACGCCGCCTCATCGAGTACCTCTCCCTCTCGAAGGTCGATGGCACGTCGAGTATTGCCATCGAGGCTGGAATTGAAGAGATGATGCGGGTCCTTGAGAGCGGCTCCTTTGGCAAAAGCCAGCTTCACCGCCTGTTTGTAAGTTTCGCCTGTGCAGACAATTCCCGCGTGCGACCAGACTGGCACGCCCACGGGGTTCGTGGGCTTGATCCACTTACGTTCCTCGACAATGTCGGGATCAGCTTCTCGGATCAAGTGGCGGATTTCCGCCAAAGTCACTGTTCGCCAATCACTCGAAACGCGAGCTGACTCGTCGGCGAGTCGAGGGATCGAATCTTCAACTCCGCTTTTTCCAACCGCAGACAACTTGGATGTCTTGCTCTTCGTCTGAAACGGCTGGGTCACTGACTGGCGAGGCTGGCTCGAACGGGATGTCCCATTGTCCCCTGATTTCGACGTCCCCTTGGTCATCGTTGAACCCTTTCTGGCAAAGATCTTTCATCACGAAGCCGACACAAAGACATTGGAGGTGGAACTTCCCAAGAGCCGCCCATGATCTTCAAGAGGATCTCAACGACAAGTCACCTATCAACCAATTTCCTTCATGAATATAACATCCAGGCAAGTCTGGCTTCCAGAAGGAACACCATCCGCACGGAGAAATCCCATGCCCCTCCGCATCGCTGCCTTGGCGCTGTTGCTGCTTGCTGGCATCCCCCTGGCCGCCAGAGCTTGGTCAAAACCAAATCATCAGATCTTTTTGACAGTGCAGGTGATTGAGGAAACCGGTGATTCAAAGCCCGCACGGCACATCGATCAAACCATTCTTGTCGACAAGGATGGAGCGTTCAGCTCCTTTAGCGGTGGCGAATGGCCTGAGGAGAAACTTATGGCCGCGCGACGTTTCGGCACACGCATAAGCGGTTCTATTAACTACGACAGTCGACAAATTGATATCAACCTTGACTTCAGCTCACGCGTATTTCCGGATGGCTCCGTTGATACCGAATCACGAGTGATCTTGGGACAATACATCGACATTCAGACGAAGTTAACGCCAGGCGTCACGTCACGGCTTCATTGTGGCGGACAATTCTGGTGTGAGTTGACTTTGCAAACTTCTCCCGATCGCTGACTCTGAGATGAGATTGGCAATCGCCGCCTCAAGGCTCGGGTAGCGGAACTCAAAACCCTCCTCCAGCAATCGTTTGGGAACTACGAATCGACCATAGAGTGCCAACTCCGGGTCAGTTTTCATGAGGAGTGGCGCTCCGATCCGAACCATCCATTCAAACGCGGGAAGGCCGATCGGCATGCCGACCGTACGGCGGAGGATCCGCATGAACTCCTTTTGTGAAAGAGGATTTGGCGAGGAGGCGATGTAGGCTCCCCACATATTGTCGTTGGTAAGGGCTCGCTCGAAGAGTCGGTTCAAATCGGTCTCGTGAATCCAGCTCATTCCCTGTTTGCCGGATCCCACCGTTCCTCCCAGACCCCATCGAACGAGTGTCAGCAGCCTTGCCATGGCACCGCCGCCCGCCCCGCGATCTAGCCCAATCACAAAACTGGGCCGCAGGATGACCTCGCGCTGCGAGGGGAGGATCGCCGCGTGAAACGCGGCCTCCCACGCCTTGCCAATGTTCGGCGCGAAGCCGTAGCCGAAGGCGGCATCTTCGGTGCAGACCAGTTCCGGCGGGTCGCCATAAATATGGGCCGTACTCATCTGGATCCAGACGGGTGGCGGATTGCCGATGGCCCGCATCGCCTGGCCCAACACTCGCGTCGACTCCAGTCGGGAGCGGAGGATCTCGTCGCAATGGTCGGGAGTCTTGATGCAGTCGACGGTTCTCCCCGTCAGATTGATCAACGCAACCGCTGTGTCGAGTTCGCCGACCCACGCCCCCAGTTCGCGGGCTTCCCACTGCACGTATCGCCAAGGATGACCACTTTTTGTCGGGTGGCGTGTGAGGACAACGACCGCATAGCCGACAGTCGTCAGATGGGCGGCGAGGGAAGTCCCCAGAAAGCCGCTGCCACCTGCGATGACCACCTTTCGATTCACGGGATCGATCGTCTCCACGGGCTTCCCCCCAATTCGGCAATGGTTGATCGTCTTGAGACGACGAAATGGCTCACGGACTGAACCCCGTGAGTCATGAATATTTCTACGAAACAAACCGCATTCCCGTCCGATCATTAACGATTGGTGGCC
>PNLE01000168.1 GCA_013822855.1 Planctomyces sp.
CCGCCGGTTGGGGTGCTGCGTTCGCGCGGTGCTTCACTCGAATTCGAGACGTTTGCGTGCGGTTGTTCGGCTTTCGGTGACTGCGATCACTTCAAGTAAATCGCGATCATCGGAAGTGACAGACAATCGCCTGGGTGAGATCCAACTCGCAACCGCTTTCCGCCACTCTTAAGGGCCTTTTTTTGCGAAGGGAACTCGGTGGCGGGATGTTGCGCGGGCCCTGATACGGACCGGGACATTTCCAAGACGCCCTCAGGCTGCTGGTGACAGTGGTCTGGGGGTGTTTTTGTGAGGGAGTCCGTTGTCCGTGGTCAGTTGGGGGTTGATGGTTGGAAGTTGTTGGTTGGAAGAGAATGGCGGGGTATGGGAAAAGTGGAGATGAATATGGTCCGCGGAGCGGACCCTACGGGGCTACCCACAACTGCTAGGCCAGTTCCTCCATGGGTGGTTCGCCTTGATCTGTGCCGGGGGGGAGTTCGCCGATTTGCTTGATTGTCTCGTTGGTCAGAAAGACGGTGAAGGTTGATCCCTGGGATGTCGATTGGGTCAGCTCTATGCGGCCTTGGAATTGCTGCTCGATGATGTTCCGGCAGACGAACAGTCCCAGGCCCGTGCCCGTCGATTTGGTGGTGAAGTAGGGCTGGAAGATCCGCGCCCGACTGGTGTCGTCGATGCCGTGGCCGTCGTCGCGGATGTCGATCCGCAACCAGCCCTTTTCGATCGAGGTCGAAATGCGGATGTGGCCCCCCTCCTCGGTTGCGTCCAATGCGTTCAAAACAAGATTCAGGAAGACCTGCACCAGTTGATCCCGGAGGGCGCGCACCCGCGGAACACCCTCGGCGAACGCCGTGATGATCCGCTTCCCCTTCTTCCGCTTGTAGTACTTGGCGATGCTTAAGGCGGCACCGAGGACTTCGTGGATGTCGCAATTGGTTTCGATGTTCGTGGCGGGGCGGCTGAAATCGACCAGTTCCCGCAGCGTCCTTTGGATGCGCCGCAACTGGTCGTCCACCAGATGCAGTTTCTCCCGCGTGTGGTTGTCGATATCGCGGCGGTTGAGCATCTGCACCAAAGAACTGATCGCCGCCAGGGGATTGCCGACTTCGTGCGCGATTCCCGCCGCCAGCAATCCGAACGCGGCCTGCTTCTCGTGCTGCACGAGCATCGCCTGCGACTCCTGGAGTTGCCGCGTCCGCTCGCTGATCCGCTGCTCCAATTGGCCCTGGTTCTGCCGCAAGACCTGGTTGAGCATCACCAGTCGGCGACCGGCTCGCTTGAGCAGATCGGAGAGCGACACCGTCGCCCAGGTGACCCAGGACATGAGGACGAACATGAAGACGAGGGCCGCGGTCCGCTGGTTGTTCAGGGGAGCGCTGAAAGTGAGTGCGGCGTAGCTGGCCGTGTGCAGGAAAAGCGAGAGGTAGGTCATCCACGCGGGATGCCTCAGAGCACAGACCAGGAGGGAAAGAAAGTAGTAGAAGCGAAACGGACTGACCTGTCCCTCATCGAAGTAACACAACAGCCCGATGAAGACCGCCTCCATTCCCGAGATCAGCAACGGCGCGGCGTCGAGGAAGACGAGCCCGCGGAGGCTGTACCAGGTATCGATGATTGCGTAGATCGCGCCGAGGGTGAGGATCGCGTTGAGGATCAGCTGGTTGTGGCCGTTGCCCACAAAGTTCACCAGCACGAAGCCGACCAACACGCCGAACCAACGGATCCGAACAGTGATGCTCTCGGCGGCCAGATCCCAGTTGAAGTCATCCATGCTGCCGGGAGAGTCTGTCCGGTTGGGCGGGGTGAAGCTGCTGGTGGGGATCACGCCGGTCGGGATCACGGCTGGCGGCATGATGGCAGGGACGGGAGAGTTCCCGGCACTCATGGCGATCGACTCCCCTTCCTCGTATTGATTTGGCCTCATAACGATCGATATGACCGGTCATTATGCGGTGAACAATGTTCCGGTGAGACGTTCGTAGGCCTCGACGTATTTGGCGCGTGTCCGGGCCACCACATCTTCCGGCAGCGGTGGCGGGGGGGAGTTCTTATCCCACGGCTGCACTTCGAGCCAGTCCCGCACGAACTGCTTATCGAACGACGGCTGGCTCTTGCCGGGACTGTACAAATCGAGAGGCCAGAAGCGGGAACTGTCGGGAGTCAGAACTTCATCGATGAGGATGATCTCCCCATCGAGCAGGCCGAACTCGAACTTCGTGTCGGCCAGGATGATGCCACGGGTCAGGGCGTAGGCCGCCGCCTTCTGGTAGATTGCGAGGCTCAATTCCCGCAGCTTTTCGGCCAGCGCGGGATCGATCGCCCGCTGCATCTCCTCGAACGAGATGTTCTCGTCGTGACCACTTTCGGCTTTGGTGGCGGGTGTGAAAATCGGCTTGGGGAGGCGGTCACATTCCTGGAGGCCGGGGGGCAGGGGAATCCGACAGACGGTTTGCGATTTCTGATACTCCTTCCAGCCGCTTCCCGCGAGATAGCCCCGCACCACGCATTCGATGGGCACCACCTGGGTTTTCTTCACCACCAGGCTGCGGCCCCGCAGAGGTACAACATCTGTTTCCGCCGGGAGTGGCAAGGATTGGGGATCGGTCGACACCAGATGGTGCGGCACTTGGAGGAAATCGAACCAGAAGCAGCTCATGCGGGTGAGCAACGTCCCTTTATCGGGGATGCCTGTGGGCAAGACCCAATCAAACGCACTGATCCGATCAGTGGCGACGAACAGGAGTTTGTCTCCGAAATCGTAGACATCCCGCACCTTCCCCCGGCGAGGCTGCATCGCCGGCAGGCGGCTCTCAAGAACAGGTTGCGGAGTCTCTGGGGCGGGCTGCGGTGTTTCAGTCGTCATGCACGCGGCTTCATCTACGGGGACTTGACGACATGACGCCCAATAGGAAAGTCTTTCCGTGGAGGCGATGCCGTATTTCTCCCCAGCATGGCCACTGCTTGAACCGCCTGCCAGCGAGGACTAGACTTTTCACGATGGGTGGCAGCACGTTCCCGGACTCCTCGGGGATTTCCCTTCCGCCCGACGACAATCCGCTCGCCATCGAGTCGACCACACGCAGTATTCACGCCCCTTCCACTCGGTTCGCCCAACACTTCCCCGTCGGGAACTTCATGCCGTCCGAGGCACAGCCAGTGAGGATGATTGATGGGGCTTCTGCGGTTTGTGGTTTCGCCAGAGGAACTCCTCAAAGACTGGCCCGAAGTCTATCGCGGTTTCCTGGCCGGCCCGGATGGACGCATCTTCCCCTCGCGGATGGAGATCGACGGCAACATCATCGGTTGTCGGCGGAACACCTCCGAAAGCGGCAAGTTCCACGTCGCCTGGCCCGTTCCCGGCCATGGCCGCCTGCTCCTGACCACCGGCTCGCTTCCCGAGCGGAACGAGCCCTACATCCTCGCCCTGGAACTGGCCCGCGGCAAGATTGTCCAACTCCGCGATCAGGCTTCCCAGTGGGAACTGGCCGGGCTGCGAGTGCCCGAGACTTATCTGGAACTCCTACGCAAAGCCCACACCCACTTCCGACAAGCCGTTCTCGAAGATGATGTCGCCAAGGTTTCGGCCCTCGCCGCGGAGTCGATCGTTTTGGCTTGCGAGGCGGCCCGGGAACTCGGCCTCAGTTATGCCCGCCAGGCCCTCTCCAGCCGGCAGCAGCGATACCCCCATCTTCCCGCCGTGCTGGGGGTGGAGCTGGAGCATGCGGCTCCAGCTGAAAACTGGTCGCGGATCACCAGCCCGTTCAACTCCGCCTGCCTGCGCCTGTCGTGGAAGGAAGTCGAGCCGAGCGAAGGGGAGTATGTCTGGGATCTGACCGACCAGCAGATCGACTGGTGCGAATCGCGGAAGATGGTCGTCCGGGCGGGTCCGCTGTTGGATTTCGGCGCGGGTGGCCTGCCCAGTTGGCTGGCTCCCTGGGAGCACGACCCGTTCAACCTCCAGAGCTTCATTTGCGATTTCATTGAAACCGCGATGTTGCGCTACCAGGGACGCGTTCGATTGTGGGAGATCGCCACGCGGGTTAACACCGGTGGAGCGCTCACCTTGCCCGAAGACCAGCGACTGGCACTGTTGGCACGAGTGCTCGACATCGCCCGACAGGTCGACGAAGAGAGCCAACTGATTCTTCGCGTCGATCAGCCTTGGGGCGAGTACATGGCTAAGGGCCAGCACCGGCTTTCGCCCATCCAGACAGTCGACGCCCTCGTCCGTTCCGGCGTCGGCCTCAGCGGGGCCAACTTGGAAGTTACCATCGGCTATCAGCCCGCTTCGACGATCCATCGCGACCTGCTCGACTTCTCCCGGCTGATTGATCTTTGGGGCGGCTTGGGAATTCCCCTCTATATCACTCTCTCGTGCCCCTCGTCCGCCACAGCCGATCTCGAGACGACGACCGACATTGAAGTCGACCACCGCCTGTGGAACGAGGGGCCCAACGAGACCCGCCAGGCACAATGGGCGGCTGAGATCATGCAGCTGTTGATCGCCAAGCCGGCGGTGGTGGGTGTCACCTGGAAACATCTCAGTGATGCCACGCCCCATTCCCTGCCGCATGGCGGTTTGTGGAATGCGAAGGCCGAGCCCAAACAGATCTTCCAACGGCTCATGAACCTGACGTGATGCGGCTCCACCTCGCCAGCCATGCGGTTTGACCAAATGGCCCATCGGCAGGATCCACCACTCCGCACCAGGGCCCCGCGTTCACCGGCCATTCGTGCCCAAGGGGTGGTCATGTCCGGGCCGTGAAGTGCGCTCGCCTGCGGACCGCAATGCGCCATCAGTTGAAGGGTGTTGGAGGATCGCCGCGCTGGCAGAAGCCGCCGTAGAAGCGACCAACCGTCGCCCACATCGGCATCTTTCGCCACAGTGAAGCACGATCTTCTACGCGACTGCTCTCTCCTCCGACATGAAATTTGGCAGCGCAGTCCACCAGTCCTCCAAGGTCGCGCAGTTCCCACGGGTTGTCGCGCGGCAGACTTTTCCGGATGTGACGAAATGCCCGGTGGTGACGCCACAAACACTCAACCCGCCCGTCGGCACGGGCCGAATAAACAGGACAAGTGCGAATAGCGTCAAAACCGCTACGCCCGATACCGAAGGTCACTTCGGTCGATCGCACGTGTTGCAGCCATGAACGACGACTCGATCTGGCAGGATGCTGGAGCAGCCGATGAACGTTTCAACGAAGCGATTCCTGTGTGGTTTGGCAGTGTGCGGCGCCGTAGCCGGACAAGCCCAGGCGCAGGAATCTGGCACGGTCCGGATCACGGACGACTTCTCACCCGGAGTCGGCGGCTCGGAAGCACCGGGGGTGGCCACCTTCTCGGCCCCCGCGCCGGTGCTCCAGCCCATGTCACAGCCTGCCGGCAGTTACAGCATGTCTGGCGGGCAGGTTCCCCCCGGATTCCGGACGGTGGATGAGATCTTCAATCCCATCTTCCGCGTCGACACCCGCGGCGGCCAGCTTTACGGCTACGACGAAGGCTACACCAGCGTCGGCGGCTTTATGCCGTTCTTCCGGGATGAAAACTCCCTCATCTTCACCGATGTCCGCGGTCTGATGACCAACGGCGGCCAGGGTGGTGCCAACGTCGGTGTCGGTTACCGGCAATATGTGCCCGAACTCGACCGCATCTTCGGCATCTCCGGCTGGTACGACTTCGACAACGGCCACCGCAAAGCCTTCAACCAGTTCGGTGTCAGCTTCGAGTCGATCGGCCGCTACCTTGATTGGCGGGTCAACGGCTATCTGCCGGTCGAAGACAACGAAGAGGTCACGAACACCATTCTCGGGGCCGCGGGCTTCCAGGGGAATTTCATCCTGTTGAACCGGGGGATCTCGGTCGACAGCGCCTACAAGGGCTTCGATACGGAAGTGGGCGGGCCCGTGCCGCTCCTGGGCCGCTACGGCATGAGTGCCTATGTCGGCCTCTACTACTACGCCAACAACGATGTCGGCAGCTTCACCGGGGTGAGCGGCCGCTTCCAGCAGCGGATTAACGAGGATCTCACACTCAACGTCGCCATCACCGACGACCACACCTTCGGCACCAACGCCCAGATCCAGGTCATCGCCGATCTTCCCAACGGCTTCCCCAGCCGCTGGGCCCGCGAGAAGCCTGTGCGTCAGCGGTTGCGTGATCCCGTGATGCGTAACTACCGCGTCACGGTGGAGGAACGCCTGCTGGTTTCGCAGGAGTTCGCGATCGACCCCGAAGACGGCAACCCCTACTTCGTCGCGCACATCGATCCGAACCTCGCGGGTCCCGGCAACGGCACATTCGAGGATCAATTCGGCAGTCTTCTCGACTACACCAACCTGCAGGCCAACAAGGGAGACGTCGATTTCATCTACGTCCGCCCCCGCGCAGACGGTACGAGCACCAATCTCGACACCGGGATCACGCTAATCAATCCCGCCGCGGGCGGCGACACTCAACGGCTCTGGAGCACCAGCGTCGAGCACACGGTCGCCATCGACGCCTCCCAGGGTGGCGGTACGTTCATCCTGCCCGGCTTCACGGGAGTCGGCAGTCCGCTCCCCGTGCTGACCAACACGGCACCCGGCGATGTGGTCACGCTCACCACGAACGATGTGCGGTTCGACATCTCCGGCTTCGATATCCAGGCCCAACCCGGCACCAGTGGGATCGCGGGCATCAACAACCAGGATGTCCGGATCGATCGCAACATCATCAGCGGTGGACTCAACGGTGTCCTGCTGACCAATCTGACGGGAACCGGCACTTCCGCCAGCACGTTCTCCGCCAACACCTTCCGCGATAACACCGCCGACGGTGTGTTCGTGAGCAGCAGTGGGCCGCTGGAGGTCTCCGTCACCGACAACTTCGCCTTCGGCAATGGCGACGACGGCTTCCAGATGCAGTCGAACGCCGGCGGGACCATCTCGGGTGTCATCTCCGGCAACAGCACCATCGGTGCCAGCCAGAATGGCGACGACGGGTTCGTCCTCACCGCGAACGGCGGCAACGTGAACTTCAACAACCCGGCCAACGGGTTCGCGATCACCGAGAACGTCTTCTCACAGAACGATGGCGACGGTCTGGCTTTGGAAATCACCGCCGCCGGCGGCAACATCGACGCGGCCATCTTCGCCAACACCTTCGCCGACAATGGCGACGGTGTGCCGGCGACAGACTCCAACGGCCTCCACTTCGAAGGAGTCGCGGGAACAGCCAACCTCTTCATCGGCTCGGCGGATCCCACGGTCGCTCGCAACCAGTTCACGGGGAACGAAGACTCCGGCATGCTGCTCGAAGCCGCCGGAACCACCGTCCTCGCCGCCACGGTCGTCAACAACGACGCCTCGGGGAACACCAACGGCTTCGCCATCACCCAGGACGGTACTGCGACCGTCGGAACTTTGGCCGATCCGATCATCGTCACCGGCAACACCGCCTCCGCCAACCAGAACGGCTTCCTCTACGCGACCGACGGCGACCTGGGCGCGCCGATCATGCAGGTGGCCTCGTTCGACAACATCGCGATCCAGAACACGGTGGCGGGCATCGCCATCCAAGGGAGCGATGAGGGCCTGATGAACTTCCAGAGCCAGCGGGACATCACTGGCAACGGCATCTTGGGTGGCAACACGGGCGACGGGGTGAACATCGATCTGGTCGACAACTCCTCGATCGTGGCGATCTTTGAGAACCTCACCAGCAACCAGAACGGCGGCAACGGGTTCACGGCCAGCGCGACCAACACCTCGGATCTGGCGTTCCTCATCTCCAGCCCCGACGATCCTCTGTTCAACGTGGCACCGTTGCCGATCGGCAACCAGTCCAGCCTGAGCAACAACGCCATCGGAGCCGTGGTCAACTCGTCGCTCACCGCGCAGGTCACGGGGATCTTCGACGAAGTCTCGGCGATCCAGAACGCCGGCGATGGCCTGCAGATCAACCGCGCCGACGCCTCCCTCATGACGATCAGCGTCACCGACACCGACCTCACCAACACCCGTTTGTCGACCTATTCCCAGAACGGCGACGACGGGATCGCGTTCAACTACACCGGAAGCGACGCCACCGACCCCAACCAGCCACTTTCGGGAACGCCGAACACGCTCAACATCAGCAACACGCTGGCCAACGGCAACACCGGCAACGGTTTGGAGACCGTGGGCAACGCGGATGCGGTGCTGGTCGCCACGGTGATCTCGTCGACCTTCAGCCAGAATATTCAGAGCGGCATCAACGTCACGACGCTGAACGGTTCGTTCTTCGGCAACTCGGCCACCGCCACCCGGTCGGTCTTCGACAACGTGACGGTCACTCAGAACGGCAGCAATGGCTTCACTTTCCTGGCCGACGACAACATCGGCGTCGAATCGGACATCTTCGCCCAGATCTCGTCGATCAACGGCCCGACGACGATTTCGAACAACACGGGTTCGGGTATCGCGGTCGACGCCCAGGGCTTCTTCGACCTTCTTGTGGTCGGCGACGGAGCAGTCGGCGGGGACGAGACACTCATCCAGGGCAACACGCTGGACGGCATCGGTATCGACGCCGCGACGGGTGATGTCATTCTCACGGTTTTCGACGCCACGATCGGCGGGGCCACGCCGGCCTTGGGCAACGGCCGCGACGGCATCCGGGCCAACGTCTTCTTCGCCGGTTCCGCCGAGTTCAACATCGGCACGGGCGGTTTGGACACGGTCATCCAGAACAATGCCGGCGACGGCGTCCAGATGGTGCTGGGTCAGAATCTGACGGGCACGATCACCCAGACCACAGGTGTGGGGGAGGTCAACATCAACAATGCGGACATTCTCGATAACGGTCTGGACGGGGTGAGCCTCGTGACCCGCGCTGGCGAGTCGAAAACCGCCGGTTCCATCGCAATCCTCGCCGTCAACATCACCAACGGTACAGTCATCGGTGGCAACGGCGACGAGGGTGTCGAGTTCGATCTCCGCGGTCGCAACTTCAACACGGCCATCAACGGCGGCGGTTTCCTGATCGACAGCACGACCATCGAGAACAACGGTGGCAACGGCGTGCTCTTCAACGCCGACGCGGGCAACACCGGGTTCAACCAGATCCAGGGCAACTTCCCGCAACCCACGGCCCCTGTCGCCACGCCGTTTGATCCGGATCAAGTGCTCGCCGGTCAAGCCAACGCCAACGGATTCTTCAATTCGCCGGGCGGCCCGACGATCAGCACGACGATCGGCAACACCGTCTACAGCTCGTTCATGAACCTGACCGCGACGAACCAGAACGAACTCACCTTCACCAACAACATCGTCCGGTTCAACGGCCAGAACGGTGCCGAGGGGGATGGCCTGTTCATCCGCATCAGCACGGATTCCCGGCTCACAGCGGATGTCGGCGGTGCTGACGGCTCTGGCAATGGGAACGTGTTCACAGGCAACCTGCTTTCGGACTTCCGCACCGAATCGTTCCTCAAGACGGTCTCGGTCGGAGGTGCGGCGGTCGCGAAGCCAGCATCGACAGCGGTTGCCGGCCCCGCACTCGACACGGTGGTGCTCGACGACACCGCCCAAATGGATCTGCGGTTCTTCAACAACACCGGAAACAGCATCAACAACGGCACGGCGTTCGCCATCGAACAGAACGAGTTTCTCCTCGATCCGTTCACCGGCAATGCATTCAATCCGAACCGCCTGGTCCAACTCTTCCAAGTCCAGGACAATGGCAACCTCGACACGTCCAACAGTTTCATCACGGGCGGGATTCCCCAGAGCGTCTTCTTCGACTTTTTGGGCGCGAACTTCGAATTCAGTTCGACGTTCCCGAATGCCAACTTCCCACGGGGCTACAACGTCTCGCCGGGCAATCCCTTCACGCCATAACCCACTGGCGGCATGACAACACCACAAGGCCATCGGGAGTAATTCCCGGTGGCCTTGTGCCATTTCCGGGATGGCGAGCCGCAAGGGACTTTTCACCGCTCCCCTGTTTTCGCTCGACAGTTGTGGCCGTGCCATGCATTATCGTGCTTTGATGGGTCGGGCGGGGGATTCGTCCTCCGCGCCGCCCACCTGCTGCAAGCATCCACGAGTCCACCCGCATTGGTAAGGCAGTTGTCATGGCGGAGCGTTGTTTTCTGGCGATCGACCTGGGGGCCGAGAGTGGCCGCGTGATCGCCGGCCTGCTGGATGGTCGCCGCATTCGGCTGGACGAACTGCACCGCTTCGCCAACGGCCCCGTCCATCTGGGCGAGACCATGCGCTGGGATGTCGTCCGCCTCTGGTCTGAAATCCAGACGGGCCTCGCCAAGGCCGCCCAGAAGTACGGCGACGCCATTGTCTCGGTCGGAGTCGACACCTGGGGCGTCGATCATGTGTTGCTCTCCAAGAAGGATGAGCTGCTCGTCCAGCCCTACCACTACCGCGACCCCCGCACGCGGGGACTGATGGACGCCGCGATCAGCCGGCTCTCCCGCAGCGAGATCTTCGAGAACACCGGCCTCCAGTTCATGGAGATCAACTCGCTCTACCAGCTTCTGGCATTGCGGAAATCCAGCCCCGAGATCTTCGACGTCGCCGACCGCTTCCTGATGATGCCCGACTTCTTCCACTGGCTCCTTTGCGGCAGCCGGGTGGTGGAGTTCACCAACGCCACCACGTCGCAGTGCTTCCATCCGACGCAGAAGAACTGGGCGTTCGACATGCTGCGGAAGCTCGACATCCCTACGCACATCTTCCCCGAAGTGATCGCGCCGGGAACATCGCTGGGCCGGTTGCGGGAAAGTGTCGCCCGCCGGGCGGGTTTGCCGCGGTTGAATGTCGTCGCACCAGCCACGCACGACACGGGGGCCGCCATCGCCGCCGTGCCGACGGCCTACACCGGGAATCCGAACTGGGCCTACATCAGTTCAGGAACGTGGTCGCTGATGGGGATCGAATCCCCGCAGGCGATCCTTACCCCCAAGGCGCTCGAACTCAATATCACCAACGAAGGGGGGATCGACGGCACCTACCGCGTCCTCAAGAACATCATGGGGATGTGGCTGGTGCAGCAGTGCCGCAAGTCGTTCGAGCGGCACGGAGCCAGCTACGATTACGGCCTCCTCACGCAGATCGCCCGCGATGCCAAGTCGTTCCGTGCGTTCATCAACCCCGA
>PNLE01000169.1 GCA_013822855.1 Planctomyces sp.
GAAAGTGGCTCCGGATCGGGAAGCACCAGTGGCTCAGGAAGCGGAGAGCCTGAGGGTTCCGAAAGTGGCAGCGGCGGTGAGGGCAGCGGTTCCAGCGGTGAAGGCGGGACCAGGAGTGGCTCCGGTTCGGGATCCACAAGCGAAAGTGGCTCCGGATCGGGAAGCACCAGCGGCTCGGGAAGTGGCAGCGGTTCCGGTTCCACCAGCGAGAGCGGCTCGGGGTCAGGAAGTGGGAGTGGTTCGGGGTCGCTCGGATTCAGCGGCCAGATCACCTGGGGCCTGACCTCTGGAAGTGCTTCCGGGTATCCCGAATACCCCGAAGCTCCCGAATCCGGATCCGGCAGTTCGGGAGTGGTGATCGATTTCCTGAAGGATCGCATTACTCCCGAATTGAATGTTCCACTCCTGGGCGAGCTGCCCGACACGCCGATCGATGGCGATTGGCTGGACGAGTTCGTCTGGGATTATCCGACCACCGGTTTCAGCGAGTCGACGACCTCCACGCCGGTCAACACCACCCGGACCTGGTCGGACGACCTCGGGACGTACACCGAGACGATCGTCAGCAGTTCGATCCTCACCAAGTCGGGGAACCAGGTCTACGACGGCAGCCAGTACGACCTTTATGTGACCGAAACCCTGGTGTCGATCTGGTCGGTCGTGACCACCTTCGACGACGGGGCTGGCGAGACCTGGACGCTGGAGCAGACCGGCTCCCACAACTCGACGTTCCAAGGGGTGGTCGACTGGTCGATGACGAGCGTCACGGTCACCTGGGGCCTGGTCGAGACCTTCGCCGACAACTACGACTTCACCCGCGTGGTCGACACGCTGGTGACCGATGCCGTGAGCGGCGATGTGACAACCGTCGACATCACCGACACCCGCAACGGCGAGCAGTATTGGTCGCTCGGTGCCGGGATGAGCCGCACGATCGACTACGCGACCGGGGCGATCACCACCCTGACCTCGAACGCCGCCTACGGCAGCGGGCTGGACGAAACCTACAGCCTGGCGGCCACGAAGCATATCGCCGCGCCGTCGGGGACCTCGACAGCCCACACCGTCAGTTCGGCTTCGGGGTTCAATGAATGGGATCTGGAACTCCACCGCGACGACGACACGCCGGAGGCCGGTGGCGCGGTCACGACGTTCGAATACGACTCCAGCTCGTTCGATTTCTCGCGGATCGACGAGACGATCAACTGGGATGAAACGGTCGAGTCCTCCATTGTCATCGGCGGGGCCAGCGGAAGTTCGAGCGGCAGCTCCTCGGGTTCCGGCGAGCCGGAAGTGAGCGGCAGTGGTTCGGGCGAAGGGGAAGGTTCGGGAACGGCCAGCGCCGGGATCGCCGCCAGTGTCTCCACCCACACCACCCGCAACCGGCTCATGTTCAGCGAGTCGCAGGATGCTTCGATCTTCCACTACGAGGGGACGCACACCGAGACCGCCGGAGTGGGAACCGGCTTCAGCGATGTGATGTACACCGCCTCCGGCTCGGGATACGAGACCTACTTCGACCAGGATGACGCCCAGGTGGTCACCGGGACGATGGCGGCCACCAGCTCCACGAGCGTCAACTCCCATCAGATCATCAATGAGACTTCGCAGTCGACCAACTCGATGACGGCTTCCCTGGGGAACGCGGGCCAGTCCGGCGGCTATCAATCCCTCGCTTCGGGGAGTGCCACGTCCGATGTCTGGAGTTCGGTCGCGGTTCTCTCCGTGGATGAATCGACGCCGGGAGTGGAGCGGCGGATCTTTTCCAACGAAACGGTCGACCAGTACCGGACGGAGACTTGGCTGGAAGGAACCAGCGATGGCGAGACCTATGTGGGTGGCGAGCGGAGCGGCAGCACGTTGTCATGGTCGAGCGGCAGTGGTTCGGAAACCGTCGTCTCCTCGCGTAGTTCCAGCGCCCGGATGACGGATCAATCGGCCGCCGACCGCGTGACCGAATCGATCCAGTCGAACTTGCTGACTCAGGACACCACCACCGAATGGGTGACCTCCTCCGAGGACGAGGGGAGCTACACGGCCCCGTACCACCACACGGCGGGAGCCGCACCTCGGACCTCACAGACGACTAGTACCTACAGCGATGTTCGCAGCGGCACGGTCTCGGCGAGTTCCGAATCCGTCAACATCTTCTCGATTGTTCCGGTCAGTGGTGGCAGTGGCGCCGCCAGCGGCAGCGGCAGCAGTTCTGGGAGCGGGACGCCGGCGGTGCTGGAGATCCACCAGGTCGACACCGAGCGCGAGGGGCGGGGCTACGCCTGGACCTCGACCGCCAGCGGCACCTCGACCATCACCGGCACGGAACTGCTGTTCGATGTGAACAACAACGGGACGATCGAGGCGGGAGAGGCCAAGTACATTTCGGGCTACTCCAGCGAAGATCACGAGACGTATGTCGTCGCCAACGGGACGAACTGGTGGTTCAGCGAAAGCTCCGGCAGTCAGCAGATGAGCACTTCGTCGTCGGGCGGCAGTTCGATGACGACCTCCTCCAGCAACTACTCGCTGGAAGAAGGGGCCGGGATCTGGACCGAGAATCGGGGACGGGATTCGTTCGACAACTCGACCGATGTGAGCACGACCCGCGACGACTGGAAGCACTCGGTGGATGTCGCCGCCGAGGGAAGCTCGTCCAGTTCGGGTCACAGCTGGTCGATCACCAACGAATCGGGTTCGGGGACATATGGCGGGTTCTCCGAATCGACGACCACCACGATGAATGTGCCCGCTTCGGGAGCTGCGATGCGGTCGATCTCGCATTCGCGGGAGGATCAGACCGAAGGCGAGCTGACGTATTTCGATAATTTGACGAACCATGTCCACGAATACGCCGACGGCACCTCACTCGTGACGGAATCCGCGTCGAGCGACACCACCCGCAGCCATGCGGTCGCCTCGCTGGAGGAATCGCTCTTTGACCTGGTCGACACCTCGCGGCTGGGGCTGGAGATGGAGAGCCGCAGCCGGTCGGTGACGACACGGACGGGAACACGAACGACTTCAGCCAGCGAAGAGCGGCAACTCAGCATTGCCGGGACGCCGGTCGATCAATTGCCCGCGAGTGGTTCCGGCAGCAGCCCAGGAAGTGGTTCAGGAAGCGGGCCGGGTGAGGAGTACTACTATTACGGCGATTATGGCTACGGCTACTCGGGAGAAGGGGGAGCGACCTCGGGGATCGTGATCGAGGACGGGATCCGGTATCTGACGACTGGAACAGTGCATTCGTCGTTCGAGGATGAGGAGACGACGACGTTCACCACCGACGAGGCGGCCTGGACGCGGTCGTACTTCTCCTCGCCGGGGGCTGCGCTCTACGGAGAAAATCCTCCGAACACCGATCTGTTGGCGGAATCGAAACCGGCCTGGCTGGCGGAGTATCCCAATTGGACGCCACCCGCCTCCGTGGGCGGGGGATCATCGTCCGGAAGCGGGTCGGGAAGTTCCGGCTCCGGCAGTACGAGTGGTTCGGGTGAAGGCACTGGATCTGGAAGCGGCACTGGCTCGGGATCAGGGAGCGGCAGTGGTTCCGAAAGCGGCTCGGAGAGTGGCTCGGGAAGTGGTTCCGGCAGCGGCTCCGGCACTGGCTCCGGGAGCTCGTCTTCGCCGCCCACTTGGTCGCGGGGGAACTTCTACAGCACCAACCAGAGCCTGTCGGTGTTCCACGCCTCCGGCAGCGAGACCCGCCGGGACGAGGCGGAGCAAGGACTGACGTTCTTCGCGTCGGGCCGGGTGGGGGCGTCGAGTGTTTCCGAACAGAGCGTCGATTCGGAGTTCGAGACGACGCAGTTGGTGTTCGTCACGTCGATCAGCCAGAACGAGTCGCTCAGCGGGAACTATGGCAGCACGAACACCAGCCGGACATTCGAATCGGCTTCCAACCAGGCGTTCACGCTCTCCCGCAGCGAAGCGCTGATCCGGGAGGATGGCAGCTTCTTGGACAGCACCCTGTTCCACGACGAATCGCATGCCCAGACGACCGACGAGACCATGGTGGTGCAGGTCACCGGGGGAGCCGGGAACACCCAGGGGTTCCAATACGAGGCTTCGGGATTTGGGAGCTACGACCGGCTCCATCAGGAGACGGAGGTTCGCGGCTATGTAACCCCGGCCAGTGGAGAAGGGAGTGGCTCGGGGAGCGGCTCCTCCAGTGCGCAACTGGTCGGAAGCTACGAGTGGCTGCATGAGAAGGGGGCCTACGACAGCTACCACGATGTGACCCACCAGGCCTACACCCAGCGGACCGTGATGGGAGCGATGGAGGAGGGGTATTCGCTCGAACTGGAGATCGAATCGACCGGCGTGGAGGATTCGGACCACGAGGCCTGGACCCGCACAACCCAGCGGAATCCCGGAGCCTATTACGGCGCGACTTACGACCGGGACGATTACTCCTACGCCTACGACAGCATGCAGGTCGACACCGAGACGAACCTCGACTTCACCCTGGATCTGAACGAGGGAGACACGACCGGCGGCGTGGAGATGGAGACGACGCTGACCCAGGGGATCCGGCGGTGGACGGAGGTGGAGAAGGTCGACGGGGTGATCGTCCAGCGGGACTACTGGGACACGCAGGCGGACGATCTTCACACGTTCATGACGCTCGACCTGGCGGGGACCGGGTTCGACCTGCATTACGAGACGACCCAAGACCAGGGCCAGTCGCGGGCGAAGGTGGGGTCGCTGGAGCAGGAGAATGTGATCGGCGGCCGCAGTCGGTCGACAGTCACCACGACCGAACTGACGGTCAACCGTCCCGGCTACGGCAACTGGACGAGCACGAATACCACGGGTTCCACCGAGTCGACGACCAACTACGAGTTCACGCGGAAGATCGCCAACTCGTACTGGTACGGGCGGCAGAGCGACCAGGTGACGCCGTCGCTGCAAGACTGGTTGCCCGGACAGGACCTGATTTATTTCTTGATGAACGCCGTACGGGAACTCGACATCGGGGTGATTATCTCCTGCGGCGAACGAGAGCTGTGGGGACTTTCGCAGTTTCATCTCCGGATGATACCGGTACCGTTGATTTTAACTTTTCCACCGGCCCTCGGTCGTCGCGAAAGATCATGTCGCGTTGCGGGCGGGACGTCGCTTTCCGCTTGATTGTGGGCAAGGACGTGCCGAACTTTTCTGGGATCGGTGAGTTTCATCGGCGTCGGGTTTTTTGAATGTCTGACGGCTCGCACTCGACGGGACGAAGATCAAGGTGGATGCGGAGGCTCGCGCGAATGCCGCAGTGGAATACGAGGCGAAGAACGCCGCTCGCGCCGCCCAAGGGAAGGAGCCGAAGTCGATCTACCTCGAAGCGGTGAAGCCGGAACAGGAGGCTCAATGCAACTTCACCAGTCGTCATTCGCGAATTATGAAGACCTCGAACAGAATTTGGGTTCGGTGTGGCAATGCTCAGTCGCTCGTCGATGAATCGCAATTGATCATGGCCGCCGATGTGCTTCAACAAACCCACGATGTGCGGCAGGTTTCGCTCCAGTGAGACCGAATGAACAAGACATCACGAAAACCTGCCGTCAATCCCTAAATGTCACGGTGTCTTGATCAATCGACGAATTTCGGCCACGGGAACGGTCAGCTTGATCACCATCTGCAGGGTCGAGACCGAGTCGCCGTTGGAACCGTCGCCGAAGTCGACCGGTTCAGTCATGGATGCCATGCCCGCCAGGTTGCCGTAACGATCGAGGATCGGCCCGCCGCTGGATCCGACGGCGTAGTCGGCGCTGATCGCCATCCACTTCTCGGGGCGTTCATTCTTGCTGGACGACAACTGCAGGTAACGTGTCACACTCCCCTGCGTGAACATGAAGTGGGCACTGCCGGGATGGGTCAACGCTCCCACCCAGGCACCTACCGGAGCCGACTTCGCCAGCGGGATGGGTGTCAATCCCTTCGCATCAATTCGAGCGATCGCCACATCCGACCGGCGGTCGGCGGCGATGATCTCCGTGACGGGGAAGACATCTCCTTCCAGCGTCATGACGGCGTAACTCTCGGAGTCACCGTCTTCGAAAACATGGTAATTCGTGACGATCACACCATCGGCGGTCATCACCCACGCCGTCGCGTTGCTCACATAGTGGAACCGCGGCGGCTGCGTTTTTGTCTGCTGCAACGAACCGATCAGCAATGTCGATTTTGCTGCCAGCTGGTAGACACCCTCCGGCGTGAGCACTTCCGTACGCGGCACGGGAAGATTGAGTTTGCAGCTGCGGCGTTCCAATTGCTGACCGACATCCCGCGTGGTCAGGCATTTGCCGGCCTTCGCAAGAACCGAGGCCTTCCGCTCGAATTGCCGCGACAACTCCTCGTCGTCGATGTAGACCGGTTCTTCGTCGAAAGTCGGCGCAACGGTTGCCACCTTCTCGCCGATGACAGGTGGCGGGCCGCCTGCGGGAGGAGTCACCCCCGGCACGGGCGGTAAAAGAGGAGGAGCGATCTGCCCCAGGACCACGCCGGTTGAAGTTCCTGTGGCATCGACCGACATGAGGGGCCATACGGCCGGTGCGATGAACGCGGCGGCCATTGGAGCCAGCAAAAGTCCCCACCATCCGCCGCAGTATCTCATCTATCGCTCCAAGCGCGAGCGGCGATCCCGCCATTCAATCGTCGACTTACCCAGATACTTGTCGAGGAACGCGAGGATGTGATCCTCCGTCTTGAGCTTTCGACCCAGTAGCCCGGTGCCGCGAAGGCCCCCTTCATAGGTCTCCAGGTAGATGTGATCCTTCTTGTCGGGGTTGAGCTTTTCAGCCATCTTCCTCGCCGCCCCCTTGTCGCCGGTGTCCTTGCTTCCCACACCGATCAGAACCGGCAGGCCCACCACCCGCACAGCGGTTTCGGCCTGATTGATGTTGATCCCCGAGAGAGTTCCTTCGGGTGAAAGCAGGATAAGGGCTCGCACATCCTGTCCCCGGGGCGTCCGCGCCACGAGCGAGGGGGCATCATCCCAGGGGATCTTCGACCAGTCGAGTTCGGTGTAAGCCAGCGCCACGGCGGTGGAGAACTCCGCACCCAGAATGGCGAGCTTGCTCATGTTGAGATTCTCGGCCATGTGCTCATCGAACAAGAACTTCTTCACCGCTTCCATGTCGCCGGGAACCATTGCCGAGTAGTCCCGCGGCTTCAAATTGGCCGTATCGGTCTTCTTGTTCCCCGCCGCCGCGGCAGGTCCCGGTGTCAAAGGGGTCTCGCCATGTCCCCGAAGATCGACTGTCACCACGGCATAGCCCGCATCATTGAGCAGGGGAGCCAGCGTGGCATTGAAGTTCTGCCGGGAACCCTTCTTGCCGTGCAGCAGAACGACAACCGGCGTGTCCTTCCCCTTCTTGCCAGCGAAATACGAAATCCGCAGGGGGATGCCGTCTTTGGTGATCAGTGTCTTATCTTCAAAGCGGGATGCCGCCGCCGCCCCTTTGGTCGCAGGTTGGGCTTTGGCACCTGCCTGGGCGAACGCCTCACCGGCGTGGAATGTGCCCAGAGTGGCCAAGCCGAAAACCAGAGCCATGCTCGGCAGGGATCGGGAGCCGAAGAATTGTGACGTTGGAAGATGTTGTGCGTTTGTCATCTCTATCCCAATCACGATGTGTCACAAGTAGGAATTGCTTTATTTGAGTCTAAGACCCGTGGTGGGGAGGGTCAATTGGCGATTGACGACACCCCCTTCTTTCCCATGAATCCACGGCACCTTCGAGAGGGATTGTGCCGATCACATCATCGAGGCAAGCTCGTCAAACTCGCTCTACTCTTCGTACAGCCGCACGGTGATCTCTCCCTTGGAGTTGATCCATCCGCGATAAAGTCCTTCGGTATTGCGGGAGGTCGTCCATTGCCCCTTGCTGTTGAGCACGATCGCAGCTCCCTCCCCCCCCGCATCCTTGAGTTGCCGGTTGATAACCTCCTGGGCCGCCTCCTGGATGGAAAGCCCCTTGTACTTCACCAGCGAGACGATCTCCTTCGAGACGCCGTAGCGGATGAAGTACTCTCCGTGGCCGGTGCACGAGACCGCCGCCGCGCCGTCCTCCGCATAGGTTCCCGCGCCGATGATCGGTGAATCCCCCACTCGGCCGAACATCTTGTTCGTCATGCCGCCCGTCGAAGTACCGGCGGCGATTTGACCCTTCTCGTTGCGGGCGACAGCCCCCACTGTGCCGAAGTAGGTGCTCGATTTCGGCTCGATGTCCGCCCGCTTCCCTTTCGCCTTCTCTTCCTCCCAAACCCGCTGGATGTCCTTCCAGCGGCCTTCCGTCCAGAAATAGGCCGGGTCGACGATCTCCAACCCTTGCTGCGTCGAGAAGACCTCGGCACCCCGGCCAATCATCATCACATGCTTCGACTTCGCCATCACGGCCCGGGCCGCCGAAATGGGATTCTTGATTACCGTCACTCCCGCCACGGCACCAGCCTTTTTCGTCGTCCCCTCCATGATCGACGCATCGAGCTCGTTGCGTCCCTCGTGGGTGAAGACCGCTCCCCGGCCGGCGTTGAAATGGGGATCGTCCTCCAGCACGCGAATCGCGGCTTCCACTCCGTCGAGTGGTGTGGATCCCGCCTCGGTAAGTCGCTTGGCACCGGCTTCAAGGGCGGCCTTGAGTCCCGCCCGCAACTTCTTGTCGAGTTCGGGTGTCATGTCTTTCTTGTCGAGGCCCGTACCGCCATGCACACCCAGGATCACATCCTCCATGATCAGGTCGCTCCCGGGGTTGCCGGGTGGCTTGTCAGCTCCCATGGCCCCACTTCCGGACGTCACCCCGCCACTTGCCAGACTCATGAAGACTCCCATCGCACAGAAGAAACGAGCACACGATAAACGAGCATGGAACAAACGAGAGACCATGCCGCCAGTCGAGCGTGATCCATACGACATGAGTGGTTCCTTGGAAGATGAAGGTCGGTGCGAGCGATTTTATCTTGCCGTGGAGCCGGTACCGTTGCCACCACACTCGACGGAAATGGGATCGGGCGCGGAGACACCATCGATCCGAGAACCCGATTCGATGGTTTGGCAGCGAACCTGCCGTGAATTAGACTCTCATTTCCTGGAAGCCGCGCGGGAGTGGCGAAATTGGCAGACGCGCCAGACTTAGGATCTGGTGCCGCAAGGCGTGTGGGTTCGAGTCCCTCCTCCCGCAATTCCGCAACCGGCCTTCTCCAACTCTTCATCGAGGTGTCGGAGAAGGTCGGTTGTCATTTTTGAGGGGCCTTGCAACGCTTGCGAGGGGCAATTGATTCCACTTAAGCGTGATCCCGGTTTCAGAAAAAGGCTTTCCAGAGATGCGTCTTTCGGAATTTGTGCGGTCGAAGGGTGCCAGTGCCCTTGCCACCACCTTTCTGGTGGTATGGTCGATTCTCGCCAATGCCCACGCCGAAGAACCCCAAACTTCATCCGCCAAGACTTCTGACAAAATCGAGCGACGGCCCTCGGTGGCGTTGATCACCCTCGACGGACTCCCCGCGACATTCCTGCGGGATCCCGGTGTCTCGCTGCCCAACCTGCGGAAGCTGGCCGCGCGGGGTGTTGCCGCCGAGGGGATGACTGTTTCCAATCCCTCCGTGACCTGGCCCAACCACACAACGCTCATTACGGGCCTTCATCCAGCGACCCATGGCGTGCTGTTCAACGGCATCTTGAGCAAGCCCGGCCTGGGCCTTCCCCCCAAGACCGACCCCAAGCAGGATGGACGGGCACTGGTCGCCGTCCCCACGCTCTTCGATTTCGCCAAGGAGGCGGGACTCTCCACGGCGGGGATCAACTGGCCCTGCACGCGAAACACCGCCAGCGTCGACGACAACATGCCCGACGTCCCCGAATTCTTCCTCAACTCCTCGCCTCGACTGCTGGAGGAGCTCAAAGCGAGTGGCGTCCTCACCGACGAACTCATCGCCAACTTCTACAAGTACAGCGGCACTGTCCGCGACGACATGTGGGCCGCCGCCGCCGTCCATGTCATCCGGGAGCGGATGCCGCAGTTCATGGCGATCCACCTGCTCAATGTCGACGGCACCCATCACAAATATGGCCCGCGAACCCCCGGCGGCGATGCGGCCGTCGCCTACATCGACACCTGCCTGGGCCGCATCATCGACGCTATTGAGGCTTCCGGGAACGGCGCGAATACGACGATTATCGTCACCGCCGACCACGGCTTCATTGCGATTCCCCAAACCATTCGACCCAACGTCAAATTCAAGGAGGCGGGCCTGTTGACCATGGCCGGCAACCGCGTCGAATCGGCCCGCGTCTACGCGATTCCCGAAGGTGGCATCGCGATGGTCTACCTCACCGTCCCCGACACCAAGGCGCAGGATCGTGAAAAGGTGGTTGAACTTTTCAAAGATCACACAGGGATTGCGGCCATCGTCCAACCGGCCGAGTACGCGGCCCTCGGACTTCCCGACCCGGCGGACAACCCCGCTATGGCCGATCTGATCCTCGTCGCCAAGGATGGCTATGGCATGAGCGCGATCGCCACAGGCGACGAGGTTGTCGTCGCCAGCGACACGACCCTTGGCACGCACGGCTTCCTCTCTACCAATCCCAAAATGAACGCCATTCTCGTCATGGCGGGGCGGGGTATTCAGCCCGGAGCGAAGCTGGGAAATGAAAAAACACCGGGAATTGTCCGCAATGTCGATGTCGCCCCCACCATCGCCCGCCTCCTGGGAATCAAGCTCCCCCAGACCGATGGCCGGGTGCTGGAAGAAGCTTTGCAGACGCTCACGCCATAATTCAGTGAAGCGACCTTTGCGGTGATCGTCTATATTCGATGCAAGCGAGTTGCGGCTTCGTCCGGCAGTCCGCTTGCATTGGCGGAGTTCCTTCTCGCCTCCCCTCCTCGCCGTCATTAAGAATCCCCGTTTGCGACGTTCCCATGTCAGATGATTCGCTGCCGGATGCACCACTGAATTCACCAACACGTTCCTCTGGCGAAACTTCTTCATCCGAGGCGTTCCTTGATGTCCGACCGGAGTGGAAGAACGGTTTCGTCGCCATCGGTAATTTCGACGGTGTCCATCGCGGGCATCAGGCCATGATGGCCCTTCTGGCCCAAAGGGCACGCGAATTGGG
>PNLE01000170.1 GCA_013822855.1 Planctomyces sp.
CGATCTGGCGGACGAATTCGAATGTCGCGCCATGACGACAGCGGATCCCTTCCTCGGGGAGGATTCCCAGACGGATCTTGGGGCCGGAAAGATCGCCCAGCACTCCCAAGGGAGTTCCCAGTTCCTGGGAAACCTGCTTGATATGAGCAAGGATCTGCTCCAGCAAGTCGTATTTGGCGTGGGCGAAGTTCAGGCGGAAAATGTCTACCCCGGCGATCGCCAATTCCCTCAGCTTTTCCAGCGACGAACAGGCCGGGCCGACCGTGGCGATGATCTTGGTTTTGCCGAACGACGTTTCCGGGCGAAGAAGTGGAATGGACATGAACAATGTTCCCTGAGGGACGGGCCGACCCTAGCAGCGGGGGTAGGGCGTCGCTGGCCTGCAAACGTGTGAAAGAGAACCGAGAATATCACATCCCTTCCCGGCGGCGCAGTCCGAGGCCGTGAGGAAACCGCGAACCTCCCCGATTCTTTGTGGTGGACGGGTGTGAAGAGAATTGGTGGGAGTGGGATGGCCGAATCGGTGCAGGATTTGGAATCGTTCGTTGACGATGTGAGGGGCGCTGGTTTTCCATCGCACAGGTCGTTCTGCTAACTTACGGCGTCGCTTGCGGAAGGTCTGGTGCCGGAAGGCCATTTCCGCAAATCCCTCCCAGTCCGGTAAACTCGTGTTGAAAACTCGGGACGGTGCCTTCGGGGCTGTGAATCAGCATGCCAGTGACCAAGCGACGAATCTCGTCCATCAACCTCGCCCTGGTGATCGTGCTGCTGGCCGTCAACGGCTTCGTGTCGAGCGTGAACATCGGCCGGCTGTTCGAAGCCCAGCGCGATGTCACGCACACGTTCGAAGTGCTGCGGAAGCTGGGCAACCTCCAGGAGGAGATCGTCTCGTTCGAGTCGAGCGCCCGCGGGTTCGTTATCACCAAGGATCCGGCCTATCTCGCCAGCGGCATCAAGGCGTTGGAGGATCTGCCGGGCACCTACGGGGATCTGTTCACGGATCTGCTGGACAATCCCGAACAGACACGGAAGCTCGTCGAGCTGGGGCCTTTGATTGCCGAACGGCTGGAAGTCGCCTCCCTGGCCCTCAAGGTCTTCTCGGAATCGGGCGAGTCGGAGCTGATGAAGATCGCCCGGACGGGCCGGGCCAAGCAGCGGATGGACGAGATCCGCTTCCGGGTGAGCGATATGCTGGAATCCGAGCGAGAGCTGCTCAAGAGCCGCTCGGCGGGTGTTGAGTTCAACTATTACGTCGCCTTGATGACCACGCTTCTGGCGGTCTTCATTTCGACCGGCGTGGCCATTGGTGCGTGGCGTTCGATCGACCGGGAACTGGCGGCACGGATCGCCGCCGAGCATTCCGCCCGGCTCACGAGCGAGAACTTCCGCGTCACGATTCACAGCGTCGCCGATGGACTGGTCACGACCGATGCGCGGGGCCGCATCACGCTGCTCAACGACGTGGCCAAGAACCTCATTCAGGCGGGCGAGGAAGTCATCGGCAAGCCCGTGGATGAGATCTTCCAGATCGCCAGGGATGCGACCTCGACCTCCGACGAGCATCCCGTCCACCATGTGTTGCGGACGGGTCAGCGGTTGAGCGCCGGCGAGACGAACTGGCTCATCCGCGCCGACGGCACGCGGGTGGCGATCGACGACCGCGCCTCGCCCATCCGCAGTGTTTCGGGACGGTTGCAGGGGACGGTGCTCGTCTTCCGCGACATCTCCGAGAAGCTGACCACCGCCCAGGCCCTCCGCCGCCGGGACGAGCGGTTCCGCCGGGCGTTTGACAGCAGCCTCGTGGGGATGGCGCTGTGCAACAAAGATGGCCTGATCGTCGACGCGAACGAAACCTATCTGGAGACGATCGGCTATTCGCGCCAGGGCTTTCACGATGCGGATCTGAGTTGGGGCGACATCACTCCGCCGCAGTTTTCGGGATTGGACAGCGGGGCCTGGGAGGAACTGCGGGCGACCGGTCGTTGCCGGCCCTTCGAGAAGGAGTTCATCACCCGCAGCGGTTCGCGCGTCCCGGTGCTGATCGCGGCGACCAAGCTGCACGACGACGAGGAGAGCGAAGTCGCGATCTACACGGTCAACCTCTCGCAACTGAGGGCCGCCGAGCAGCGTTACCGCATGCTGACGAACGCCTCGCCGCAGATCGTCTGGATCGCCCGGCCGGGCGAGGGGAATCTTTACTGCAACGACCGTTGGTACGAATACACCGGCCTCACCACCGAGGAGACCCGCGGCATGGGCTGGCTGCGGGCCGTCCCGGCGGATCATCAGGAACGGGTCGCGAAGGAATGGTCGTTCGCCGCCATCCAGCCAGAGACTTGTGAAATCGAACTGCCGTTGCGCGGACGCGACGGGGAATACCGTTGGCATCTTCTCCGGGGTGTGCCGCAGATCAATGCCGATGGCGAGGTCGTTGAACTCATCGGCACGATGACCGATATCGACGCGTTGCGCGTGGCCCAGCAGGAACTCCAGATCGCGCACCGCCGGAAGGATCTCTTCCTGGCGACGCTTTCCCATGAACTCCGCAACCCGATGACGCCCATCTCGAACGCCATCGAGGCGTGGCGCGCGTCGAATCTTTCCCCCGAGGAACTCACCGACATCCGCGAGATGCTGGGCCGCCAGATCCAGCAGATGGTGCGCCTGATCGACGATCTGCTCGATGTCTCGCGGATCACCGGCGGCAAGATCCAGTTGCGCCCCTCGGTGCTGGATGCCCGCTCATGCATCCAGTCGGCGGTCGAGGCCTCCGCGCCGCTCGTCCGGCAGGCGGGACATGAGCTCACCATCGATCTCCCCCAGGAACCGGTCTGGGTCAAGGCGGATGCCACACGTCTGGTGCAGATCGTGGGCAACCTGCTCAACAACGCCGCCAAATACACCGATGCCGGCGGCCGGATCCGGCTGCGGATGTTCACACTGGATCATCAGGTCAAGATCCAGATCGCCGACAACGGAGCCGGTATCCCGCCCCATATGCTCGAGCAGGTCTTCGGCATGTTCGAGCAGGTCGGCACGTCTCTCGATCGTGCGCAGGGTGGCCTGGGCATCGGCCTCACCCTCGTCCGTTCGCTGGCGGAACTCCACGGCGGAACGGTCAAAGCCGCCAGCGAAGGTTTGGGGAAGGGGAGCACCTTCACCGTCACACTTCCGCGGGTTCCCGCACCGGTCGAATCCGACACTCCCGTCCCCCCTTCCGCCGCGTCCAGCCAAGCGGGCGACATGGCACCGCCGGTGAACGTGACCTCCCCAGCGCGTCCGTTGGCGGCGGATGCAACACAGGCTCCAGAGGGCGAGGCGTCCGGCTCCGGCATCCGCGTGATGATTGTGGACGACGTCGCCGCCAGCGCCCGGACGCTGGCCATGATGCTCCGTGCGATTGGCCAACCCGCGGATGTCTGCTTCGATGGTCGCGAGGCGATCGATTTGATCACTGCCGATCCCCCCGACATCGTCTTCCTCGACATCGCCATGCCGGGGATGGACGGCTACGAGGTGGCGCGAAGAATCCGCGCGAAGTGCCCGCGGAAACCGGTACTCGTGGCGCTCACCGGGTTCGGCCAGCCGGACGACCGCAAGCAAAGCCAGGCGGCGGGCTTCAATCTCCATCTCACCAAGCCGACCAGCCTCGACGCGTTGAGAACTCTGCTCACCCACTACGGACATCCCTCCGCCACGGATGTCGAGCATCCCCATTCGCATGTCGATCTCGAAGAGACGACCGAAGAGATCCACTTCACTCCCGAACTCGAAGATCCCAACGCCGTGCCACTCCTCGGTGGCGAGCCGGCCTACAAGGATCCGGAAGATCCGTCGCCCACGGAGATCGGCAGATCTGACTGGCACTCGACCACTCGCCCCAACGGCGACAGACCGCGAGCGAATAAACCTTCCGACACCGTCCCCGACGGGCATGTGGGAACCAACGGAGAATCGCAGGTTGTTCCCTCACCGCGCGAGGATGCTCCAGAGTGACCTCCTCACCGCTCGCCGAGTTTCCCACACCGGCTCGAATCCTCGGCCCGGTGGGCCGGTTTCTCCGGGCTTCGCCCGTCACCGCCGGCTTCGTTCTTCTGGCACTCATCCTCTTCATCCTGTCACTTGTCTTCCATCCCGGCGAGCTTCACGAAGGGCCGCGCCATTGGGGGGCAATCACCACCCTCAGCTTCTACCGCCAAATTGACCCAGACACCTGGAAGAACGTCTCGCCTGAACTTCACGGCCCTTTCGATCTTTGGAAGGGGGAATGGTGGCGGCTCGTGGTCACCGGCTTCCATCACGGCAACATCCTCCATCTCGTCCTCAACCTCTGGGTGCTGGCGCTGCTAGGGCCGCTGGCCGAACGGCAACTCGGGCGGCTGCGCTATGCGGTCTTCTTCATGGCGGCGACCATCTTCTCGATCTGTGCCGAACAGTTCTGGGGGAACGGAGTCGTGGGACTTTCCGGCGGGATTTTCGCCCTCCTCGGGTTTCTCGTCATCCGCCGCCGCCACGATCCTCAACTCGCCGTGGAACTTCCCGATGACCGCTGGATCCAATACCTGTTTTTCTGCGTCGTGATGGCGGGCCTCTCGGCACTCGAAATCGTGGCCATCGGCAACACCGCCCATGTCGCGGGCCTGCTCTTCGGAGTGGGGGCAGGAGTCCTCTTCGAGCAGCGGAAGTGGATTGTGGCCGGAGGCGCATTGGCGGCTGCGGTGCTCCTGGTCGCGACCGGTTATTTCGCTGTCCATCCCGTCTGGCTGGGCCGATACCACTGGTATCTCGCCCGTCAGGAAGGGTTGGAGTCGAGTGTGCGCACAGCCCACCTGCGGGCCGCCATCGACCACGATCCCCGGCTGACCGGAGCTTGGTTGGAGCTGTCACGCGAACAGCAAGCCGACAGCCGACCGATCGACGCTTGGCGAACACTCCTCGAAGCGATTCTCATCAATCGCCACAGTCTGGAGCTTCTGGACGCCGCAGGCGAGCAATGGCGCCTCCTGGTTCGACTGCATTTGGAACCCCTCGCCACGGAGGTCGCCAACGAAACCTTGGGCGACGAATCCGCCGACTGGCTCAAACGGATTGACGAAGCCCAGTCCCAGGCCTCGCTTCGTGGGGAAGAGCTGCCGGACGAGGCTGAAAGCGAGTGGATCTTCCGGATCGATCCTTCACGCGGCAGCCTCCTCATCGATCGCGTCGCTCCGACGATCCCCCAGCCGGAAAAACCGAGCGGCCTCCCCGAGAACACGCCCGATTCCGCCGGAGAGGGGATCTCCCTGTGATGTTCAACACTGTGACGTTCAAACCTGCGAACCACAGCCCTCGTTTCATCATGGCCCTGGGGATTCTCTGCCTACTCGTGATCGGTGTCGCACTGCCCGGACCATCGATCCACGGCTTGCTCAGGGCTCAAGAGACGGCCTCAACACCCGCCGCAACTCTCCCGGTCAATTGGACGGTCTCCTCCCCCGCCTATGCCGAGGTCGAACGCCTGATCACGCAGAAACTCCAGCGGGCCATCGCCGCCGGTGACATCCCCGGTGCCGTCTTGATCGCGGGGACCACGAACGAGACCCTGCTGCTGGGGGCCGTGGGTCATCGCCGACTCGTGCCCACCGTCGAACCGCTGCAAACGGACGACATCTTCGATCTCGCCTCGCTCACCAAGCCGCTGGCCACCACCCTGGCCGTCATGAAGCTGATCGACCAAGGGAAGCTGAAGCTCGACGAACCGGTCGCCAAACACTGGCCCGAGTTCGGCTGCGAGGGAAAGGAGTCGATCACCCCGGTCGATCTCCTGCTCCACCGCTCGGGTCTGATCGCCGACAACGCCTTGGGCGATTACCTCCTGGGGCCGGAAGTCGCCTGGCAAAAGATCGCCGCCCTCAAATTGCGGCAACCCGTCGGCACCAAGTTCGCCTACTCGGATATGGGTCTCTTGGTGATGGGGAAGGTCGTTGAGAAGATCGGCGGGCAACCTTTGAACCAGCTCTGCGCCAGTGAGATCTACCAGCCGCTCGGGCTCGAGCGGACGGGCTACCTTCCGCCCGCCGCCTGGGCGGAGAAGCTGGTTCCCACCGAGGGCCTGCCCGGCGGTGTCCACGATCCCCGGGCCGCCCGGTTGGGTGGCGTCGCGGGCCATGCGGGCCTCTTCTCGGATGCCCAGGGAGTGGCCCAACTCTCCCGCGCGATCCTGCGTTCGCTCAAAGCTGACGCACCCGCCGAGCCGCAAAGCCCAAGGCTCTTCTCCCGAACGACAGCCCTTCTGATGACGGCCCCTCACAACATTCCCGACCCGCCCTTGGCGGATGCGAAGCCCGCCATCCGGGCCTTGGGCTGGGACATGCGCTCGCCCTATTCGTCGAACCGGCCCACGCGAATGTCGGATCGCGCCATCGGCCACGGCGGCTTCACCGGCACAACCCTCTGGATCGACCCGGAGCGGGATCTCTTCGTCTGCATCCTCTCCAGCCGTCTCCACCCCGACGGCAAAGGCCAGATCAACGCCCTCGCCCGAGAACTCGGCGACGACATCCTCCAACAATTCGACGCCCTTCAGCCCGCCCCTCCGTCGAACCAAGTCGCCCCGCGTCCCCGCTGATGAGGCCTCATTTCACGCGGCTCTCCCACCTTCCCGTTTTTCCGCTTCTCCGCTTTCACCCTTTTCCGCTCACCCTCCCCCACATTCGCGCAAGTTTCACCAGAGATTCATCGTGAATCCATGTCCATATGGATGATAACTATGACTGGGGAAGTCTGTTTCGCCTCCTTCCACGCCTCGTGGACGGGGCCGAATCCGCCAGCGTCGGCGAACTCCTCCGGTGACAGGCTGCTCGGGCGGCAGGATCGAGGCACGGTTCTTGGAGACCGTGTATCACCCACTCGTCGGGGCGGAATCATCTCGCAGGCCACGCCTGCAAGGGAGTAGCGACATGTCTGCCATGACTACGGCCGTCCCGAATGCCTTCGCCAATGGCGAGCATATGGGCGGCAACCGCGCTGGCGGAAACCAAGGCGGGTTTCCACAGAACGAATCTGGCCACTCCATCCTCCAGAACCTCCTCCACGCCTTCTCGCCACCGCGCGATGCCGCCGAGCATCTCGAATGGAACTGGCGGCCCCACAGCAAAAACTCCTCCCGCACCGGCGGCCTGCTCGACGAATTCCCCGCCCGCCCACGCCTCAATCCCGTCGAAGACCCCACCGCCCGAGCCATCCGCACCGTCTTCATCAGCGATACCCACCTCGGCTGTCGACACGCCCACGCTGTGGAACTGCTCGACTTCCTGCGAAGCGTCGAGCCGGAATCGCTCTATCTCGTCGGCGATATCATCGACGGCTGGAAACTGAAAAAATCGTTCGCCTGGAAGCAGGTCTACAACGACATCCTCTCCCGCCTGCATGAACTGGCCGCCGCCGGCACGAAAATCTATCTCACCCCCGGCAACCACGACGCCTTCCTCCGCCGCTTCCAGTGGGGCTTCGACTTCGTCACCATCCGCGACGAATTCGTCTTCGAAGCCGCCGATGGCACCAAGTACCTCGTCATCCACGGCGACAAGTTCGATGTCGTCGAACAAAGCGCCCAGTGGGTCTCCGGCATCGCGTCGATTGGCTACGACCTGCTTCTCTCCGCCAACTGGCTCTTCAGCCGCTACTTCAAAGCCCCCGCCAGCGGCAGTTATTCGTTCAGTGGGCGGGTCAAAAAATCCGTCAAGAGCGCCGTCCGGTACATCAGCTCCTTCGAACAGCGCCTCGCCCGGTACGCCGTCGAACAGGGGTGCGAAGGGGTCATCTGCGGCCACATCCACACCCCCGCCCACGACCGGCGTCACGGCATCATCTACTGCAACACCGGGGATTGGGTTGAGAATTGCACGGCGTTCGTGGAATATGCCAGCGGACAGCTTGAGCTGATCCACTACTTTGAAACACCCTCCACGCGGGATTCGAGCGTCGCGGAAACCCGCGGCGAGAATGTCCTTCCACGAGACCAGTTCCACAACTTGCCGCTCCCTGCCCTGGCTTGTGCCCGCAGCGAACCGACAAGTGCCGATGTGGCCGCTGCCTCCTGCTAGGGCCTCCCTCCTCCCCCCGCGTGACAATTGCGGCCGGGAACTGACGGATGGTTGTCGAAAAACTCAGCAAGACCTGGTTCAACCTCGTTCACGGCCGAAACCTGGTCTACAACCAGTGCTGGGAAGACCCCCGGCTCGACCGCGTCGCCCTCGAACTGACGGCTGAAGACCGCGTCGTCGTCATCACCTCCGCCGGCTGCAACGCCCTCGATTACGTGCTGGCCGGTGCGGGCCATGTCCACGCCGTCGATATGAATCTCCGCCAGAACGCCCTCCTGGAACTCAAGCAGGCCGGCGTCCGGGCCCTCGACTACGAAGACTTCTTCCAGATCTTCGCCCGGGGCGGCCACCCCGATTGGGCCAACCTCTACACCAAGAAGCTGCGCCCCCAGCTCAGCGACACGACTCGCAAGTTCTGGGACCGCAAGAAGGCCTTCTTCACCGGCGACACCCGCAGGAAATCGTTCTACTTCCACTGCACCTCGGGGACGTTCGCCTACATCATCAACGTCTACATCGACCGCATCGCCAAGGTCCGCGACGGCGTCAACGCCATCCTCGCCGCCAGCAGCGTCGAGCAGCAGCGGGATATCTTCAAGCAGTACAAGCTGGCCGAATCGCTCTGGCGGCCCTTCATCCGCTGGGCCATGCGCCGCGACATGACGCTTGCCCTGCTGGGTGTCCCTCGCGCCCAGCGCAAGCAGATCGACGAGCAATACCCCGGCGGCATCCTCCAGTTCGTCATGGATCGGGTGGAAGCGGTCTTCACCAAACTGCCGCTCAAAGACAACTACTTCTGGCGCGTCTACCTGACGGGTCAATACACGCCCGAATGCTGCCCGGAGTATTTGAAGCCCGAAGGCTTCGCCAAGCTCAAGGCGGGGGCCATCGACAACGTCAGCACGCACACCAACCACGTGCTGGGCTTCCTGCAGGAGACGCCGCACAAGATTTCGAGGTTCATTCTGCTCGACCACATGGACTGGCTCTCCCGCGATCCGGCGATGACCATCCTCACGCAGGAATGGCAGGGAATCATGGACAAAGCCGCCCCCAACGCGCGGGTTCTGTGGCGCTCGGCGGGCCTCAACGGCGAATTCGTCAACCCGATCCAGGTGACCGTGAACGGCCAGAAGAAAACCCTCGGCGAAGCCTTGGAGTACAACCGCCCCCTGGCCGAAGAACTCCACGCCAAAGACCGCGTCCACACTTACGGCAGTTTTTGCATCGCCAACATCAAAAACACGTAGCCAGCACTCCGGCCTTCGCCTGAGGTAGGGTGCATGAAGTCCGCGAAATGCACCAGCCTTCAATTGCCATCGAGTCGGTGCATCGCCATGCACCCGACTTTGGATAGCACAGCAAACATAAGAATACTCCCGGCGTCTGCCTTGGACGCCGGGAGTATTCGTTTAGCGAGTATTCTTGGTCGGGCTGGCCCTGACGTAAATAACCACAACTGGGCTACCTCACGAACAGTCGACTTGCTCGCCTTGCGTGAGTTTTACTAAATCGCGCGTGAGGTAATGTCTGGCAGGCGTGCCATGGTGACGCCGGAGATCAAGCACTCCGCATTGCGAAATTCCTGATCGGTTAAGAATTTTTGCTGATACATTCCCAACAGGTATCCGATGGCAAGGCAGTAGAAGAGTTTGACGTTCTGGGAATTCTCTCCATAGTGAGATTCTTCATTGTCGGCAAATTCGACGGAGAGCCTCTGCATGACAAAGTCGTAATGCCCGAGATCCCATTCCGACGTTGGGGAGCGATAAGAGAATCCGACGATTGCCATTTTGATCAGGAAGTCATCTTGAGGGTTTAATGAGACAAGCTCGGCAACCGTTTGCGCATCGCGAAAGAAGTTGTTCACGAGCAAGTCGATTTGATCCCAAAGGTCCATCCTCATCTCCTCAGTGGAAGAGAGCAAATCTTGTGGTTTTCAACCCAAAAAGCAACCTGACCAGGGAATAGCAACATAGCTCACGGCAACGTTAGCAGCGGAATGTGTCCCATGGGGAATTGCAGGACGATGAGGGCCATTGCGGTGGCGTACACATCGCCGATGTTGGGGTCGCTCCAGTGGCCCTTCTCGGTGCGGCGGGCGAGGAGTTGATGGCAGGCTGCCGGATACCAGTGGTTCCAGGCTGCGGCCCCTTGTTGCCACTGGACCTGGGCGGCGTAGAAGCGGCCGTAGTAAAAGTATTCTGCATGCGGATCCCCCGACGCGGGTTGCTGTTCCGCCGTCGCCAGATACTTCCGCCCGGCGACCACGGCGGGATCGTCGTGGCCGCAAAGGATGCACAGTGTCGCGACGGCTGCGGCGGATCGCGGAAAGAGCGATTCGAAGGGATCGGTGGGCCGATAGCGGAATCCGCCATCCGGGTTCTGGCAGACCTTCAAAAAATGGACGGCCTTGGCCAGCGCGGTGGAAGGGACGCCAATACCGGCTTGCCGGGCCGAGAGGAGGGCCATCATCTGGCAGGTCGTGATCGAGGTATCCGTGTCGGCGGGATCTTCCGTATAGCGCCAGCCGCCGTTGGGCTGTTGTCGGGACAGAATGTGATCAACGGCCTTCCTCAGGCCATCGCGGATTTCGCGGCGGGGTTCGACTCCGTAGATCTGCCCGAGAAACGTGGTCGAGAAGCCATGACCATAGAGCGGAGCGTGCGTCAGGACATCCGCCTCCACGATGAAGCCATTGGATTGGGACCGGCTCAACAGATAAGTGGTGCAACCCTCGATCGCAGATCCGTACTTGCCAAGGGAACCGCTTTCCGAAAGCAACGCCAAACCGGCGAGGGCACAGACCCCGACATTGCGGCTGTAGGTGCGGTCGGCTCCGAAGCCTCCATCCGCCCGTTGTTTTCCCGCCAACCATGCGAGGCCGATATCGATCGTCAACTTGGTTTCCGGCGTGAAGCTCACGGTCTTGGCGGGCAGGGGGTTGCCGGTGGCTCCACAGACTTCCAACGCCCCCGGCAGTCCGGCCATCGCCGATCCCACGGTCAGGCCGATG
>PNLE01000171.1 GCA_013822855.1 Planctomyces sp.
GCTACACGCCCAACGGCCTCTTCAACCACACCGCCGCCATCTACCAGATGATGACCGGCTACACGACCGACAAGGTCAGCCCCTCGGGCCAGTTGGAGCCCCCATCTCCCAAGGATTTCCCCAACTTCGGCTCGAACATCATCCGCTTGAAGCCCCCCAAGGAGCAGATGCTCCCCTTCGTGATGCTTCCCCGCCCATTGCAGGAGAGCAACGTCGTCGGCAAGGGGGGAACCGCTGGCTTCCTGGGCAAGGCCTTTGACCCCTACACGCTTTATCCCGACGGCGATGACATGGACATGGCCAAGATGGAGCGGATCCGCATCGACGATCTGCAATTGCGGCCCGAAGTCTTCGCGACACGTCTCGAACGCCGGGCTAAGCTTCGCGATCAGATCAACTCGCTGATGCCCCGCATGGACGAAGCCGTCGCCGACTACAAGCTCGGCGAATACTACGATCAGGCTCTCGGCCTCATCATCTCGGGCCGTGCGCGGGAAGCCTTCGCGATTTCCTCCGAAGACGACGCCACACGAGACCTTTACGGCCGCAACACCTTCGGCCAGAGCCTGCTCCTCGCCCGTCGCTTGGTTGAGGCTGGCACGCGGGTGGTGGAAGTTGTCTGGCCCAAGGTGGCCAACAGCGACAACCATTCGTGGGACCACCACGTCGGCCTGACCGACCGCATGAAGAAGCAATCCGGCCCCATGTTCGACGCGGGTCTCTCGGGCCTGATCACCGACCTCGACCAGCGCGACCTCCTGAGTGAGACGCTCGTGGTCGCGGTCGGCGAATTCGGCCGCAGTCCGCAGAAGGGGGTCAGTACTTCGGGCAACGGCAACAGTGCCGACGGCCGCGATCACTGGCCCTATTGCTACACGGGCATGGTGGCCGGCGCGGGGATCATGCCTGGCGCCGTCTATGGCGAGAGCGACAAGACCGCTTCCGCTCCCAACAAGTCCCCCGTCCACCCGGCGGAACTCCTGGCGACGATCTACCACGCCTTCGGCATCCACCCCGAGACCATCGTCTACAACCACTTGAACCAACCCCGCGAACTGGTCAAAGCCCAGGCGATCACCTCGCTGTTCGTCTGATCCCCCGTCTTGGCGAAACGGAAGAGAATCCTCGCCAAACAGAAGAGCGGTCACACGAAAAATAGAAGAGTCTTCGCGTACGGCAACTTCGTCACGGACAAACCATTTTCCGCCAACCATACGGGTGAATTCGTGATTCATCGTGGCACGCAGCTCCCCTTTGCGGTGTGATACCGCGAAAGGCCTGCGGCGGAGTCGTTGTTTCCGTCGACCGGCCCCCGTCCAATGATCCGGAAAGCCTGCTGCCATGGTCGACGACTACACCGATCCCCTCGCACCACCACCTGCCGCCCCTCCCAAGAAGAAGCGGTCGGTGCTGCTGATCATCCTGGCCATCATGGCCGTGCTGATGCTGGTCTGCTGTGGCGTTTGCGGCTTTGTGGGGTACAGCTTCAAACCCACGGTGACGAAGACTTCTCAGGAAACCATCGCTCTCGTGGAGAAAATGGTCACGATCGAGATTCCCGAATTCTTCGAGGCACAGCCGAACGCCATCGAAATGAATAACCTGGCGTTCAAGATGCGGGCGGCCAGGTTCCTGCATAAGGAAGGCAAGGGCCAGATGATGCTGATGCAAATGAAGCTGAATTTCGGCGACGCCAAACAGCAGATCGACTTTGAAACAGCCCTCAAGAAGGAGGATTCCGATCAGAATATCCTGATTGACCTCAACAACCCCACCTCCGAAACCCGCACCTTTACCATCCGCGGTGAGGAAGTGCCGTTCGAGTTCATCGCGGGCGAGGACGGCCAGCAGGCCAAGTTCCGCCAGGTGAAGGGCCAATTCCCGGCCAGCGAAGGGCAGGGCTTGCTGCAACTGCAACTCCAGGAAGAAGCTTGGGATGAAGCCGCCATCGAAGCGATGTTGAAGTCGATCAAGTAGCGAATCCCCTTTCGATCCCCATGCCTTCTCGAAGCGGGGATGCTTTGCCGCGACTCTCGGAAGTCATAGACTGGAATCACACTTCCAACTTCACTTCCGAGGCGCGACCGACCATGCCCTACTTCGAGACATCCACCGGCAAAGTTTTCGCAGCCGTCCAGGGGGAAGGGGCACCGATTCTGTTGCTGCACGGCTTCCCCTTGAGCCATCGGATGTGGCGGGAGCAATTGGGCCCCCTCTCGGCCAGCGGCAAGGTGATCGCCCCCGACTTTCCCGGCTTCGGCCAGACCATGCTTGTCGATGACGGAATGTCGATGGACGCTTACGCCGCATCGGCCCTGTCGGTGTGCGAAGCGATCGCCCCCGGCCAGTCGATCCATGTGGTTGGGCTGTCGATGGGAGGCTATGTCGCCATGGCGATGCTTCGCATGGCACCGGGTCGCATCCAGTCGCTGACTCTGACCAACACCAAGCAGGAAGCCGACACCGAGGAAGCGGCCCAGAAGCGATTGGCGATGGCCGAAAAGTTGCTCGTCGACGGCAGCCGCGTGGCGGCGGAGGCGATGCTCCCCAACGTGATGGCCAAAAGTGTCAACGAGGATCGTCCCGCCCTTTTCGATTTCGTGCGGGATCTGATGATCTCGCAGTCGGCACGGGGCCTCGCCGCCGCCCAGCGGGCGATGGCCGCCCGCCCCGATTCGACCGGGACGTTGGCCGGGTGTCCGGTTCCCGTCCTCGTCATCGCTGGCGACGACGACCGCATCACCCCCGCCCCGGCCATGGAGCAGATGGCGGCAGGCATCCCCGGTGGCAAGTTCGTCCTCATCCACGGCGCGGGCCACCTCACGGTTCTGGAAAAGCCCGCTCCCGTGAACGAGGCGATCCTCGCCCATATCGGGTTGAATTCGAAGTAAAGGCGATGGTCGATCATTCGCGGGTGTTCGGATTGGAATGGCAGTTTGTCGGGGGATGGAAGGCTGCATGACGAAGCCGCTGGTCATCATCAATGTCGTCGGGCTGACGTACGAGCATCTTGGGCCCCATACGCCCCATCTTATGGCCCTGGCGAAGAGTGGCATCGCTGCCCCCGCGCGGGGTGTTTTTCCCGCAGTGACCTGCACCGCCCAGGCATCGATGCTCACCGGAACGACCGCCAGCCAACACGGCATCGTCGCCAATGGCTGGTACTTCCGCGATACCAGCGAAGTTCGCCTCTGGCTCCAATCAAATCATCTGATCCAAGGAACCAAGCTCTACGAACGCTTCGCCGCCCCAGACTCGTCCCTCACGAACTCAGACTCCGCCCTCGCGACCGCCAAAATGTTCTGGTGGTACAACATGTACGCCCCCGTCGCCTTCTCGATGACGCCGCGGCCCAGCTATCCCGCCGATGGCCGCAAGATCTTCGATTCGTACTCGTTTCCCGCTTCGCTGCGGGACGAGTTGCAGGCCAAACTCGGCGTATTTCCCCTCCCCGCCTTTTGGGGACCGATGGCCGGAATAGAAAGTTCTCGGTGGATCGCCAGCGCCTCGATCGAAGTCATGCGGAAGCATCGGCCCGCCCTGACACTCGTCTACCTGCCGCATCTCGATTACGACCTCCAACGTCTCGGCCCCGGTGATCCTCAAATCAACTCCGCGTTACGGGAAGTCGATGCCGAGGCGGGCCGTGTCATCGAAGCCGCCCGCACGCTGGGGGCGGAAATCCTGGTCGTTTCCGAGTACGGCATCACGGCCGTCAACCAACCCGTGCATATCAACCGCGTCCTGCGTGAGGTGGGCCTGCTCACGGTCCGGCGGGAACCTTTGGGCTACGAGACGCTGGATTGCGGTGCCTCGCGGGCTTTTGCTGTCAGCGATCATCAGGTGGCCCATGTCTATGTGCGTGATCCCGCCGATCTCTCCCGCGTGAAACAGCTTCTCGAACAGACGCCGGGCATAGACCGCGTCCTCGACGAACCGGGCAAGGTCGAACTGGGTGTCGCCCACGAACGTGCGGGCGAATTGGTCGCCATCGCCGCTCCCGACGCCTGGTTCACCTACTACTTCTGGCTCGACGACAAAGTGGCCCCCGATTACGCCCGCACGATCGACATCCACCGTAAGCCCGGCTACGACCCGACGGAACTCTTCTTCGATCCCAATTTACGATTTCCCAAGCTGCGCGTCATCCGGCGGCTTATCCGCAAGAAACTCGGCTTCCGCTACTACATGGATGTCATCGGCCTCGATGCCCGGATCGTGAAGGGCTCGCACGGCCGCCTCGCCACACCGGGACGGGAAATATCGGAAGGCCCCGTGATCATCGCCTCACGCCCCGATCTTCCCGCCGAGAGTTGGGGCCTCACCGACGTTCCCGATCTCGCCTTACGTTTAATGAATCGATGACACCAGGTCGATGACCTGCCACTGCAATCACACTTGGAAGACGACTCCAATGCCCGTCCGCGATGCTCTTCGATTCCCGCCAACCGACGCCACGCCGATCTTCGATCTCTTCCGTGGAAACTTCGCAACGGAACTCCTCGCTGCGGCGGTGGCCCACCTCCAAGTCTTCGAGTTGCTCTCGAAAAATGCACTCTCATTCAGCGATTTGCGGCAGTCGCTCGCCCTTTCCGATCGCGCGGCGAATGTGCTGGTGACAGGGCTGTGCGCGATGGATCTCCTGAAGCGCAAAGCCGATGATGCTATCGAACTGACATCGCTTGCCCGAAATCATTTGGTGGCCGCCAGCCCTTTCGATATCAGCGGTTACATCGGCTTGGCCGCCCAGTCACCCGGAACTTTGGCCTTGGTGGAACGGCTCAAGTCCGATCGGCCCGAAGGGGTCTCCAATTCCGTCGGGGCGGCTTTCATTTACAAGGAGGGCTCGCAGTCGGCGATGGAGCAGGAGGCCTCGGCCCGCTTCCTCACCCTCTCCCTGGCCGGACGTGCCTGGAATGTGGCTCCGAGGTTGGCGGATGTCCTGCCGGAAGCCGCGCCGGGGGCTGGTTCACAATCGAAGGTCGACGGAAAAGCCGGACGGGTGGTTCTCGATGTCGCGGGCGGGAGTGGGATCTACACCATGGCGCTGCTGCAAAAGCACCCCTCCTGGCGAGGCGTGGTCTTCGACCGCCCGGAAGTTCTCCGCACAACGGCGGAACTCGCCCACGAAACCGGCCTTACGGAGCGTATTCAATTGGTGCCGGGCGACATGTGGGCCGATCCTTTCCCACCGGCGGACGACATCCTCCTGTCGAATGTCCTGCACGATTGGGATCGACCCGAGTGTGCCCGTCTGGTTTCCAAGGCGGCCAATCGCCTCGAAACAGGCGGAAGGCTGCTGATTCACGATGTTCTACTCGACGACGACCTGCAGGGGCCGCTCAGCATTGCTTTGTACTCACTGGCACTTTTCTCGTTGACGGAAGGGCGGGCTTACAGTCAGGCCGAATATCGAGGTTGGATGGCTGGCGCGGGATTGGACTTCATCGATTGTCTGCCGACAGCCGCACACGGTCATTTGCTGATGGCCAGCAAGAACTGATCGGGGAAAAATGGAACCGATGGTCATCTATTGAACGAACAGGGAATCCGTCCAACAGGTAAGTGGACTGAGACCTGCCAACTTGACCCTTGGCGGGTTCATCCGTAGCATCCATTAATCGATGCTTATCCTTTGATTATGTGTTCACACATTGCCTGGCTTGCACCAGTTCTGGTCAATTCTCATCCGGGCAGGAAAAACATTGCATGGCCACCACGGTTCAAAACTCCGGTTCGACTCCCTCGCCCCAGCGGACATCCGTCGCCACTCGCCTGGCCGGTTCGCCGATCAAGGGGGCGAAATGGTCGGAAGTTGCTGTGACTGTTGGGGTTAGCACCATTCTTCACGCAATTGTACTCTTCATTTGCGGCATGATTGTCTTCGACAGCAAATCGCTGGAAGAGATCTTCACCACGATTGCCACCATCAACGAAGTTGAACCCGAGCCGATTACCGAAACCTCTCTCATCCAGCCTGAAGAGATCATTCAGACGAACATTGATCCCAATCAAGCCGAGTCGAACGCTTTGGACGTGGCCGATGTTCCCGTCGACATGCCGAACATCAACGACCTCGACCCCTCGATGGTGCTCGATTCCGTCGAGGCCGACAGTGGCCTGAACGTCAAGATCGGCGATGCCATGGCGGGCCGTTCGTCGGCGGCCAAGGCCCAGCTGGTGAAGGAACAGGGGGGAAACGACGCGAGCGAAGCGGCCGTGTTGACCGGCCTCAAGTGGCTGGCAAACCATCAGGCGGACGACGGCAGCTGGAACTTCAATCACGTGGGAACCAAAGGTTGTGATTGCACCCAACCCGGCACTTTGAAGGCCTGCAAGACGGGTGCGACGGCGATGGCCATGCTGGCCTACATGGGCGGTGGCCACACCCACAGGAAGGGCGATTACCAGAAGGAGATGAAGCAGGCCGTCGACTTCATGATCAAGAGCCAGAAGGTGACACCAGAAGGGGGTGACTTCCGCGGTATTGTCACCAGCAACGAAGGTTTCTACACGCAGGGTCTGGTGACGATCGCCCTCTGCGAAGCGTTGGCCCTGACCAAGGACGAGCGGTTGCGGACACCCGCCTTCAACGCCGTCAAATTCATCGTCAACGCGCAAAACCCTAAGGATGGCGGCTGGCGATACCAACCTCGGCAGGCGGGTGACACCTCCGTGGTTGGCTGGCAGGTCATGGCTCTCAAAAGCGCCCAAATGAGCAAGATCAAGGTGCCACCACAGGCCTTCCGAGGGGCGGAGAAGTTCCTGGATGCCTGTGCGAAGAACGGGGGTTCGCAATACACCTACGTGCCAGGTACCGGGGATGCCAAGAACTCCATGACGGCGGCGGGACTTTTGTGCCGCATTTACATGGGTTGGGAACCGACCAAACCCGCGCTCAAGGAAGGCGTCGCTCATCTCGACAAAGCCAAACCCGCCAAGGGGGATATGTATTACAACTATTACGCGACCCAAGTGCTGCACCATTGGGGTGGGCCAGAATGGCAGCGTTGGAATGCCGTGATGCGGGATCAGCTGGTCAAAACCCAACTCAAAACTGGCCATTCCAGCGGTAGCTGGAACGTCGCCGATCCCCACGGGGGATCAGGTGGTCGCCTCTATATGACCTGCCTGGCCGTGATGACCCTCGAAGTTTATTACAGGCATCTGCCGATCTACCAACGTGAGAACGTGAAGGTCGAGTTCTAGGCCGGTCTCGCATTTGAAAGGCGAATCCCATCTTTGGTTGATTCGTTGATGGTTCTGGTCTTCGATGGGCATGGTCAAAAGAGCGGCCCAGATTCATCTTCGTGGGATGTTTTGCTAGTTGATTTCAGTCGACTTGTGCACCGCTCGTTGGAGCATCGGCTGGGCCGTTTGATCGCGTGAAGTGGCACGGTGGAGCAAACGGGGGCGCTGACCTATACTCTGGGCATGTTCCGGGAGCTTGTTGCGAGGCCGACTCATGCCGCTGTTCGAGATCGAGACGTCCGCCCATATCATGGTGGCCTGGACTGAATCCAAAGATGCCGCCGAAGCGCTGACGCATGAGACGTTTCCTGATGAAGAGATCCTCCGCATCAGCCGTCGCCCGCGCGATGCCTGGGTGATCTCCAAAAGGCTTCTGGGACTGACCGGCCCGGCTTCCCCCAGCGAAATGGCACGCGATTGCCTCGCCAAGTCGCATGGCAACAAGATCGAAGCCATTCATCTTTACATGGTCGGCATGGGTGTCACCGAAGACGAGGCCCAGCGCGCGATTGAGACCAACATGTCTCTCGGGTGGTGATCTCCCGCCACGATATTCTTGGCTCGCTTGGCCTTCTGTACGATTTTGAAAGTCCCCGCATGGCTCGTCTGCTCGAAGGAAAAGTGGCTCTCGTGACGGGAGCCGGCCGAGGTCTGGGCCGGGCCTTCGCGGAACATCTGGCCAGCTTGGGATGCCAGGTGGGAATCCACGGCTTCCGCGAACACGGCCCCGCCGAATACGGCGAAGGGACCACCCTCACCCAGACCGCCGCCGAGATCACCTCCGCCCACGCCACAAAGACCTTCCACGTGCTGGGCGACCTGACACTCGAAGACGATGCGGCCCGCGTTGTGGCCGAAGTGACCGCCGCTCTCGGGCCGATCGAAATTCTGATTCATTCCGCCGGGGGGGACATCGCCGCCGCTGGCGGGAAGCCGAATCCGAACGACGCGGTGATGATCAAGTCGATTGATGTGAAATCGGTGCTCGACCGCAACCTGATGAGCACGATCTTCGTCTGCCAGCAAGTCGCCCGAGGCATGATGGAACGCCGCCAGGGCCGGATCGTCACGATCAGTTCGATCGCCGCCTTCAAGGGGAATGCCAACAGCGCGATCTATTCCACAGCCAAGGCAGCCGTCGTCGAGTACACCCGTTGCCTTGCGGAGCAACTCAGGCCATTTGACGTCACCTGCAACTCGCTGGCACCCGGCGACACCCGCACGGGACGCTATCTGGGCACGCGCGCCGTCGATGAGAAGAGACTGGTCGAAACGGGGACGCTCGACCGCATCGGCCTGGTCGACGAAGTCGCCCGCGTGGTGGAATTCTTCGCTGGGCCGCTGGGCCAATTCGTGACCGGCCAAGTGATCCGCGTCGACGGCGGCAGCCAAATCTGGCCTGCCTGACCCGCTTTCTGCCGAATTGCCACCCGTTGGTTTCACTCCCGCGAACCAGTGGCTACACTCCTTGTCCCTCCGGGGCACGGATTTCAGATGACCGTGTTCCGGAAACGTGGTTGGCCAGCACCGAACGGCCTATCATCGTGAAGATTCGCGAGAGCGTAGCTCAGTCGGTAGAGCAACGGACTTTTAATCCGTAGGTCGAGGGTTCGAGTCCCTCCGCTCTCAGTTTCATGTCGACTGACGACATGGTCTGGATGTGATGAGAGCAGCCTCCTGCAAAACTCTTTGCGGGAGGCTGCTCTCATATGCTGACGTGAAGAAGTACGGATTTTTTGTTCACTTTATGGGGTTGTGCGAGTGGACGACGTCCGGAGTTCAGCAGATTTTCCGGCAGGTTCATGATCCGAGTGCTGCCATTACCTCGGCAATACTCTCCGCCACACAGTCGAGCAGCTCGTTCACCAGTTCGAGCGGCATCGCAGGGGCGGGGTAGAGAATCACCGTATCGCCGATGTTGCGGAGGATGACGCCCCGCTTCCGGCAGGCGAGTGTCACTCGATGTCCGGCGCGCATCTCTCGTGGAAAAAGTGTCAGTGGTTCATGTTTCGCGACCAGATCGAGGGCGGCCATCGTCCCGCGATGACGCACCTCGCCGACATGCGACATCCACGGCGGCGAACTCGACTTCCAGTGTGACAGCCGGGCCGCCAGTCTCTGTTCAATGAGCCGGGCGTTCTCCAGCACGCCGTGGGTCTCAAACCGGCGGATTGATGCGAGCGCGACGGCACACGCCAAGGGGTTTCCCGTGTAGGTGTGGCCGTGAAAGAATGTGCGGCCCTCCCAAGGCTGGCCACCGAAGGCTGCGAAGATCTCTTCCGTCGCGAGCGTGGCGGCCAACGGCAGATAACCTCCAGTCAGCCCCTTGGAGAGCACCAGCAGATCGGGCACGACCTCTTCCTGCTCGCAAGCTAGGAGTGTTCCCGTTCGCCCGAAGCCGACAGCGATCTCGTCGGCGATAAGGAGAATGCCGCGAGATTTCGTCAATCGGCGAAGTTCTCGCAGATAGCCTGGCGGGTGAACCAACACGCCCGCCGCCGCTTGCACCAGAGGCTCGACGATGACCGCCGCCAGCTCTTGGGCATGCTGGTCAAGCAGATGTTCGGTCTGGGAGAGGATCGTTTCCAGAGGAACTTGATGCGGCGGCGGAGCCAACGCCGCCGCAGGTGTGGGGAGCCTCAATGCGGGAAAAGTCATCCCGCCGAAGAGACTGTGGAACTGGTCGATCCCCCCCACGCTCACCGCGCCGACCGTGTCGCCGTGATAGCTTTGATCGAGACAGGCGAAGAGCCGGCGATCCTCCGATACAGGCTTCTGCCGGTGGTATTGCCACGCCATCTTGAGGGCCGCTTCGACTCCCGCCGCCCCGCAATCTGTGTAGAAGACGCGCGTCAGGCCCTCCGGGGCCAGTTTGACCAGCTCCGCCGCCAGTTCGATCGAGCGGTCGTTGGCGATACCCAGGAGCGTCGAGTGGGAGACCCGACCGATCTGCTCGATCAGGGCCGCGTCGAGTTCAGAAACGCGGTGGCCATGCACGTTGCACCACAACGAGGAGTGCCCGTCCAGATACCGCCTTCCCTGTTCGTCGAACAGATGAAACCCCTCGGCATGGGTGATGATCGGCGCGTCTTCGAGGACATAAGGCGACATCGCCGTAAACGGATGCCAGACATGGGCGTTATCGAGCTGGCGGTGGGGACTGGCGTCATCCCGGTGCATATCGATCCTTGATCTCCCGCCATCGATCCCAGGTTTCGTCATGTTCGTAAAGTTCACAAATGCTTTCCATGCGCTGGTCGATCGCTTCGATGTCGAGCCGGTCGCCTTGGACGACGACGTTCTTGACATCGATCCAGTCCTGATCCCGTCCTGCCAGCGTCTTCATGACTACCACATCCTCGGCGGAGATCGTTGGCAGCAGAATGCCACCGCTGAACTCGTGGAAGGAAGCTCCAGCCTGAAGGGTCCGTTCGATCATTTTCCTACCGATCTTGCGAGCTTCCGGTAGTACTCCACGAGGCCGGATGTTTTCAACGGATTCACGAAATGGCTATCGAAACTGAAGACACTGGAAATCGCCGCTCTTCGTTGCTCGGCGGACATCGCCAACAATTCCTTCCGCCGGATTTCTTCCAGCAAAGGTGAAGCCTTTTGCCAGCAGGTTTGAGGCCTGGTGGAAGTCGGCAGGGCGAACCCCTCGGGCAGCTTGAATTGCACCGGTTGATCGTTATCCATGCGACGATCCTATCTCTTCGGGTCGAATCGTTTCCTTAGAGGCTGACAAAAAACTAGATATTAAAACACCCGACAGACGGCACGGGATTTGCGCCAGGAAGTGGAAGTACCACCTTCACCTTCTCTGGAGCCGATCA
>PNLE01000172.1 GCA_013822855.1 Planctomyces sp.
GTTCCCCGTCGGCGTTGTAGGCCCCGTCGTACTGGTTGCGGTAGCCGGTCGATTGGAGGACCCACTCCTTGCCGTCGGGGCTGACCTGGTAGATGGATCCGCCCGGCCCCATGACGCCCTTCATGAACCCGCGGCCATCCTGCATGCGGGGGAGGAGGTGGTCTTCGCCCCAGAGTTTGGGGACCTTCGAGCCGGAAATGTCTTTCAGCACGGGGACCTGGTTGCCAACGAGGACAGTGAGCGATTTGCCGTCGGGACTGAGGAGCACCGCATGCGGGCCGTGCTCGCCCGCTTTGGGGAAGGTGCGGATCTTCTCGACGGTGTCGAGCTTGTCGTCGTGGTTGGCGTCGGTCACACGGTAGAAGCCGCTTTCGTACTTGCCGCCGGAGTTGACGACGACATAGAGGCTGTCGAAGGCCCAGAGGAGACCCTGGGCTTCGCCGAGCGGGATGTCGATCTTCTCGATTTCGACTGTGTCCGCTCTCGCCGCGTTCGCGGCGACTTGGGGATCGACAGCGCCGATCGGGGGAACCGTCACGCGGTACAGGCCGCCGTATTGATCGCAGACGATCAGCCGCCCCTTGGGTTCGGTGCACATGCTGACCCAAGATCCCAATTGATCCTTGGGAACCGAGTAAAGGAGTTCGACCTTGAAACCGGGCTTCACCTTGAGCGAGGCGGCGGGGGTCGCACCATCGATGGCGAAGGCCACTGTATGAAGATCGGTCATGGCGGACGTGCAGCAGATGGCCAGAAGCCAGACGGCGGATTGTCGCAAAGACAACGTCATCCAATGGAGGGATTCCGCAGGCTGATCCGCGAGGGGTTGCGCCACGAGCCGCAGGGAGTTCCATGTCGCGATGATGGTTTTGTTCCAAGCCCGTTCGGCCCACTTCGCGGCACTCTTGCGGAATCCGACATTCGCCATTTGAAAACCCTGCTCCCAGAGACTTTGCACTACTCGCATCAACGTTGCTTCACTTGTTATAGCCAGCCGCAGAACCGGGGGCGAGTTCGCTTTTCCAACTCCGTCGTTTGCCGCGCGATGAGCCCTTTGAGCGAGATGCTGTCTCCTCTGCTTGGCAGGCGACGGGAGCGAATGGGACGGTCGGGTCAAAATCAGGATTCAGATGTCGAAAGATAAGGAGATCAGGTAAACTCAGTGGTTTGATTGCATGATTTCTTGTGGCCGACAAATTCATCTCTTGCAGGCCGGTCTTTGACGAAAGGACTTCCGATGCGCTTCGGTCGCTCATTTCAGGATGTCACCTGGCTGCAACGTGGATTTCAAGGTCGGTTGCTCCGTTGGGTCGGGGTACTGGTGGTGGCCCTCGTGGCAGCCCAGTTGATGTGGTCGGCGACACGGAAGCCGTCTGTCGGGACGTCTGGAACCCGCACCACGGAGGAAGATCGCCGCGTTGTTCTCGAAAGCAACGAGCAACTCCCGCCGGATACGATCCGCATTGTCCCCGGGGCGGGCGATGTGCTGGCTCAAAACCAGCCTGGCCGCTTGGGGGAGCCCAGCCGCAATGTGCCACCTCCCATGGAACCGTTGACGGGAAATGGTGAGGATCCCCTGGGTGTTTCGCTGGGAGCACCTTCGGAGAGAACCAGTGCGGGTGGTCAATCGGTGCCACTGAATGGTTTGTCGGGTTCCGTGGGCGAAACGCCAGTCGGTGGGTCAGCCAACGACGACTCTATTCGTCGAGGATCCGCGAACGTGGATGTCTTCGCGGAGACCGAGATCGACAAATCGATCTTGCGGGATGTCACCGACAACACGCTGGGTGTCCGCATCTCGGAGTCCGACGCCTTCTATCGATTGCTCTCGCACGCGCGCTTGCTCCCGGCGGAGTATCTCGAAGAGGCCGCTCGCAATGATCTGGGTTGGGACAACCTGATGGCCGACCCGAAGGTTCATCGCGGGGAACTCGTGGAAATTCGCGGCGATCTGAGGCGACTGTCAAAGATCCAGGCCACGCAGAATTCATTCGGTGTGATTGAGTTCTATGAAGCCTGGATCTTCACCGCCGATTCCAACAGCCATCCCTGGCGGGTGGTCACATCGCAAATTTCCGAGGGGATCTCCCTGGGCGACGGGCAAATGACGCCTGTCCGCGTGGCGGGCTATTTCTTCAAGCGCGAGGGCTACGATGCGAACGGCGGCTTGCGTGTCACGCCACTGCTGGTTGGCAAGCGACTGGAACTGGTGCGGGCCACCTCGACGCCACCGACCGACATGACCTCGGTCTTTTATCTCGTGGCAGTCATCGGCGTGGTGCTGCTCACCATCCTCGCGATGCTCATGTCGATCAGCATCAGCGATATGAAGTACCAGCGAGAACTGATGGCTTCACGCAACGAAGCCTCGGCGGCGACGCTCCAGTCAATCCCTGAGATCAACGTCCCTTCCGTCTTCGAGCAGTTGGAGCAGATCTCTGGCAAAGAAGCCCGTGAAGAGCTGCCTGACCTCGACGAGATGACGGCTTCCAGCCGGAATGGCGACTCGCGTTCGGCGGAATAGCAGTGTCGATTTCCGGTTTCGTCATAGACGCCGCGCAATGGTGGCGCCGGAGTCGCCGCGATGCGCCTTGCGGCTTCCCGCCAGCTCGATTGGCAAGCTGTGCACGTCATCAGAGTCGATGTTCGGGTGCCCCGCCATGCGGTACACTCCGGTCGATTCACCAGCCATCGCAGGACAAGCCCGCCGCGCACTTGCCTGCCGAAACGAACCGGCGATTTTCCGGAAGCCAGCCATCACCGGCCAATCGCCGAATAGTCTCCATGAGAGGAATCTTCGATGACGCATCCAGCCACTGTGGCCACTCGTGGCGGACATGTGCCGGCCTTTTCCACACCCCCCAGCGCACCCGCCGTCTACATGACGACGGCGTTTGATCTGCCGGGGCTGGCGGGTTTCGAGGAGATTCTCGCGGGCCGCGAGCCGGGGTATTTCTACACGCGCGTGGCGAACCCGAACCATGAGGCGTTCGTCCACGACGTCGCCGCACTCGAAGGCTTCGAGCATGGTGTGGCGTGCGCCTCGGGGATGGGGGCCCTCTCCGCCGCTGTCCTGAGTCTCGTGAAGACGGGTGACCACATCCTCTGTGCCCGCGCGATCTACGGCAGCACGCATCAATTCCTGCTGCAGTTGCAGTCGAGCTTCCAGGTCAACGTGACGTTCGTTGACACCAGCGACATGGAAGCCGTCCGCAAGGCGATCCGGCCCAGCACGAAGCTGGCGATCGTCGAATCGGTCTCGAACCCCCTGCTCGAGGTGTGCGATCTGCCGGCGCTCAAAGAAACACTCGGCTCCAAGATCACGCTGATTGTCGACAACACGTTCGCCACACCCTGTGGATTGCGACCGAAGGATCACGGCGCCGACATCGTCTGGCACAGCGCTTCCAAGTACCTCAACGGGCACGGAGACGTCATGCTCGGAATCATCGTCGGTGAGGACGAGGCGATGCGCAAAGCCCGCGCCTCGATGCTGCTCTACGGCCTCAACGCCAATCCGATGGAATGCTGGCTCGCCACCCGCGGCCTGCGAACGCTGCCTCTGCGGATGGCCCGGGTCACGCAGACGGCAAACGAACTGGCCCAGTGGCTGGCCGAGCATCCCCGCGTGCGGCGGATCTTCTACCCCGGTCTGATCAAACACCCCACTCACGGGCTGGCGAACTCACTGCTCAAGGGAAGCTACGGCGGCATGATCTCGATCGAGGTTGACGGCGGCGCGGCTGCGGTCGATACGATCTTCCAGCGGTTGGCCCCGGCGATCCCTTTCTCACCCACGCTGGCGGATGCTCGCACCACCGTTTCCTACCCCGCCGGAACCTCGCACAAGTTCATGTCACAGAAAGACCGCGAGGCAAGCGGTATCACTGAAGGGATCTTCCGTCTCTCGGTCGGCCTGGAGGAATTCGCTGACTTGAAGAAGGAGATTGAGCAGGCGCTGGGCGAGTAGCAAAAAGTGGGCGATACTACGAACGCGATTTGAAATAACGTGTTGTATGTCGCAAAACATGCCCGCACAAAGCTGCGGGGCATGCCACCCATGCATCATTTTCAATGGAAACGCACTTAGTACGAATCGCAACATAAAATAGCGCGATCAGAACCTCAAAAACATGCTTGCCCAGAGCTGCAAGCATGGCACATCGATCGCTATTCCAAATTTGGAATGCGTATTAATTCCAGCGGACGAGTTGTGAGAAGAGGGTTCTCAGTTCGGGGTGGTGGCGGAGGGCGCCGATGAGGGTGTGGTGATCGATGCGGGCTTGCCGCAGTTGGCGGGAGAGCGATTCCTGCTGGGCCTGGCGGAAGTAGAGCCGCTGCCGCTGCTGGATCCAGGAGCTCACGCCGACGGCGATCATCAGGCCGAAGCCCACATCCAGGAACCAGCCCGAAAGACCGGCGTCCTGCCACACATGCAGGCCGACACAGAGCCAGAACCAGCCGACCAGGCCCAGAACGATCGGCATCGTCCAAAGCTGCTGCAGCCGCTCGTTGATCTGCACCAAGCGTCCGTAGAGCGCGGGGTCTTCCAGCGGGTCGAGGGGGCGCGGCTTTTTCACCGGTTCGCAGACGAGTTCGCCATCCCGCCGGGAAACGACGATCGACTCCCCGTTGGAGGGGAGGTAATCGGCGAGGTACTCGAGTTCTTCGTACGGTGATTCGGAATACGATGATTCAGGCATGACCGGAATGTCCGAGGGGAGGACCGGGTCGAATGGGAGCGGCTCCGCCAGCAGGCCCTGCGGAAGCGATTCGATTCCTGTCTTGGATCATCCAAGACGGTCGTCCTTGATGGAACAATCGTTGCCGCGAGGACTTCTTATCCTAATCGAGCCGGGAGAGGAGTTCCAGAATCTTCCCGAGATCATTCTCCACGCCCTGCGGCATGTTCCTGTACGGAGTTTCGGTCACGCCGCGACGGGCCAGCTTGGTTTCGAACATTTCCACATTGCCCGAGTGGTAGGCGACAGTCGCGTCGGGATCCTTGAGCTGGTGGCCCGTGAGGATGCAGACAACGCGATCCGACGGAGCGATGATCCCCTGCTCGCGGAGGAGCTTGGCACCGGCGACGCTGGCGGCGCTGGCGGGTTCGCAGCCGAAGCCACCGGCTCCCACCTGGGCCTTGGCGTCGAGGATCTGCTGGTCGTCGACATCGCGAACCACGCCATCGCAGGCTTCCAGGGCGCGGAGGCACTTCATCAAATTGACGGGGCGGTTGATCTCGATCGCACTGGCGATGGTGTCGGCCCGACGGGCGTTGACATCCATCTCCGCATAGAAGCGGTTGATGATCTCCATGGGAACGTTGCCGCCGTTCCAGCGGACCTTGTGGTCGTTGTAGAGCCTTTGGAGCGTGTTGGCACCGTGGGCGTTGATGACGGCCAATCGGGGAATCCGGTCGATGAGCCCGAGTTGCTTGAGCTCGGTGAGCGCCTTGCCAAAGGAGCTGCTGTTCCCCAGGTTGCCGCCGGGAACGACGATCCAATCGGGGACATCCCACCCCAGGCTTTCGAGCACGCGGTACATGATCGACTTCTGGCCTTCGAGCCGGAAGGGATTGACGCTGTTGCAGAGATAGATGCCGCGTTCGGTGGAGACTTCCCGCACGCGGGCGAGGGCGTCGTCGAAGTCGCCCATGATCTGCACGGTGCAGGCGTCGTAGTCGAGGGCCTGCGAGAGCTTGCCGAAGGCGATCTTGCCACTGCCGATGAAGACGACCGTGCGGAAGGCCTTGGTGGAGCTGGCGTAGATCGCCAGCGAGGCACTGGTATTCCCTGTGGAGGCGCAGGCGGCGACATGCGCGCCGACCATCTTGGCATGGGTGGCTGCGGCCGTCATGCCGTTGTCTTTGAAGCTGCCGGAAGGGTTGAGACCTTCGTATTGCAGGAAGAGGTTGCCGGACTTCACGCCCACATAATTCGCCACCGATTGGGCGTTCTGCAGGATGGTCTGGCCTTCGCCGATGGTGACGATCGATTCATCGGGGGCGAAGGGAAACAGTTCGCGGAATCGCCAGACACCGCTGAAATCGAGCGGCTGGTTGCGCCGGCTCCAGCGCTGTTCGAACCAACGCATCGACGAGGGGACGCGCACGCGGTTCCAATCGTAGCCGATGTCGAGCAGGCTGCCGCAGGCCGTGCAGGAGGTGAGCGTCTGATCGACGGCGTAGGTGGCGCGGCAGGTGGGCTCGATGCAGACCTGGAACGCCACGTCGCTGGGCGAGGATCGAAAAAGCTTGGCGGGGGCGGGTTGGGCGAGGGCGGTGGGAGGAGTCATGGGGATGGCCTTTGCGGCGGAAGACGGCAAGACTGAGATGGAGCCTGCCGCCGCGTGTCACGATCGAATCGGGGTTCACTCCGCGAAGTGTGGTGGTTCAATTCCGATTTCGGGGGGAATGTTCCACCTGCTACGAAAAGTGGAGACGGATGTCGGGAAAACAATCTCATACGAACCGCAACTTGAAACGGCGAGTGAAAGTCATCAGGACATGCCCGCACAAAGCTGCGGGGCATGCCACCCAGATCGCCATTTCAAATTGGAATGCGTATCAAACAAGGGTCATGGTCAGGAAACCTCAGGTGCTGCGGTCATCCACGGGGAGGAACTGCAGATCGATGGGGCCGATATAGGCTCCCAGCGGCCTGAGCTTCCAGGTGCTGCGGATCTGTTCCATATAGTGGGCCATCCAGCCAGCCACGCGGCCCGTGGAGATGACGACGGGTGCCGCATCCACGGGCATACCAAGATACTTCATCATTCTGACAACGGTCCAAAGAAGTGTCGGTCCCTGCTCGGCGACCTCCCAGGCGGCGGCTTCGATCCAGTCCGCATGCTCCTCCCAGACCTCAAAATCGGCTTGGTCGGCGAGTTGGTCGGCCCAATCGTTGAGCACCCTCACGCGGGCATCGCCACCACGGGGAATTCGTGGTCCGAAGCCCGGCAGGATGGCCCGTTCCTCCCAGAGGCGGCGGATCAGTTCGAGACTCATTTCGGGACTGTTGACGGCATCCAGCAGGTCGGCAACAGCACGGGCCTCATCCAAGGGACATTCCCCGCCGAAGACACTCAGAGCCGCCACCAAGGCACCGAGGACATCGACACGGGTGCCCGCAGCCAGCCGCGAGGCCAACGTGCTGGGCTCGTATTCGTAGTCGGCGGAGACGACCAGCAGGGCGTCCATGGCCGTGGCGTGATCGTCGCGGGGTTCAATCCCCGAGGCGAGCCGGAGGAAGTTGCCGCCGTAGGAGAGTTCGGAATGGTACTCGGCATCGTCCGGCAATGTGCCGCCGACGACGGCCGCCGCCATGATGGGATACCTTGCGAGCAGGCGGTAGACCTTTTCGCGTTGTGCGGGGAGGGAAGTGTCCTGGGCCTGGGGATCGAGCGTCGCTGTGAGGCTGACGGCTGTGCGCAGGGCGTCGAGGCCGGGAACATGCATGGGAAGATTGACGAGCCAGTTGATGACCTCCTCGTCGAGGCGGCCATCCTCCGAGAGGGCGGCTTCGAGGTCGGCCAGTTCCTCCGGGCTGGGGAGGGAGCCTTCAATGAGCAGCCAGGCCACTTCCGGAAACTGGGATTCCCGCGCGAGGTCTTCGACGCGATAGCCGCGATATTGCAGCGAGGGCTGCTTCACGGTGATCGACGTATCGCCGACGACGAATTCGCCGGGAGACAGCGGGTGTGGGCGGGGAGCCATAGGGGTGTCGTATCCTGTCCGATGCATCGATCAGTGGGACTGCCGGAGCAGTCGGGCCAAGGCAACGGAGGGCAGTATCACGCAAATCATGCAGTGGGCGTAGACAGAATCCGCGAATTCTTTCGACTTGTCGCGAGCTGTCCTAAGGGTTTGGTTCGTCAAATCGAGCCTGAAGTGGTGCGCAAGGCAAACTTTGAGTACTAAGCTGCAATTGATCATATCCACATGATCGAGAGGTGGCCAGAGTGGTTAAATGGTTGAAATCGCAACTATCAAGCCGGTTGACCATGTTGACCCGGTGAACTGACTTTCGTGGCGTGTCACCGTGGAGTGGTGTTTTCCGGTGCAGGCAACGGGAGGGTTCCCGGTTGATCGAGTCGATGACCTTCCAAAAACCGCGCAACGTCTTGTCTGGACTCTGCATCCCCCCAGGTCGCGTCTTTCAGCATGGCCTTCGCAAACTGCACAAGTTTCTGTTTGCCGCTGAAACTTGCGAAGGGACCCCGGCCCCATTGATCTCTCAGTTTGGGCCAGATGCTCCAGTCCTTCCAGCGGGCCAGATCGACGACTGCCACTTCGGATAAGTCGTTTCTTTTGAGGAGCTTGCGCATCTGCGATCGCAGTTCGTCATCCGTCAAAGGCAACGGGCGTTCCTCCCAGAGGAAGCGGAGGAGGTTGACTGTCGCGTAGACCTCGCTGGGAGGTGTCTGGAGATCGTCTAGCTTGGCCTGGCAGATCTCCTCCAATCCCTGGCGGCCTGTGAGGAGCACATAGCCCGCCATCATGCCGTCGATTCCCAGTCGCGTTTCCTCGGGCTTCACCGGGCGCAGGATCTCGTGTTTCAGCCAGGCGGCATCCTCCGGTTCGCCGCAAAGCCCCAACATCATGGCATACAGACCTTTGCGCACCGCAAGAACCTGCTCGGAGCGCACCCATTCGCGGAGCTTTTCCCGGTGAAAACGGGGCTTGAGGGACGAGACATCGACATAGCTGGCCCGGCTGAATTCCGCGAAGGCATCGTTGGCGATTTCCGGATCAGCTGCTTCGAGATAAGGCAGGTAGAAAGTCAGCCGTTCAGCGCTCCCCCGTTCGATGCCCGGCGCGCGCCGAATGTAGCCGTAAAGCGTTTCATTGATCTCTTGCACAACAGACCAGCTGGCCGTCGCCAGATCTCCTTTCTGTTCCAGCGTCCCCATCAGCAGAAACAGGTCGCCCGGCTGGCCATCCCGCGTGTAGGGCAGCACGATTGTCGTCCCCTTTTTCCAGTTTTCGGCATCCCCTTTGAGAACATCGACGATCGCCAGATCGGTTGTGGCTGTCTGCTGTTCCGCATTCCCCTGCGAAGCCCTCCACTGCACCAAAACGGCGGCGTCGGAAGTCGAAAGATATTCTGCCAGCGTGGGCTGGGAGGGAGGGCAAAACGGGCACCATCCGCCGCTCGCGAGTGAGGGGGTGATGATGAGCATCACTCCCAGCCAAGCCATCGCGCACCAGCCGGGGAATCGGGGCCAACGGGTGGAACCGGCTTTCCGGCTGTGCATGGGAGTCTCCGGAGGATGCACCAAAACCGTGGATGAAGACATGGGTGATTCACTCGGGTTTCAGAGTGGCAGGTCGATGTTTCAGCGTGTAAATCTTGCAGAAGCAGCGTGTTATGTCGAAAAATCGGGCTGCGGGCGTGGGCGCTACCGAGCGGGGAATCCGGCCCGCGCATCGCTTCGTGATAGAGTGAGTGGCTGGAAAATTCTTTGTTGGAGGCAACTTCGAGCAGGGTGAGAACATTCTGGCTTCGGTTGAATGGTAACCCCGGAAACTTCTTGGCTTTGGGAAACCACCCAAATGGCCCTGCGTGTCGGTTGTCACTGATTTTTTGACCCGCCACAATCCATCAATTCGACGCACATTGATCTGTTTTGAGGCGGCGATTCATGCCCGATCTCCGGTTCCGATCACACTTCCGCCCGAAGTTGTGGCTCATGCCTGTCATAGCCGGGCTTTCCGCAATTCTTGGGGCGGGATGTGGAGGAGGGGCGACACAGATCCCTACAATCCAGCGGATCGCGGAAGATGTGGTGACTCCGCCCGCCGAGGTCGTCGCGCCGGTTCAAGCTCCCGTGGCTCCCGGTGAGACACCCGTCGCGACTCCAGCCGTTTCCCCCACGCCCTCAACCGAAAGCGAGTAGTCTCACTCCCTCCTCCGTCGAGTGATCCGAAGCTCGCCCTCTCAAGCCCGATTCCCCAACGACCCGCCACATGATGATTTCATTGAATCCCATTCCCCGAACGATTCGCAAGGCTGAGTCCTTGGGGCAACCCCGGCACCGGCTCTCCCTCCGGATGTTTGCGGCCTCGTGGACTCTTGTTTCCCTCGGTGCTGTATTGAACTCGGGGTGCACTCCCAATCCTCCCGTCGAGTTTCAGTTCCGGGATTCGACCCGTCAACTCGCACCCAACGCGCGGCAGGCGGTCGAGCATACGCTCCTTTCGCACTTCGGCACTCCCGAGGCTCTTGTCGTGTGGGATCGGCTCCCGGTGATCGATTTCGGGGGAGCCAAAGCGACGGTGGAAAGTGTGGCAGCCGGGAAGACTCCCGCTTCACAACTTTCGGTGGTTATCTCCGCCCCGGAAAGCGATGCCCCCAAAATAAATACCACTACGGTTCGTGTCGGAGCACCCATCCGCTGGACCAGTGGCGGACGCAGCTCGATCCAAGGGGATCGAGTGGCCGCTTTCGACAATGAGAAACGCCAACTCACCATCTCCCTGGCGTCTCCCTCGGCAACTTCTAAAGACGCGACAGCCGCTAAAGATTCTGCTCCAGTGGCCGCAATGCCTGCCGCCGTCGCCGCAGGTGATGAACTGGTGATCGACGACGGGGGGCTGTTGGCCCAGGGCCGGGTCGTCTATCAGAAGAATTGCATGCACTGCCACGGCACAACGGGCGATGGCAACGGCCCCACGGCCAAGTACATGCAGCCGCCGCCGCGCGATTATCGCAGCGGTATTTTCAAGTTCACTTCCACACAGGCCGCCGAACGTGTCACGCGGGCGGATCTCACCCGCATCCTCGACGAGGGGATCCCCGGCACCTATATGCCGTCGTTCCTTTTGATGGACGAGACGGAAAAGAAGGCCGTGATCGAGTATGTCCGCTGGCTCTCGATCCGGGGCGAGTTGGAGAAGCGGCTGACCGACGAACTGACCGACTTCTCGACGAAAGATCTCCAAGCCGAGTTCGCCAAGAATGAAGCGGCCTACAAGGCGGCGGTGGCGAAGGGGGAGAAGGCAGAACCACCGGCTCCCATCACACCGGCGGTCGATACATTACAAAAGGACTTCGCGGAATT
>PNLE01000173.1 GCA_013822855.1 Planctomyces sp.
CAGGCGGCAACCATGCTCGTGTCGTGCATATTCCCTCCTGGCTGGCACGCAGTGGCCTGGGAGCTGTTGAATCCGCCCATGGCATCATGGGCCGAAAGGCCCCCGTGGGACGCTGGCTGGTCGACAAGATGTGCGAAGACGTGGCGGTCGATGGATCGGCGTTGTGGCGGGAGCTGGGAATGTCGCCGGCGGTCTCGCTGGTGGATGGTTGGCGGGATGCGGCGGGCCAACTGAACTTGATCGAAACGCTGGAATCTGCGAGACCCGCCAGCCGGGCCGCCTGAATGTTCTGCGGCCGGAATTCCTGTGTGGAACGAGGTTCTCAGGTGAAGCGTGCATTCGATTTGGCGTTGGCGTTGGCGGCGGGAATCCTCCTGCTGCCACTGATGGTGACGATCGCCTGCCTCGTGCGGCTGACCTCTCGCGGGCCGGCGCTCTACTGGTCGAACCGCGTGGGCCGGGACAACCAAATCTTCCAGATGCCGAAGTTCCGCTCGATGCGGATCGACACGCCGGTGGTGGCGACGCATCTGTTGACCGATTCCCGATCCTGGATCACGCCGGTGGGGCGGTTCCTCCGCAAGACCAGCCTGGATGAACTGCCGCAGTTGTGGTCGATCCTGCGGGGCGACATGAGCTTCGTCGGCCCACGGCCAGCGCTGTTCAATCAGGATGATCTCGTGGCAGCCCGGACGGTGTCGGGAGTGCACCATTTGCCACCCGGCCTGACAGGGTGGGCCCAGGTCAACGGCCGCGACGAACTCTCCATTCCGGAGAAGGTCGCCTTCGATGCCGAGTATCGGCGGCGACAGTCGCTATGGTTCGATGTGCGGATCCTCGTCATGACGGCTGGCAAAGTCCTCTTGAGTGACGGCGTTCGACAAGCCGACGAACTGCCCGCGCGAAAGGCCGCCTAGATTGTGATTCGCCTGCCAATCCCGCATTGAATACTCCTCCAATTCCCGTACACTCATCGCATCATCAGAATTCGTCGATGCGTTGATCATGCGTACCGGAGGTGTTTATGCGTTCTCAGGCCTGTAACCGATTCCTGGCGGCCTCTTTGGCCATGCTCCTGCTGCTGGCGGGCCCGAAATTTATGGCGTTGGCCGCCGATGAAGCGGCGGTCGAGGCGGGGCGGCTGAAGGGGATTGAATACCTCAAGTCGAAGCAGGAGGCGGACGGCAGCTGGGTTTACGAAGGGCACAGCGTGGGCATCACGGCCCTCTGCACGCTCGCACTCATCGAGAACGGCGTGCCGTTGTACGACCCGGTCGTCGACAAGGGATACAAACGCGTTCGCAAAGGGGTTGATGGCGAACTCAAGCAGACCTACGACCTGACTCTGGCGGCACTGTTGCTGGCCCGAGTGGGAGATCGGGCCGACAAGGCCCTGATCCGCACGATCGGCGCGAGATTGTTGGCGGGCCAGCTGGAAAGCGGCGGCTGGAGCTACACCTGCCCCGCCGTCGATGCGACTTCGCTGGCGTCGTCGGCCCGCGGCACCAAGCGGAAAGCGGGTGACGGCGACAACAGCTGCACCCAGTTCGGTGTGCTGGGCCTGTGGGTCTGTTCGCGCTATGGGGTCTCGATCGATGAGGCGATGCAACTCGTCGCCGCCCGCTTCGTCGATTCCCAGAACGAGGACGGCGGCTGGACTTACAACCCCAAGGGAACGAAGACCGATAGCACGGGGTCGATGACCTCGGCCGGCCTCTTCTGCCTGACCGTCGCCAGAGCCACCAAGATCCGCCAGGAATTGCAGAAGGCCCCGGCCGTCCGCGGTTCAGCCACCGCCAAGGGAGCCGAAAAAGCCACACTTCTGGGGGATCCCATCTACTCGAAAGGATTCACACAGGTCGGCTACTATGCCAAAAGCATGAGCCCCGGCTCAGCCCGCTACTTCATGTGGTCGGTCGAGCGGTTGGGAGTGCTGCTGGGCCTCGAAAAACTGGGCGATGTCAAGTGGTTCGACCAAGGGTCGACGGCCCTTCTCAAGTCGCAGAAGCCGGATGGCTCGTGGCCCGATTCCAAGGAGAGCCCGGCGGATACGGCCTTCGCGATTCTGTTCCTCCGCAAAGCCAATCTGGGGAGCGACATCTCCCGCCTGCTCGAAGGAGAGCCGGAGCAGGCGTTCTGTATCCCCGCCCGCGAAGGGACTCCCCGATTCGCCACGCTCCAGGAAGCCATCACCAGCGCGCAGCCGGGAGAAACGATTCGTATCGACGGTAATGGCCCGTTTCGCTGCCAGAACGATCTTTTCAAGCAGGATCTGACACTCACGGCAGGTTTCGGCTATGCGCCGGTGTTGGAGTATGCGGTAGGGTACGACGCGACCGGCCTGCGGTATCGGCCAGAGCGGGATGCGGTGGCCCAGGCGCTGTTCACGGTCGAATCGGGAACTGTCACTCTGGAGGGTCTGCGGTTGCAGATGGATCCGCCAGCCGGATCGAACACGATTCCGTGGAGGATTTTACAGGTCAACGGCGGAAAATTGCGGCTGCTCAACTGCGCGCTCTCGGAAGGGACCAAGCGGGGCATTGTGGCCATCAGTTCGAACGGCACGGGCGAGATCGTCATCAAGAACTCACTCCTCTCGACCAGTGCGACGGCGATTCAGCTCAACATGACAGGCGACGAATCGGTGACCATCGACAACTCGGTCATCTTCGCCACCAAGGGGATCGATGTCGCGGGGAAGGGGTTGCTCTCTCTGCTCCTCTCCGCAAGTGCGATCCATACGGCCGAAGGAATCACTGCGGAGAAGTTCACGGGCGAGATCCATTCAAAGGCGATGCACTGCGTCTTCAAATGTGATTCCCTGGGCTCGACCTTTCTGACGGCCGACGCCTCGAACACCGGCCGGACCTGGGAGGGGCGGAACAACGTCTACAATGTCGGCAAGTGGGTGGGTGCCAAAGGAAAACCTGCCGTTCAAGTGAAGGATCCGGCCAGCTTCAGCAAGTTTTTTGACGGCGGCGATGTCGACCCCTCTAAGCTGACCATCTCATTTGTGAATTCACGACGACCGGGAACCTCAACCCACGGCCTCAACTCGCAGGAGTGGGATCTTTCGGAGAAGAGCGAGTTGGCCTTTTCCGCGAAGAAGTACGGCATTTTGGCCGCCATTACGGGGCCGGGTGGCGGATTCAGTCGCTTCCGGGAGGAAATCAGTTACAACCAATGGATCAAGGGAGAGACGCCTCTCTCGGTGGCGGAACTGGAACCCCTGGCGAAAAACTGATGGATGCTGTGGCCATTCCCGCGACCGGCGGATCCGAACCCGTGGGGGATTCGTCGCCACGCATACTGCTAGAAGACGGCCCGCTCCTGGGAGTCTGGAAGCCGGCGGGGTTACTGACGCAGGGAGTGCCGGGCGGATTACCGACACTTGAAAGCTGGGTTCGCGAGTGGTTGAAGCAGCGGTATCAGAAGACCGGCAATGTCTATCTGGGCATCCCCCATCGACTCGATCGACCCGTCTCCGGTGTGATTGTCTTCGCACGAAACTCAAAGGCGGCCGCGCGGCTGTCGGAAGTCTTTCGCGAGCGAAGGGTCAAGAAGACCTATGTCGCCGTCGTACGGGGACGACTCCCCGCAGAGACCGGCACGTTGAATCACTGGCTGCTCAAGGATGCCGAGGCGGCGCACAGTCTGGTGGTGCCGGAAGGAACGCCCGGCTCGAAGATCGCGACACTCGAGTATCGTGTGCTCGAAGCCCGTGATGATCGGTCGCTGGTCGAAGTCGATCTGCAAACCGGACGCATGCACCAGATCCGCGTGCAGATGGCCGCCATGAGTTGCCCGGTGCTGGGCGACTGGGAGTATGGGTCAACCTCGGGTGAACCAGCAATTCCTCCTTCCGCAGACGCTGATCCAACAGCAAGGCGACCCGCCGTCGAGCAGATCGCCTTGCACGCCCGTCGGTTGGAGATTCCGCATCCGATCCGTTTCGACAACGTCTTGATCGAAGCCCCGTTTCCCACCCATTGGACGACCTACTGGCTCGAAGGTTGAATTCTATTTCGGGTCCCTCTGATACACGTTTCAATTTGAAATAGCATTCGGGTGGCATGCCCCGCAGCTTTGTGCGGGCATGTTTTTGCGGCTCTCAACAGGCCAATTCAGGTTGCGATTCGTATCAGACTTTCGCTCGGCGTCTGGCGAGTAGCGCATCGAGGCTGCCCGCCCCCGAGCCGTTGGCGATGATGAAGAGCATGGCCCCCATCATGGAAACGTTCTTGAAGAACTGGATCGTCTCGGCCTGAGCTTTGGCCGCGTCCTGGACCGTCCAGAAATCGTGGAAGTAGTAGGTCGCGAGGGCCAGGAAGATCAGCAGCAGCGAGGCGCCGACACGGGCCTTGTAGCCGACGAGGACGGTGATTCCGCCGATGATCAAGAAGGCGATGGCACCCGCCAGCAGCACCTGCGGGGCCGGGACCCCTTCCGACGCCATATAGCCGACCACCTTCGAGTAGTTGGGAATCTTGTTCCCCAGCGCGCTCATGAGGAAAATGGCGACGATGGAGGTGCGGCCGATGATGGAGATGATGGAATTCAGCATATTGAGTTTCCAGTGTGGTTAATATGGGATGACGTTGGGTGAGTGAATCATAAGTAGGGTGCATGAAGTCCTCGGAATGCACCGGTTCAAGGCATTCGGGCGGATGGGTGCACTTGCATGCAACCGATATTCCAAGCGACCTACGCGAGCTCGAACAGCAGCACTTGGCTTTCGGCCGTCGCATGCACTTCCAACGGCTCGGCTTCCGTCCAATAGAGGGCGTCGCCCGGTTCGAGGAATCTCCCATCCACGGTGATTGTTCCCGAGAGGACCTGCAGCCAGCCATGTGTCCCGGGAGCCGCCGGCTTCGAGACCGATTGGCCCGCAGTTACAGTTGTCAGCCAAAGATCCGCCCGCTGCCGGATCGTGAGCGAACCATCGCGGCCATCGCGGGAGGCGACGAGCCGCCACTTGTCGCGCTGCTCCTTCTGGGGGAAAGGGCGCTGTTCGTAGCCGGGGACGAGATCCTTCGCTTCCGGCAGCACCCAGATCTGGTAGAGATGCGTGGGCGACGAGGCGCTGGGATTGAATTCACTGTGACGGATGCCACTCCCCGCCGTCATTCGCTGAAGTTCGCCGGGGCGGAGGACTTCGCCGTTCCCCAGGCTGTCCTTATGCTCGAGTTCACCGCTCAGGACGATGGTGATGATCTCCATGTCCTTGTGCCCGTGGGTGCCGAACCCCTGACCCGGAGCGACGAAGTCTTCATTGATGACGCGGAGCGTATGGAAGCCGTTCCAATCGGGGTCGAAGTAGTGGCCGAAGGAAAAAGTGTGGGAAGTCTTGAGCCAGCCATGATCGAAATGACCGCGCTCGTTGGCTTTGCGGAGACGCTTCATGATGGGGCCTGTCCGATGGAACACGAAATTCGCCGCCCACCAACAACTGATGATACGGCCAGTCGATACTCGACATGTCGTGTATTAGCGGGAGCCGGCCCTCAACCTTACACGGCTGGCTCGATTTGCTGCCGCGTTTTTTCCAGAAGTTGCGTCAGTTGCTGGAGATCCTCCGGCGAAAGATTGCCGAACATTTCGGACATCAGCACCTTGAGCGGCTCGTCGATGTTCGCAACGAGACGGCTCCCTTGTTCGGTGAGGCCGACGAGGATTTGCCGACGATCCATGGGAATTCTCTGGCGATCGACCAGTCCCAGCTTCTGCAGGCGGTCGATCAGGCCGGTCATCGCGGGAACTGGCTGAAGCATGCGGCGGCCAATCTCCAGACTGGGCAGCGGCTCCCCCTCGCCCCGCAGAATACGCAGCACGTTGTACTGGGAATTGGTGAGACCATGCTGCCTGAACAGCTGGCCGCAGCGGTATTCGAGGCGGTCGGCGGTCCGCAACAGGATCAAAGCGGCTTCTTCGGTGGGGTCACTGAAGGGTTGCCGTTTTCCAAGCAGTTTCTGGAAAGGATTCATCGGGCGATTCCAAAGCGGCGGTATTCATCAGCCGAAGAACTCCCGAAATCGACGCGCAAGAGCTTCCCAAGGATCTCTGGAATCCATGGAAACAGGCCAGCACAACGATTCGGCGATCCCAGGGAGGGAACGGACTGAACAGCGGATCGAGGGGACAAGCGATAGGTGGTCGAACTTCAGGCACTGTTCGAAGAGCGGTGCTTGAAGTTCAGGGAAGCAGAACTCGATTCACAAAGGTCGGCGGATAACTGGGGGCGAAAATTTTCAATCGCCCCCAGATCAGACACGCCACTGACTTTCTACTTGGACCATTCGGCGACCATCGCGTCGATGCGGGCCTTGTTGAAATCGGGGGGAATCGGCTCGTCGTGGCCGACGAGGAGTTCTTCGACTCCCACTTTGCCGATGGGAACACCGGTTGTCGGGACTTCCACATGGGCCGTCCAGGCGATGCCATTGAGGAAGAGCTTGCGGAACTCGGGATGGCCCCAGTTCCAGTGGACATGTCCGCCGGAGCAGCCGAAGCCGCGGGCACCATTAGCCCGCTCGTGGGCCCACGCCATGTGTTGGGGTTCGCCCTTGGCGATCGCTTCCCGGACAGCCGGGTTGCCACTGTGGGGGCCGTCGGGCCGCTTGAGCGTGTCCGGGCCGGGGAGGTCGGTCAGGATGGGAGTGACCCCTTCCATCCCTTCGCGAAACCGCATGTGGTAATACCATTCGTCGTTGATCTTGAAAGGCTGCACGCCAGCGGTGATCGGGTGCTGGGGGAACTTTTCATAGTTGGCTGTCCAGTGTGGATTGACCGACCAGTGGGGTTCGAAGAAGCCGCCGGTCCAATCGAGAAACGCCTGGCCCGGCTTGCCCGTGACCGTTTCCACTCCGTAATGGATGCAGACGATCCCCGTTCCCTTGTCGACCAGCTGCTGGATTTCCTCGAGATGGTTGTTGAAAGGGTGCCCGCCGCCACCGTCGGCGTAGATGACGATCGTATCGGCATTGGCGAGGACTTCCGGTTTCGGCCAGCCTTGCGACTGGAGGGAATGCATGGTCGCCTCGACGGGCAGGCCGCTCTCGTTGAGAAGCTTGGCCAGGAGGGTGCAGCCGGCGGTGTGGTCATGGGCACCGAAGCCGTGACTTTTGTTCCCTGCGAGGAGCAGCACCTGCTTCTTGTCCGTTTTGCTGCTCACTTTGGCTTCTTCGCCACCCAGCTTCTTCATCCGGATGTTCTTGAACTGCACTTTCATGGGCGGGCCGGCGTGAAGTTGCAGGGCCAGAATCCCTGTGGCGCGGCGATCCTTCATGTCTTCGTCGGTGACGGAACTCATCAGCGTATCATTGATGTAATGGTCGAACTGGAACCCCTTGGCCACGATGCGGTAGCTGTTCCAGTCTTCCTTCTTGATGGCACTTTGCAGAGCAGCCCCTTCGGCGAACTGTTCCTTCACCACGGGTTTGTGATCATCGCCGATGACGGTCTTCTGGCCACGCAGGGCCAGGATGCCGCGGAAGCGTTCGCCGTAGTTGATACCGCTGTAAGTGTTGCCCGCTTCGAAATCGCCTTGATACCCACCCACGACCCAAGGCTGATCCTTCACCTCGAAGCTGCGATACTGGATACCGCTGTTGCCGCCGACGATCTTGTAGTCGAGCTTCAATTCGAAATCGCCCGTTTCGCCGCCGCGCCAGATGATGAAGGTATTCCCCTTGGTGGGCTTTTCGGGAGTGGTGGTGCCGGTGATGGCACCATCCTGCACGCTCCAGAACTCGGGGTTGCCGTCCCAGTTCTTGAGCGTTTCGCCGTCGAAGAGGGAGACAAAGCCCGCCTCCTCGGTCTTTTCTTCAGCAGGGGCGGCAGTGGAAAAGCTGAAAGTGAGGCAGCCGATGGCCCACACCGCCAGCATTGCCAACGGTCGAAGTGGTTTTTGAGCGGTGGGAAACGGTACAAGTCTGGGCATCAGGTGATCCTTCAAGAGCGATAATCTTCGGGGGAGCCGGAATAGATGATGTCGGGTGTGAATGGGGAAACAAAAGATCAGACAACAAATTGGCAAACTTCAACTTAGAAGCAATTGTTGATCTGTTGAGGACATTGAACAGCTATCCGCTCGCGAATGCAACCAGTCGTTCGCATACCGTGGCATGAATCGCGGATTGAACACTCGTTTGAGCAAGGAACAACCGCCGGTGACGACGCCTCCCGCTCCGTCTCGTTTTGTCGTCGGGATCGACCTCGGCACCACCAATTGCGCGCTGGCCTATGTCGATACGTTGGGCACGCCAGAAAAAGTGCAGACGTTCCTCGTGCCGCAACTGGTGGCCAGCGGCGTGGTCGAGAAGCGGGAGATTCTCCCTTCGTTCCACTACGAGTTCGCGGCGGGCGAAGCTCCGGCGGAGGCCCTGAAGCTCCCGTGGTCGACGGAAGCGAAGTCGACGGCCGTCGGCGTCCTGGCGCGGGATCAAGGAACGCACAACACCGGTCGCTTGATCTCCTCCGCCAAGAGCTGGCTCTGCCACCACGGCGTTGACCGGACGGCTCCCATCCTCCCGTGGCAAAGCCAGGACGATGTCACCAAGCTGTCCCCCGTGACGGCCAGCAGCCGGTATCTGGAGCATTACCGCCAGGCCTGGGATGCCCAGTTCCCGGAGGCACCGCTCGCGGAGCAGGAGATCGTCATCACCCTGCCGGCCTCGTTCGACGAGATCGCTCGCGAACTGACGGTGAAAGCCGCTCGCGAAGCGGGCCTGCCACGGGTGACACTCATCGAAGAGCCGCAAGCCGCGTTCTACGCCTGGATCGAGCGGCATCGGCACGACTGGAAAACTCAGGTCCATCCCGGCCAGAAAATCCTCGTGATCGATGTCGGTGGCGGCACGAGCGACTTCACACTGATTCGGGTCCGCAGCCGCCCGGATGGTTTGTGTGAGTTCCATCGCGTGGCGGTCGGCCAGCATCTGATTCTCGGCGGCGACAACCTCGATCTCGCGCTGGCCCATTTTGTCGAGCAGAAGTACGGGCTGGAGGAAAAACTCTCGCCGAGGGAGTTCTTGTCGCTGATCCGCAAGTGCCGGGTGCTGAAGGAATCGTTGTTGGGCACACAGCCCCCGGCGGCGGCGAGCGTGGTGGTCTCCGGCGGTGGTTCCAAACTGCTCACGGGGAGCAAGCAGTACGAAGTCACCCAAGGCGAGGCGCAGGCTTGCCTCGTGGACGGATTCTTCCCCGTGTGTGAACTCACTGATCGGCCCAGCACACAGCCCTTGGGCTTTCGCGAGTTCGGCCTGGCCTATGCAGCCGATGCGGCCATCACCAGGTATCTCGGCCAATTTCTCACCCAGCACCGCGAAACCTTGGCGGAACTGGATCGCCAGCAACCACCCACCGAAAGTATGGCAGCCCAGGCGAACAGCGATCCCGCCTGCCCCGACCTCGTGCTGTTCAACGGAGGGGTGTTCGAATCACCCGTCCTCAAGGAACGCGTGCTGGAAACCTTGCGGCACTGGTTCTGCCCCAATGTTACGCCTGAAGTCGCGGCAAAGCGTATCCGCGAGCTAGATCATGGCCGGCTCGATCTGGCTGTCGCCCAGGGAGCCGCCTACTTCGGCCTTGTCCGCCGGGGGCAGGGGATCAAGATCGTCGCGGGTTTGGCGAGAAGCTACTACCTCCAGATCGGCGGAGCCACGGAAGGGGCGCTCTGCGTCTTGCCTGCGGGGATCGAACCGGGAACGGAAATCGACCTCTCGGACAAGAAGTTCCTCTTGCGACTTTCCCAACCGGTCGAGTTCCCGCTGTTTTGTTCGAGCACGCGACTGACCGATGCGGCGGGCAAGCTGATTCCTCTCGACCGGGAGCAACTGACTCCCCTCCCGCCGATCCGGACGGTCCTGAAAAGTCGCCGCGAAGCGGAGGCGACGACGGTCATCGCGACACTCTCCGCCCGGCTCACCGAACTAGGGACACTCGACCTGAGCTGCCGCGAAGTCGACGGACCGCGTTCGTGGAAACTGGCATTCGATGTGCGGAGCGTGACCCGCACCGATCTCGCCGCCCATTCCGGTACGGGCGAGCAATCGGGCGTGGTCGACGAAGGCCTGCTCATACAATCCAGCGACCTCATTCGCCGCACATTCGCAACGACGGGGCCGCAAGCCCTCCCGCCGCGTGAGTTGATGCCCAGGCTGTCAGAGACTCTCGAACTGTCACGCGAGGCGTGGCCCCCCGTGGCACTCCGGTCGTTGTGGGCGTCACTGATGGAGGTCGCTGAACAGCGAGCGAAGTCTCCGGCCCACGAGGCGCGGTGGCTGAATCTGGCGGGCTTCAGTCTACGGCCGGGTTACGGCGTGGCGATCGACGATTGGCGTGTCCAGGAGACCTGGAAGTCGATCAGCGGCAAGCTGGGAAGTGCTGACCCGCAGGTCCGTGTCGAAGTGCTGATCCTCTGGCGGCGCATTTCGGGGGGACTGTCGGCGGGAACCCAACTGGCGATCGCAACTCCACTCCTGACCATCCTGCGAAGTGCGTTCAAGCGGAGCGGCGACTCGAAGAAAGGAGCCAGCAAGTCCGGCCCATCGCCTCACGAACTGGCTGAAATGGTGCGGCTGTTCGGAGCCTTCGAGCAGTTGCCGCGGGCGATTCGCGGCGAGGTGGGATCACTTGTCGAGCGGGGACTCAACGCCGGCACGCTTCCGGGAACGATCGAAGCGGGCATCTGGGCACTGGGCCGCCTCGGGCAGCGGGCACCGGTCTACGGCTCCCTCGACCACGTGTTGGAATCCGACAAGGTCGAGCGTTATTTGTCGACCCTGATGACCTGCGGCGGCCCGGTGCCGCTGGTGGGGTTGTCGCTGGCCCAGATCGCCCGGAAGACGGGCGACCGCTACCGCGACCTGAGTTCGTCACTCCGCGAGGAAGTCGCCCAGTGGCTCCGGCAACACGGCGCGGGCGAACATCTCGAACAACTGGTCCTCACCGGCGGTGAATTCACATCCGACGAAGCGGGCCAACTCTTAGGTGACCAGCTTCCACCGGGTTTGACGCTGATCGCATGAAACCCGTAGGGCAGGCTCCC